>NZ_BAGH01000011.1 GCF_000308715.1 Nocardia tenerifensis NBRC 101015
GGCGGCTGGGCCGCCGACGGCGTGGTGCCGCCGTCGACGCCCGAGGACGAAGAGGAGATGCTGCGCGCCGCGGCGGACCCGGTAGCGCCGGGGGATCGGCGCGACCCGGACGAGGTCGCCCTCGAATTGCTGAAGAGTGAGCTGGGGGCCACACGGCTGAGTGGTTGACAACCACCGCCGTCAGGACGTTAAGTTAACCGGAGTTCGCACACCACGGTAGTATGAACGGGTGGCCGTGAGCTCCGGTACGACGAGGTTCTATGGTATGCCCAGACGTATGGGCGCTCGGAACCCCGCGCACGCCGACGCATGCCGCGTTTTGTACAGCGTATGCACGGCGGGCGCCGGGGCCCGGACGAACAAGCTTGCGTGACCACGCAGGGCCCAGTGAGTTGTGTGAATGCAGTACGGCACGGTCGGTCGCAGGACCGGTCGGCGGGGTTACCCGCAGCTACCCCGCATCGCGCGGAGTAGCGGCACCGAGCGCTCGGACGGACGACGTCCGGCCGCCGCACCTTAAGGAAGGAACACTCCGATATGACCACAGAGGCCTACATTTACGAGGCCATCCGCACTCCGCGCGGCCGCGGCAAGAAGAACGGCTCGCTGCATTCGGTCAAGCCGATCGACTTGACTGTTGGTCTGATCCAGGAGCTGCGCGGCCGCTTCCCGAACCTCGACGAAGACCGGATCTCCGACCTGATCCTCGGTGTCGTCAGCCCCGTCGGTGACCAGGGCATGGACATCGCCCGCACCGCGGTGACCGTGGCGGGCCTGCCCGACACCGTCGGCGGCTTCCAGCTCAACCGGTTCTGTGCCTCCGGCCTCGAGGCCGTCAACCTGGCCGCGCAGAAGGTGCGCTCCGGCTTCGACGACCTGGTGCTGGCCGGCGGCGTCGAGTCCATGTCCCGCGTGGCGATGGGCTCCGACGGCGGCGCATGGGCGCTGGACCCGGCCACCAACTACGACACCTACTTCGTACCGCAGGGTGTCTCGGCCGACCTGATCGCCACCATCGAGGGCTTCAGCCGCGACGACGTGGACGCCTACGCGGTGCGTTCGCAGGAGCTGGCCGCCAAGGCCACCACCGGCGGCTACTTCGCCAAGTCGGTCGTCCCGGTCAAGGACCAGAACGGCATCGTCGTGCTGGACAAGGACGAGCACATGCGTCCGGGCACCACCGCCGAGGACCTGGCCAAGCTCAACCCGTCCTTCGCCGTGATCGGCGAGATGGGCGGCTTCGACGCCGTCGCGCTGCAGAAGTACTACTTCGTCGAGAAGATCAACCACGTGCACCACGGCGGCAACAGCTCGGGCATCGTCGACGGCGCCGCGCTGGTGCTCGTCGGCACCGAAGAGGCGGGCAAGGCGTCCGGGCTGACCCCGCGTGCGCGCGTCGTCGCGACCGCGACCAGCGGCGCCGACTCGACCATCATGCTGACCGGCCCCACCCCGGCCGCCAAGAAGGCGCTGGCCAAGGCCGGTCTGACGATCGAGGACATGGACCTCGTCGAGATCAACGAGGCGTTCGCCTCGGTGGTGCTGAAGTTCCAGAAGGACATGAACGTCCCGGACGAGAAGCTGAACGTCAACGGTGGTGCGATCGCGATGGGCCACCCGCTCGGCGCCACCGGCGCGATGATCACCGGCACCATGGTCGACGAGCTGGAGCGCCGCAACGGCCGCTACGCGCTGATCACCCTGTGCATCGGCGGCGGCATGGGCGTGGCGACCATCATCGAGCGCGTCTGAACCCCAACCGGCAGCTGAGAATTCACGGCGGCGTGCACTGCGGAGTTTGCGCGAGACGCAGCGCCCGCGAACGCGGCCACATAGACACAGGAGACACGGAGCTGTGAGCGAAACCAACATGATCGGTTGGGAGCAGGATTCGGACGGCATCGTCGTACTGACGATGGACGACCCGAACCAGGGCGCCAACACGATGAACGAGCTGTACAAGTCGTCCATGACCGCGACGGTCGAGCGGCTCGAGGCCGAGAAGGACAGCATCACCGGCGTGGTGCTGACCTCGGCGAAGAAGACCTTCTTCGCGGGCGGCGACCTGAAGAACATGATGAAGGTCGGCCCGGAAGACGGCCAGGGCGTGATGGACGAGCTGTTCACCATCAAGGACGCGCTGCGCCGCCTGGAGACCCTGGGCAAGCCGGTCGTCTCCGCGATCAACGGCGCCGCGCTCGGCGGCGGCCTGGAGATCACCCTGGCGACCCACTACCGCATCGCGGCCGACGTGCCGGGCGTGCAGCTCGGTCTGCCCGAGGTCAGCCTCGGCCTGCTGCCCGCCGGTGGCGGCGTCACCCGCACCGTGCGCATGCTCGGCCTGCAGAACGCCCTCATGCAGGTGCTGCTGCAGGGCAACAAGTACCGCCCGGCCAAGGCCAAGGAGATCGGCCTGATCAACGAGGTCGTCGGCTCGATCGAGGAGCTGGTGCCCGCCGCCAAGGCGTGGATCAAGGCCAACCCCGAGGGCGGCGTGCAGCCGTGGGACAAGAAGGGCTACAAGATCCCCGGCGGCACCCCGTCCACCCCGGCCTTCGCGGCGAACCTGCCCGCGTTCCCGGCCAACCTGCGCAAGCAGCTCAAGGGCACCAACATGCCGGCACCGCGCGCCATCATGGCCGCGGCCGTCGAGGGCGCGCAGGTCGACATCGACAACGCCTCGCTCATCGAGTCGCGCTACTTCGTCCACCTGCTGACCGGCCCGGTCGCGAAGAACATGATCCAGGCGTTCTTCTTCGACCTGCAGTCGATCAACAACGGCGGCTCGCGGCCGAACGACGTGCCGAAGAAGGACATCAAGAAGGTCGGCGTGCTCGGCGCGGGCATGATGGGCGCGGGCATCGCCTACGTCTCCGCCAAGGCCGGCTACCAGGTCGTGCTCAAGGACGTCACCATCGAGGCGGCCGAGCGCGGCAAGAACTACTCCGAGAAGATCGAGGCCAAGGCGCTCTCGCGGGGCAAGACCACCGAGGAGAAGTCCAAGGCGCTGCTAGATCGGATCACCCCGACCGCCGACGCCAAGGATTTCGACGGCGTCGACTTCGTGATCGAGGCGGTCTTCGAGAACACCGAGCTCAAGCACAAGGTGTTCCAGGAGATCGAGGACATCGTCACCCCGGACGCGCTGTTGGGCTCGAACACCTCCACCCTGCCGATCACCGGTCTGGCCGCCGGTGTGAAGCGCCAGGAGGACTTCATCGGCATCCACTTCTTCTCGCCGGTGGACAAGATGCCGCTGGTGGAGATCATCAAGGGTGAGAAGACCTCGCCCGAGGCGCTGGCGCGGGTGTTCGACTACACCCTGGCGATCAAGAAGACCCCGATCGTGGTGAACGACAGCCGCGGCTTCTTCACCTCGCGCGTGATCGGCACCTTCGTCAACGAGGCGATCGCCATGCTCACCGAGGGCATCGAGCCCGCGACCATCGAGCAGGCCGGTCTGCAGGCGGGCTACCCGGCCGCGCCGCTGCAGCTGTCGGACGAGCTGAACCTCAAGCTCATGCAGAAGATCGCCAAGGAGACCCAGGAGGCCGCCGAGCACGGCGACACCACCATGGGCAAGAAGCGGCACCCGGCTCAGGACGTCATCGACTACCTGGTCTCCGAGGGTCGTCCGGGCCGCCTGGAGAAGGCCGGCTTCTACGAGTACGACGAAGAGGGCAAGCGCACCGGCATCTGGCCGGGCCTGCGTGAGCACTTCAAGACCACGGCGGGCTTCGGTGTGCCGCTGCAGGATCTGATCGATCGCATGCTGTTCATCGAGGCGATCGAGACCCAGAAGTGTTTCGACGAGGGCGTGCTGGAGACCACCGCCGACGCCAACATCGGCTCGATCTTCGGCATCGGCTACCCGGCCTGGACCGGTGGCGTGCACCAGTTCATCGTCGGCTACCCGGGCGGGCAGGCGGCGTTCGTCGAGCGTGCCGACTACCTCGCCAAGACCTACGGCGAGCGCTTCGAGGTCCCGGCCTCGCTGCGCAAGTAGGCAGTCACCAACGGTAAAGCCCGCCACCGCCTTTCGCGGTGGCGGGCTTTCGCCGTTCCACCCGCCGGTTCGGCGGATTCGGGCGCCGTTCACCTGCCGGTACCGCATGATGGATAGCGTGGTGTTCGTGAGACGTGGACCGGCCCGACGTGCGCAAATTCTCCTGGCCGCGACCATCGCGGTGGCCCTCGGGGCGGCGCCCGCCGCGGCGGCGCCCGAGTCCGGGCCCGCCGTTCGCCTGCTGGGCGAGCAGATCGTGCCCAACGACCTGAGGTTCGAAGGCACCGCGGTCGGCGGCTTGTCCGGCATCGACTTCGACACGCGCACCGGCGATTACGTGCTCATCAGCGACGACCGCTCGGAGCGCGACCCGGCCCGCTTCTACACCGCCCGATTCGCGGTGACCGAGAACGGCCTCGGCCCGGTCACTTTCACCGGCACGCATCCGCTGCTGACGCCCGCGGGCGCGCCCTACGGCCCGAAGTCGTTGGACCCCGAGGAGATTCGCGTCGATCCGTGGACCGGCGACTACTTCTGGACGCAGGAGGGGGAGCGCACCGACACCGTGCTCGCCGATCCCTCGGTCCGGATCGCCCGTCCGGACGGCGCTTTCGCGGGTGAGCTGCCGATCCCGGACAACGAACGGATGCGGCCCGATTCGGGTCCTCGGCAGAACCTGGCGCTGGAGGGCGCGACCTTCGCCGCGGGCGGTTCGCTGTTCGTGACGTCGGTGGAGGCGCCGCTCCTGCAGGACGGCCCGGTCGCGACGACAACGACGGGCGCGACGACGCGGATCACCGTGCAGGCGCGCACGGGCCGGCCGCTCGCCCAGTTCGCCTACCCGCTGGAGCCGGTGTTCGCCGAGTCGAGCCCCCAGCCGGGACTCGGCACGAACGGCATCGCCTCGATCCTGGCCGCCGACCCGTTCGACCCGTCGAAAGTCCTTGTCCTGGAACGTGCTTTCGTCTACGGCGTCGGCAACAAGATCCGGATCTACGAGGCCGACCTGAACGCCGCGACCAACGTGCTCGACGCGCCACTCGGCCACGCCCGCCCGGTCACCAAGCGCCTGCTGGTCGACCTGGCCGACGTCGGCCTGCGCAACCTCGACAATGTCGAGGGCATGACCTGGGGCCCGCGCCTGCCCTCCGGCGAGCGCACGCTGATCCTGGTGAGCGACAACAACTTCGCCGCCAATCAGATCACCCAGTTCATCGCCTTGGCTGTCCGTTAGCAGGCTTTACGTCCGCAAGCGTTGAACCGCAACGTATTTCGGCCGCGATCGAGCGCGGCTATTCGGCGCGCAGATCCTCGGTCGCGTCGCGGAAGGCCTCGGCGGCGCGGGTGAAGTAGTCGAACAGCACCTCCCGCTGTTCGGCGGTGTACGCCTCGATGATCTCGCCGATCCGGCGCTGCGCGGGGGCCAGCGCCTCGGCCAATCCCGCTGGGGTGCTGACCAATTCGACGAGCACCTTGCGCCGGTCACCCGGCACCGGCACGCGCCGGACGTATCCGGCGTCGGTCAGCCGGTCGATCAGCCGCGTCGTCGGGCCGGTGGTCAGTCCGCTGCGCGTGCCGAGTTCGCCCGGTGTCATCGGCCCCGCCAGCTCCAGGATGTTGAGCGCGTACAGGTCGGTCGCGCCGAGGTCGACCGCCCGCGCGCCGGCCTGTCCATGCAGCATGACGGCGCTCAGGTAGCGCCGGTAGACCGCGCTCGCGTCCGGACGCATCGCCGGTGTTGACACGGGACCCCGCCTCTCATAATCTCTTCCTAAACGAAGAGACGTCTTCAACGAAGAAAGCTCTTGTAAGCAGAGAATCTATCACGGAGGCCGTCGTGAACAGCAACCACACCGCCGACCAGCGCCGGGACATCGAGGCCGTACTCACGGAATTGGCGCAGGCCTGGGGCCGCGGCGACGCCGACGCCTACGGCGCGCTCTTCACCGAGGACGCGTCCTACACCGCCTGGTTCGGCTCCGTCTACCAGGGCCGCGCCGATATCGTGGCGTCCCACCGCGCCCTCTTCGACAGCTTCCTGAAAGGCACGAAGATGGCCGACGCATTGCTGGACATCCGTTTCTACGGACCCGACACCGCCGTAGTGAACAGCAGCGGCGACATCTACAAGGCCAACCGGAAGCGGCCGGAGAAACTGTCCAAGGTGCAGACCTACACCCTCGTCCGTCTGGACGGCCGCTGGCTGATCGCCGCCTTCCAGAACACCAAGTGCAAGAAGCTCATGCAGCGGTTCACCTTCCGGTTCGCGCCCGACGCCCGCCCCGCCGCCGCGCGCTGAGGCCCGAGATCGCGCGGCCTTTCGCAACGCCGGGCGGCGAATACCAGGGAATCTCCCACTGGGTGCCGCGCCCGCGCTACGTTGGAGTATGCGCAGACATATCGGACATCGCGCGGGGCTCCGGATGATGTCCGAGCGTCGGTGTGCTTGCTCCCCCTCGGTGGCGCCGATTCGATGTGAGTTCGAGGTGGTCACGTGAATCCACGGACGCGTTCGGACGCGGCGGGCCCCGGCCCGACCTCGGCCGACTCGGATACCCAGCGCCATCCGGTCATCGAGATCGCCGACGAGCTGGAGGCGATGGGTCTCGCGGAGGCGAAGGAGATCGGCCGGGGCGGCTTCGGCGTGGTTTATCGCTGCGTGCAGCGGGCGCTGGAGCGGGTCGTCGCGGTGAAGGTGCTCTCCTCGGAGATCGACGTGGAGAGCCGCGAACGTTTCCTGCGTGAGGAACAGGCGATGGGGCGGCTGTCCGGCCACCCGAACATCGTCGACATCCTGCAGGTCGATGTCACGCTCAGCGGCCTGCCGTTCATCGTCATGCCGTTCTGCACCCGCGGCTCGCTGGAGCAGGTGATCCGCGATCAGGGCCCGCTCACCTGGGCCGACTCGCTGCGGGCCGGGGTGAAACTGGCGGGGGCGATCGAGAGCGCGCACCGCGCCCAGATTCTGCACCGCGACGTGAAACCCGCCAACGTCCTGCTCAGCGGCTACGGCGAGCCGCAGCTGACCGACTTCGGCATCGCCAGAATCCCCGGCGGTTTCCAGACCTCGAGCAGCATGATCACCGGGTCGCCCGCCTTCACCGCGCCGGAGGTCCTCAAGGGCGACGACCCGACCATCCGCTCCGACGTCTACGGCCTCGGCGCGACGTTGTTCGCGCTGCTCACCGGGCACGCGGCGTTCGAGCGGCAGGCGGGGGAGAAGGTGGTCGCGCAGTTCTTGCGGATCACCACTCAGCCGGTGCCGGATCTGCGCGAGCATGACATCCCGCCCGACGTGGCCGAGGTGATCCAGCACGCCATGGCCACCGACCCCGACGACCGGCCGTCCTCGGCCTACGACTTCGGACAGCTGCTGCGCGCGGTGCAGCGCGACCACGATCAGATGCCCGACGAGATGGCGCTGCTGGAGACCATCGCCGCGCCCGAGCCGAGGCAGAACTCCGCCGCGTCCTCGACCGCCTCGGCGACCGCGGCCTCGACCAGGTCCAGGCCCGCGGTGACGGCCCGGCGCAGCTGGCCGCTGACCCTGCGCCCGGCGGTGTCCCAGCACACCGGTGCGAGCGGAACGGCCACCACCCTGCCGCCGACCGCGGCGACCAAGTTCCGCCCGCCCACCCCCGCCCGCGAACCGGTCGCGCGCCCGCGCCTGCTGGATATCCTGCGGGCGGGCGGCCGCCGCAGGCTCGCGGTGATCCACGCGCCCGCCGGTTTCGGCAAGAGCACCGTGGCCGCCCAGTGGCGCACCGACCTCACCGAACGCGGCATCCCCGTCGCCTGGATCGGCGTCGATCAGGACGACGACAACGAGATCTGGTTCCTCGCCCACCTCGTCCAGGCGATCCGGCGGGTCCGCCCGGACGTCGGCACCGGCCTGGACCAGGTGCTGGAGGAGCGGCCCGCCGACGCGGCGGCCTTCGTGGTGTCGACGCTGATCGACGAGATCCACGCGAGCGGTAGCACGGTCGTCGTGGTCGTCGACGACTGGCACCGCGTCAGCGACGCGGGCGCGCACCGGGCGATGGAAGCGTTGCTGGACAACGGATGTCACCACCTGCGCTTCGTGGTGACCAGCCGCGAGCAGTCCGGGTTGCCGATCAGCCGGATGCGTGTGCACGACGAACTGGTCGAGATCGGCTCCGCCGCGTTGCGCCTGACCGCGCCGGAGACCGAGGAGATCCTGGTGCGCCACCATGGGTTTCCGCTCACCGACACCCAGGTCGAGCAGATCCACGCGGTCACCGACGGCTGGCCCGCCGCCATTCAGCTGGTCAGCCTCTCGCTGCGCGGCAACGCCGACCCGGACCAGCTGATCGCCGGCCTGTCCGAGGGCAACCACGGCATCCGCGAGTACCTCGCCGAAAACGTCTTGGACACACTGGAACCCAGGATGCTCGACTTTCTCATGTCGATCTCGGTGACCGAGCGGGTGTGCGGCTCGCTGGCCGCGGCGCTGTCGGAGGACGAGGACGCCGAGCACCTGCTGGAGCAGGCCGAGCAGCGCGAACTGTTCCTGCGCCGGATCGTGCACGACCCGGAGTGGTTCCGGATGCAGCCGCTGTTCGCCGAGCACCTACGGGCCCGGCTGGAGCGGGCCCAGCCGGGACGATCGAAGACGCTGCACCGCAAGGCCTCTCGCTGGTACGCCGAGCATCAGCTGCTGCGCAAGTCCGTCGACCACGCCCTCGCGGCGGCCGACTTCAAGATGGCGCTGGACCTGCTGGAGACCGGCGGCATGGACCTCATCGACCGGTCCAGGCTGGCGACGCTGCTCGGGTCGGTGTCGAAACTGCCGGTGCAGCAGGTGGCTTCGCGCTCCAAGCTGTTGATGGCGGTGGCCCGGGCCAATGTGAACCTGCAGCAGTCCGGCGCGGCGCGCTCGGCGCTCGGCCGGCTGTCCAACATCCTCGCGCGCGGCTCGGCCACCGACGAGGATATGAACCAGCAGCGCTGCCAGGCCGCCGTGCTCGGCGCGGCCGACCAGATCGCCCGCGATCACACCGAGGGCGTGCTAGACCGGGTCGCGGACTGCTTGAAGAAGCCGGAGGCGCTGCCCGCCTGGACCGTGTCGACCGCGGCGAACCTGACCTCGTTCGTGCGGTTGTGCGAGTTCGACTTCGACGGCGCCCGGGAGATCCAGGACTGGGCGGCGGAATACCACGCGCGGTCCAAGGATCCGCTCGGTGAGGTCTTCGGGCTGTGCGGGCGCGGCGCGGCGGCCTACGAGCAGCTCGACATCTCCACGGCGACAGAGTGTTTCCAGCAGGCGTGGCAGGTCGCCAAGCGGCGGTCGGGCCCGCGCTCGCACGCGGTGCGGGTGGCGGCCGCGATGCTCGGCGAATTGAACTACCGCCGTGGCGATCTCGACGTCGCCGACCAACTGCTCGACGAGAGTCACCAGCTGGTCGCCCGGGTCGGGCCGGTGGACTTCCTGATCTCGACGTTCGTCGTCGGCGCGCGGGTCAAGGCGGTGCGCGGCGATCTGTTCACGGCCGCGACCAGGCTCGACGAGGGCGCGCGGATCGCCGAGGACAACAGGCTGACCCGGCTCGCCGCGCACATCCGCGCCGAACGGCTGCGCCTCGGTCTACCGCTGGACGAGTCCGCGGAGGAGTACACCGGCGCCGAATCGGCCCCCTTGCGTACCGGCCACCGGATGTCCGGGGCGGCCGTGCTGGCCGCGGAGGCCGAGGAGATCGCCGCGATCCGCGAGCTGCTCGCCAAGGGCAGGCTCGGCGCGGACGATCGCGCCGTGCGCCGCGCCCGCGCCCTGCACGGCCGCATGCTCGACAAGGGCCGTCCGCGTGCGCAATTGGACGCCGCCCTGCTGCTGGCCGAGTGCCTGGCCGCCTCCGGCTGGGTCGGTGAGGCCACCGGCCTGCTGCTCCCGGCCGCGGCCACCTGCGCCGAATTGGGCTGGACCAGACCGCTACTCGACGCGGGCCCCGGCGTGGTGGGCATCCTGCGGGTCCTGCGCGCCGAAATGCCCTCCGCCGCAGCACATACCGGAGACATAGAACTGCCCGCCCTGTTCCTCGACGAACTCCTGGACTAGGGCGGGCAGCAGGCCGGAGCTACGGCTGCCACCAGGGGCGCAGCGGCACGGTCCAGTCGCCGTCGGCGGGGAGCTTGACGCCGAGGACCTGATGCAGCTGAACCACGTTGCGCTGGAAGCCGAGTCGGCAGCCGGCCATGTAGAGACCCCAGACCTTCGCGGTGCCCTCGCCGACCTCGGCGACGCACGCGTCCCAGTTCTCCACCAGGTTCTTGCACCACTCGTGCAGGGTCAGCGCGTAGTGCTCGCGCAGGTTCTCCTCGTGCAGCACCTCGAGCCCGACGTTCTGGATCTCGGAGATGATGCGGCCCGAGCCGATGAGCTCACCGTCGGGGAACACGTAGCGGTCGATGAAGTCGCCGGCCTTGGTGGTCCTGGTGTTGTCCGGCCGGGTGATGCAGTGGTTCAGGAACAGGCCGCCGTCGCGCAGCTTGTTCTTCATGTACTCGAAGTAGTACGGGTAGTTGTGCACGCCGATGTGCTCGGTCAGCCCGATCGAGGACACCGCGTCGAACTCGCCCTCGGGGATGTCCCGGTAATCGGAGTGCCGCACCTCGGCCAGCTCGGACAGGCCCTGCTCGGCGATCTTCTGCTGCGCCCACTCGGCCTGCTCAGCAGACAGGGTCGCGCCGATCACCTTGACGCCGCGCTTGGCCGCGTAGCGGACCATGCCGCCCCAGCCGCAGCCGATGTCGAGCAGCCGGTCGCCCTCCTTCAGCCGCAGCTTCTCGAAGACGAGCCGGTACTTGTTCTCCTGAGCCTGCTCCAGCGTCCAGTCCTCGTCGCCGTAACACGCGCAGGTGTAGGTCATCGACGGGCCGAGCACGTACTCGTAGAACTTGTTCGAGACGTCGTAGTGGTGGTGGATCGCCTCGGCGTCGCGAGTCTTGGAGTGCCGCAGGCCCTCCAGCGCGATCCGGCGCCAGCGCGGCAGCGTCTCCTGCGGCGGCGGCGCGATCGGCTTGAGCCGCTCCCAGCCGAGCGAGCGGGCGATGGTGACCAGCGCGAGCGCGGACGGACGATGGAACTTCAGGCCGTCCATCGCCTTGAGGATGTCGTAGGGATCGCCGGGGTGCACGCCGCCGGCGGTCATGTCGCCCGAGATGTAGGCGCGCGCCATGCCGAGGTCGCCGGGCGCGGTTGCCAGGTAGTTGATGCCGCGGGGGGTCTTGATGTCCAGCGTGTACTTCGAGTCCTCCGGACCCGTCGCGCTGCCGTCGTAGGCGGTCAGCCGGATCGGCGCCGCGCCGTCGATCAGCGTCTCGAAGATCTCGGCAATGCTGAGTTTGGTTCCGAGCTCAGCCAAGACATCGGAACGGTCCTTGAATGTCGTCATTTGCGTTGCACCGCCTTCGAATACAAATCCAGCAGCCGCTGGTCTGGGTCGTAGCGTTTCTTCAATTCGGTGTAGGTATCGCCGCCGTACAGCGCCGCGAACTCATCCTTGCCGTAATAGGAATCCGAGTACAGCGACTTATGCCCGTCGAAGTCGGTGACGGTGCGCTCGATCGCGCGATTGGCCGCTCCGTCCTGCTGTCCAGGCACGGTGGGAACGGACGACCAGAATCCGACATTGACATATGTCCGATTCGGTTCGAGCGGATACAGCGGCCACGTGCGCTCGGTCGTGGCGGGCGCGCCGGTCTCGCGCAGCCGCAGCGGGCACAGCCAGAGCGGCTCGATCGGGATCTCGCGCAGGAACCACTCGACGAAGTCGGCGGTGCGCTCGACCGGCACCTCGATGTCCTGCACCACCCGCTCGCGCGGCGGGTTGCCCTGCCTGGCCTCGAGCCGGTCGGCGATGTCGTATTTGTGGTCGAGCGCGATGAGCTTCCAGTAGAAGCTGCTGCGGCGGTAGCGCTTCGGCCAGAATCGGCGGATCTTCGGGTTCTGCGTGCCGAACGCGCGCGAGCACCAGAACCAGTCGGTGTCCCAGCGCCACAGGTAGTCGTGGATGGTCAGCCGGTCGCGCTTGGGCCGCCCGCCGTCGTGCTGGATGGACCGGTAGTAGATGTCCATGCCGGTGTAGTCGCTGACGGGGCCGGGCTCGTCGGTCTGGCGACCGAGGGTCAGGTAGCTCTCGTCGCCGGTGAACACCACGCCGTCGAGGTAGTCGACCCGTTCACCGTCGTAGGTCTTCTCCTCGACGATGGTCGCCAGGGTCCGTTCCAGCTCGCGCAGGTCGCGGAAGCGCAGGTGGCGCAGGGCGACGTAGGGCGGCACGGTCTCGAGTTCGATCTTCAGCCGCACCGAGTAGCCGAGGGTGCCGTAGGAGTTCGGGAAGCCGCGGAACAGGTCGGCGTGCTCGTTGTCCGGGGTGGCGGTGATGATCTCGCCCGCGCCGGTCAGGATGTCCATCTCCAGCACCGACTCGTGCGGCAGGCCGTTGCGGAACGAGGTCGACTCGATGCCGAGGCCGGTCACCGCGCCGCCGAGGGTGATCGTCTTGAGCTGCGGGACGACCAGGGGCGCGAGGCCGTAAGGGAGGGTGGCGGCGACGAGATTCTCGTAGGTGGTCATCCCGGCGACGTCGGCGGTTTTGGCCACCGGATCCACCGCGATGACGCTCGCCAGCCCGGATACGTCCAGCCCGGGCGCGGGATTTTTCGCCCTGGCTCGAAACAAATTCGAGGTCTTCTTCGCCAGCCGCACATTGGCGTCGCGGGGAATCGCGCGATAACTCGCCAGGAGTCGGTCCACTCCAGCCCGATGCGCGGCAAACCCGGATTCATGTGCGGCCGGAGCGCGCCCGGCTTTCCCCAACAGACTCACTGCCACCCCTCGACGCTAGTACGCACCCGAGTGTGGGACCACCGCGAGGGCACGGTCTCGGGAGAAATGTCACGCATATGTTGCTAACCGGAATACCGGCCGCCCCCGAGAAGTTCGCCACACGTCTCGGCCGCTGTGCGGCGTGTCGGCCGCTACAGGGCAGGATGGACACCGGTCGACATACCGTACCCGGACAAGGAGCTCATTGTGGGACAGGTCAGCGCCAGTAGCTCGATCACCGTTGCGGCGGATCCGCAGCGCACGCTCACGGCCATCGCGGACTACGACACGGTGCGCCCGCGCATCCTGTCGTCGCACTACCGCGACTACAAGGTCGTCGAGGGCGGCAAGGGCGCGGGCACCGTGGCCGAGTGGACGCTGCAGGCCACCGAGAAGCGCACGCGCAACGTGCACGCGGTCGTATCGGTGTCGGATTCCATTGTGACCGAGCGCGATTCGAACTCCACCATGGTGAACACCTGGACCGTCACCCCGGACGGCGCCGGCGCGCAGGTCACCCTGCGCACCACCTGGCAGGGCGCGGGCGGGGTCAAGGGCATCTTCGAGGGGATCTTCGCGCCGCTCGGCCTGAAGAAGATTCAGGCCGAGGTGCTGGGCAACCTGCAGCGCGAACTGGCCTGAGACGACTCGAGCGCGACCCGGCCGTGATGGCCGGGCGCGCTCCACGCGCCCGCTACGCCGCGCCGATGTCGAAGAGGTTGCCCTCGGGATCGGCCAGCGTGGTCCATTGCGCGCCGTACTCGTCGAAGTCGCCGATCCGCTTGGCGCCCAGGCTGACCGCGCGTTCGATGTGCTGATGCCAGTCCTCGGCGTGGAAGTCGAGGTGGATCACGTTCTTGCCCGGCGTCTTGTCGGGCACCTGGATGAACATCAGCAGCGGCGACGCGCCCGCCGCGCGGCCGACGGTGGCGAAGTACTCGGTCGCGCCCTCGTCGACCGGCTGGTCGAGCAGCTCGGACCAGAATCCGGCGAGGGCGGCGGCGTCGGCGCAGTCGATGGTGACGTGGGCGAGCGACAGGACCATTGGGGTTCTCCCTTTCTCAGAGCCGGCCGATCGGCCAGCAGACTTCGGTGCGGTAGGCGGTCGGATCGTCGGTGTCGTCCGGGCTGAGCAGGTAGCGCTCGCGGACGGGCTCGGCCAGCGCGGTGTCGTGTTCGGCGACGTGGCTGCCGAGCGCGCCGTAGGTGCGGTCGAAATCCTCGAAGTCCCCCTCGTGCAGCGCGATGGCGAAGCGGCGCGCGGGTAGCTCGATGACCGAGACGCGCTCGTGCGGTTCGATCGCGGCGGCGGCCGGGATCGGGACGTAGGCGACCACCTCGCCGAGATCGTTCTCGAAGAACTCCATCGAGTAGGTGGCGCCGTCGACGCCGTCGGGCTCGATGCCCGCCGCGGCCAGCGTCTGGTGCAGCAGCGGATACGCCGCCTGGCACCAGGGGCCGATGTCGTCCCGGCTGACCACCTCGATGAGCGCCAGCGCGGAAAAGGCCGGGATGGAGCGGTATTCGACGGCGATCGGCGCGGACGGGGTGAGCAACGACCGCAGCGAGGCCACCACCGAGCGGGTCCTTTCCAGCTCGGCCTCCATCCGCTCCAGGTGCGCGCGCAGCGCGGCGTGGCGAACGTCGTCGTCCGGCGCGGCGAGCACGGCCTTGACCTCGGGCAGGGGCATGTCGAGCCGGCGCAGGCGCCGGATCAGATGAGCCTGCGCCACCTGGTCGATCGAGTACCGCCGATAGCCCGACCCGGTATCGATCTCGACCGGCTCGAGCAGCTCGATGTCGTGGTAGTGCCTGAGCGTCTTCACGCTCAGGCACGTCAGCCTGGCGAACTCCCCGATGGAGACGGTCGCTGTCATGCCTTCAGCGAACACCCTCCAGCAGGGGGAGAGTCAACTTTCGCGGGAGAAAAAGCCTTAGGCCAGCACGAAGGTGAGCAGAAGGGTGGTCTGGACGGCGCCGCGCCACCAGGAGTAGCCGAACCAGACGCCAGGGGTGACCTCTCGGATCTCGTCGTAGACCGGCGGCGTCGGGGACGGGTCGTAGTTCAGCGCCCAGGTCGGTTTGCCGTCGAGGTAGGCGGGGGCGGTGTAGACATTGGCGGGCCAGGCCTCGAGGCCGGCGCCGGTGACCCGGTTCATCAGGTAGCCGCCGTCGGGGCCGGTGTAGAAGGTCTTGCCGATCCAGAACGCGGGCGCGATGCCCTGCATGGTCGGCGGCCGGGTCACCCAGCCGTTCTTCACGCCCATCGGCACCTCGCCGCGGTCGGCGTCCCGGAAGATGGCGTCCTGCTGCTCGGGCGAGCAGCGGAACCGCAACGAGTCGATGGTGGCGGCGCGGTCCTCCGGATAGAGCACGCACCCGCCGCCGTAGTCGGCGGCCGCCTCGGTGACGTCGGGTTCGGCGGTCGCCGCGGGGGCGAGGCCGAGAAGGATGCCGGGCACACCCAGTGCGAACACCGCGGTGCTCAGGAAACGCGCCTTCATCGTGGTCATATCGGTACTCCAGAACTGCCGCACGGTCTCCCGACCTACCTTCCGATGGTAGGTCGATCTTGCTGCTCGGGACCTGGAGATACCCAACCTGTTACCGACCATGCAACGGGCATATAACGGACGGCGGGCCTGCGTAGAGCCGAACCGGATCGACGCCGCCGATGCGAGACCGATCGAGGCGCGCCCGAGCCGAGGACTAGGCTGACCGGTGACACTTTCGCCAGAGAGGAACATGCCGTGCAGCCCGGTGGTCAGTTCGACATGCAGCAGTTACTCGCCCAAGCGCAGCAGATGCAGCAGGCGGTGATGGAAGCCCAGGCCGAGATCGCCGCCGCCGAGGTGGAGGGCCAGGCCGGGGGTGGGCTGGTCAAGGTCACCATCAAGGCGTCCGGTGAGGTCGTCGCGCTGACCATCGATCCCAAGGCGGTCGATCCCGAGGACGTGGAGACGTTGCAGGACTTGGTGATCGGCGCGGTGAACGACGCCATGGCCAGCGCGCAGCAGTTGGCCGCCGACCGGCTCGGGCCGCTCTCGGGAGGGCTCGGCGGCGGCTCGCTGCCCGGCCTGCCCGGGCTCTGAGAGCCGCGAGGACATAGCCGTTGTACGAGGGTCCGGTTCAGGATCTGATCGATGAGCTGGGCAAGCTGCCCGGCGTCGGTCCGAAGAGCGCGCAGCGCATCGCTTTTCACCTCCTGCAGGTGGAGCCGCCGGAGATCGACCGGTTGCAGGCCGCCCTGCAGAAGGTGCGCGACGGCGTGCAGTTCTGCGTGGTCTGCGGCACCGTCTCCGACGGCGAGCTGTGCCGCATCTGCGCCGACCCGCGGCGCGACCGCACCATGATCTGCGTGGTCGAGGAGCCCAAGGACGTGCAGGCGATCGAGCGGACCCGTGAGTTCCGTGGCCGGTACCACGTGCTCGGCGGCGCGCTCGACCCGCTGAGCGGCATCGGGCCGGACCAGCTGCGGATTCGAGAGTTGCTGGCGCGCATCGGAAATCAGGAGGACGGGGTCGACGTCACCGAGGTGATCATCGCGACCGACCCGAACACCGAGGGCGAGGCGACGGCCACCTACCTGGTGCGCATGCTGCGCGACTTCCCCGGCCTGAGCGTGACCAGGCTGGCGTCGGGGCTGCCGATGGGCGGCGATCTGGAGTTCGCGGACGAACTGACCCTGGGGCGCGCGCTGTCCGGGCGGCGCACGCTCTGACCGCGCGGCTCCCAGCCCCGAAACTACGGGGGTTGCGGCGTACCACGCACGAGTTACTGTGTCGGGGATGAGCATCGAATTCCTGCTGACCACGCTCGTCATCTGTGTCACTCCGGGCACCGGTGCGCTGTTCACCCTGGCGGCGGGGTTGTCCAGGGGAGCGAAGGCCGGCGTGATCGCGGCCTTCGGCTGCACCGTCGGCACCGTCCCGCACCTGGTCGCGGCGATGACCGGGCTGGCCGCGCTGCTCAACGCGAGCGCGGTCGCGTTCCAGACCTTGAAGTACCTCGGCGTCGCCTACCTGATCTACATGGCGTGGACCACTTTTCGGGACAAGGGCGCGCTCACCGTGCCCGAGGGGCCGAACGAGGGTGCTCAGTCGGTGCGCAAGGTGGTCACCTCGGCGGTGCTGCTCAACCTGCTGAATCCGAAGCTCACCATCTTCGCCTTCGCGTTCCTGCCGCAGTTCGTGCCTGCCGGATCGCCGAACGCATTGGCGCGCCTGCTCGAGTTGAGCGCGGTCTTCATGCTCACCACGTTCGTCGTGTTCGCGATCTACGGCGTGTGTGCGGCGGCGGTCCGTAGCCAGGTCATCTCGCGGCCGGCCGTGGTGACCTGGATGCGCCGGGTCTTCGGCGTCTCGTTCATCGCGCTGGCCGGTCGGCTCGCCGTGCAGAACCAGTGAGGTTCCGCGAAACCATTGGCGCCGTTCGAAATCGGTGCGTCAGAGCTCGACGCGCGACCACGGCAGGGTCTGCATGCGGGTGCGGTCGTCGACGGCCCAGTCCCAGAGGAGCGAGGACACCGTCGGCGCGTCCAGCACGGTGGTGCCGAAGTGCTTGTCGGGGGAGCCATCTCGGTATTCCAGGGTGAACGCGCCGGTCTTCTCGCGGTAGGTCTGCATGTAGACCTGCTCGTCGCGCTCGACCACGAGGTACGGGTTGGGCGGGGCCAGCTCGGAAACCCATTGGTCGGCAAGGGCTTTGGTGAGATACGGGAACTCGCCCGCGCCGCCGTGGGTGACGGTGGCCCGCACGTGCCCGGCCGGGTCGATCAGCCAGGCCAGCTGCGGGTCGTAGACCGCGTAGTTCAGCGGCGTCGCGATCGAGAACAGCAGCTGCCGGACGAAGCCGATCGCGTCGTACGGGCACGGCACCTGGAGAGCCGCGCCGGTCGCGACGCCGCCGACCGGGTGCACGCTGAGGAAGCCGTCGTCCTCCGGGACCTCGGCGTTGGCCTTGTTCAGCTCGGCCGCGATCTGGGCGACCATGCCCGCCTGCGGTAGTCCCTGTTGAGTGCTGAGGTAAGCGTCGACCTCGGGGATCGATGACGCGACACCTGACGGCAGCAAGACGTGGTCATAGCTCACCCGGACAGGGTACGTACGCCCCGGTTCAGGCGAGGCGACGGGCCGTGCCGGACTCGGCGCAGGCGCAGCCGCCCGCCACGTCGGCGCAGTCGACGACGAAGGTGTGCCTGACGTAGTCGAGATCGACGCAGTCGCCCTCGGTGCACTCGGTGTGCCTGCTCGCGTGCACGATCAGGGTGCCGTGGCAGTGGTCGACGGCGGACTCGCAGGACGAACAATCCGGCGCGCGCATGTGACCTCCAGACGAGATCGGTTCGTTATCTTTGTCTACCACTTCCGCGTCGCCCGTGGCGGTAGGTCGCGGCGTGTGTCGCACGCGCGGGCCCGCGTTGCCGTCGCTCGGGCAATCGGCTCGCAATCTGAGTCGCGCAATCCGGTGACTTCGCCGCAGTGCGTCGATATAAGCGAGCTACGTGCGAAAATAGCGGAGCAATTCACGGATGTCGAGTAGCGGCTCCCCTCGAGCCGCGTCGCACGGGCCGTCCGGGAATTGGTCCAGCGACCGTCGGGCACGTCTGACAGCGGAAGTGGGGTCGGCGCGGTGACCATGCGCGAGGACGCACTGCGGGAGACGACGGCGAGCGCGCGCGAGCAGATCGCCGAGCAACTCGCGCGGTATCGCACCGGCGGCGTCGAGAGCGCGCCCTACGACGAGTGCGGCAGGCCGACCGAGGGCTACTACGACGAGCTGGTCGACGCGGACGGCACGGTGCGCCGGATGTGGTCCGAGCTGTCCGCCGACTTCGTGGAGCTGGGACCCACCGGCCTCGGCAGACTCGACAACCGGGTGCGCAGGCTGATCGAGGACGACGGCATCACCTACACCGAGATCGCCGCGCCGGACGAGCAGCCGGTGAACGCGCCGTGGCGGCTCGATCCCATCCCGCTGCTGATCTCCGCGGACGACTGGACCGAGCTCGAGGCGGGCCTGGTGCAGCGCTCGCGGGTGCTCGACGAGGTGCTCACCGACGTCTACGGTCCGCGCCGCACGCTCACCGGCGGCCTGCTGCCGCCCGAGGTGGTCTTCGGCTGTCGCGGCTATGTCCGTGCCGCACACGGCATTACGGTGCCCGGACGGCATCAGCTGTTCCTGCACGCCTGCGATATCAGCCGCTGGAGCGACGGCCGGTTCCGGGTGAGCGCCGATTGGGCGCAGACCCCGTCCGGCGCGGGCTACGCGCTGGCCGACCGGCGGGTGGTGTCCACGGCGATCCCGGAGGCGTTCGAGCACTCCAACCCGCGACCGCTCACCCCGTTCGCCAGAGCCATGCGGCTGATGCTGATCGAATCGGCGCAGGAGGGCGCGTCCGACGATCCGTTCGTCGTGGTGCTGAGTCCGGGCGCGCACTCCGAGACCGCCTTCGATCAGGCCAATCTCGCGTCGATGCTCGGCTTCCCGCTGGTGGAGAGCGCGGATCTGGTGGTGCGCGACGCCGCGCTGTGGATGCGCTCCTTGGGCACGCTGCGCCGGGTCGACGTGGTGCTGCGCCGGGTGGACGCCGAGTGCGCGGATCCGCTCGACCTGCGGCCGGATTCGCGCCTCGGCGTGGTCGGGCTGGTCGAGGTGCTGCGGCGCGGCGCGGTCACCGTGGTGAACACGCTGGGCAGCGGCCTGCTGGAGAGCCCCGNGCTGACCCGGTTCCTCCCGCGCCTGTCCCAGGCGCTGCTGGGCGAGGACCTGCTGCTCGAGAGCGCGCCGTCCTATTGGGGCGGCGACGCGAAGGAGCGCGCCCACCTGACGAACAACCTGCGCCGGTTGATCATTCGCTCCTCGGTCGACGGCGCCACCGTCTTCGGGCCCGGACTGTCGAGCCGGCAGCGGGCCGACCTGCGGGCCCGGATCGAGCACAGCGGCTGGCAGTGGGTCGGCCAGGAGCCTGCGCAGTTCTCGGTGGCGCCGGCCGTCGAGGGCGACGGCGGGTTCGCGCCCGCGCCGGTCGACATGCGGCTGTTCTCGATGGCGCGGCGCAGCGGGTACACCGCGATGGCGGGCGGCCTCGGCCGGCTGCATCAACGCACGTCGCCCGATCGCTCGGCGATAAAGATCGCGGCGAAGGACATTTGGGTCAGAGCGGCGCCCAGCGCGGTGCCCGCGGTCGGCGCCGAGCCGCCGCGGGAGGAGCGCGAACGGCGGGCGGCCCCGGTGGCCGCGACGGTCAGCTCGCCGCGCGTGCTCAACGATCTGTTCTGGATGGGCCGCTACGGCGAGCGCGCCGAGGCCGCCGCCCGCCTGCTCATCGCCGCGCACGCCCGGTATCAGGACTTCCGCTACCGGCCGTGGCTGGAGGGGGCCGACGCCATGCCCGTGCTGATGGCGGCGTTGGCTCATGCCACGGCAACGGTCGCTCCTCCGGAGGTTCTGGGCGTCGACTCCGCGAAGTGCCGAGCGGCAGAGGAGGATTCACCAGATCATGACGCTGACGCGGCGAAGTCCATTGCGGCCGAGACTGATTCGTCCGAGGACGTCGCGAGCATCGCCGAGGAGATGAACGTGACGATCCGTCCCGGGCTGTTGCGGCGCGCGATCGCGGCGGCGGCCGACGCGGCGGAGGAACAGGACGGCGCGGTCCCCGGCCCGGATCGCGCGCTCGTCGCGGGTGCCTCGCACGCGGGATATGAATACCTGGTGGCGTTGACGATCGAACGTCAGTTGCCCGGTTCACTGGCCTTCGCCGTCGACCGATACGAGAACGCCGCGCGGGCCGTGCGCGATCAGCTGTCCGCCGACACCTGGATGATTCTGAGCGCCGTGGACCGGGCGCTCGCGGAGTACCGGAACACGAAGGAGGACAAGGAGACCGCGCTGTCGGCGGTGCACTCGCTGACCTTGGCGGCGCTGCTGTCGCTGTCCGGCATCGGCGCGGAGTCGCTGATCCGCGACTCCGGCTGGTACGTCATGGATATCGGCAAACGGATCGAGCGCGGGCTGGCGCTCACCGCGCTGATGTCGGCGGCCATGACGCGAACCTACCCGGCCGAGGCCGAGCGGGTGGTCACCGAGTCCGTGCTGCGGGCCGCCGAGTCGCAGGTGAGTTACCTTCGGCGGCACGGTAATTCGGTGCACGTCTCCTCGGTCGCCGAGTTGCTGCTCTTCGACACCGCCAACCCGCGCTCGCTGGCCTTCCAGCTGGACCGGATCGAGGCCGATCTGCGCGCGCTGCCGGGCGCTTCGGGATCGTCCCGGCCGCAACGTCTTGCGGCCGACGCGCAGCGGATGCTGCGGCGGGTGGACCCGGACGATCTCGACGTGATCGACGACGACGGCATCCGCACCGAGCTCCTGGAACTGCTGGAGGGTGTCCAGCTGCGGCTGCGCAAGCTGTCGGACTCGTTCGAGGCCGCGAAACTGTCGCTGCCCACCGGATTTCAGCCGCTGTGGGGCAGCACGCGGGTGGTCGAATGACCGTCGACGCGGTGACTCGGCGCTATCGCGTGATACACCGGACCACATACCGCTACTCCGACGAGGTCGCCGGCTCCTACGGCCGCGCGTACCTGACGCCGCGCGAGTTTCCTGGGCAGCGGCTGATCTCGCACGAGCTGTCGATCGACCCGGCGCCCTCGGACCGGTCGAGCGGCCCGGATGTCTACGGCAACACCACCTCCTACTTCCACGTCACCGAGCCGCACCGGCTCCTGGTGGTCTCGGGTGAGTCCGTGGTCGAGGTGGACCGCCCCGAGCACGCACCGGACGGACCGGCGGCACGGCCGTGGGAGCAGGCGCGACCGACCGGCGCGACGGGCCCGCTGGCCGTGGAGTTCGCCCTCGATCTGCACCCACCCGAGATCACCCCCGAGGTCACGGCGTACGCGGCCGAATCGCTGACCCCGGGCCGACCGCTGCTGGACGCGGTGGCCGAGCTCACCAGCCGCATCTACGCCGACTTCACCTATTGGTCGGGCTCGACGACCGTGTCCACCAGGGTCGCCGACGTGTTCGCGGAGCGGGCGGGCGTCTGCCAGGACTTCGCCCGAATCGGGCTGGCCTGCTTGCGTTCGCACGGACTCGCCGGGCGCTACGTGTCCGGGTATCTCGCCACCGACCCGCCGCCCGGCAAGGAGCGCATGGTCGGCGCCGACGCCACCCACGCCTGGTCCGCCGTCTGGGTGCCCGGCGACGGCGAGGATGACCGCGCCGGTCACTGGCTCGACTTCGACCCCACCAACGATCAATTCGGCGACGAACGCTACGTCACGGTCGCGTGGGGCCGCGACTACGCCGACGTGCCGCCGCTGCGGGGCATCATCTACACCGACGCCAAGGAGAGCTCGATCTCCGTCTCGGTCGATGTGTCACCGATCTCGAACTGACCGGCGGTGCGCTAGTGGGCGGCGTAGATGTGGGCGGCGACTTCGTCGCGCATCCGGATGAAGCCGGGATGGGCGCGGACCTTCGTGAAGGACGGATCGGGCAGGTCGGCCTTGAACGAGGTCGGCTCGTCGTAGACGATCCGGCCGGGCCGGGTGCCCATGACCAGGACGCGGGTGCCCAGCAGGAGGGCCTCGTCGATGCCGTGCGTGACGAAAAGGATTGTCTTGCCGCGTTCTTGCCACAGGGCGCGCAGTTCACCCTGGAGCTTCTCCCGCGTCAGGGCGTCCAGCGCGCCGAAAGGCTCGTCCATCAGGATGATCTGGGGATCGTTGACGAGCACGCGGGCGATCTGCGCGCGTTGTTGCTGACCGCCCGACAGTTCGTAAGGCCGGCGGTCGCCGAGGTGGTCGAGGCCGACCAGTGCCAGCATGCGTTCGGCCTCGGCGCGTCGCCTGCTACGCGGCACGCCACGCACCGTGGGGCCGAACTCCACGTTCTGCCGAACCGTCAGCCACGGATAGAGATTGGGTTGCTGGAAGACGACGCCGCGGTCGGGGTCGGGTCCGGTGACCGCGTGCCCGCCGACCCGCACCGTGCCCTCGGTCGGGGCGAGAAACCCGGCGAGGATGTTCAGCAGCGTCGACTTGCCGCAGCCGGAAGGCCCTACGACACAGACGAACTCGCCGCCGTCGATGCTCAGATCGGTCGGCGCGAGCACCTGTGTCGGGCCGTCCGCGCCGGGATAGCTCTTGCTCACCCCGGCGAGGACGACCCGCGGCCGGTCCGGCACGGTCACGAACTCGCCCCTGTGGCGGCGTCAGCGTAAATGCCCGCGCGATAGGCCGATTCGTCGCCTACCGCGTCGATACCGCCCTGGCTCAACAGGAACTCGGCCGTCTTGCGCAGATCGCCGGCGAACCCGCCGCCGAGATACTTCGCGTCGGCCTGGTCGGCCGCGCCGAGGTAGGTGTAGCCGGCGAGCTGCGGCCCGACCAGCTTCGGCTCGATGCCGAGCTGCGCGCCGATCGACACGGCGGCGTCCGCGGGCGCGGTGCGCAGCTGGGTCACCGCGTAGTCCTGCAGCTTCGCCCAGACCACGGCGAAGCCCGGATTCTCGTCGAGGAACTTCTTGCCCGCCACCGCCAGATCGAAGGTCGGCGCGCCCGCGGCCGCGGTCTCGGCGCTGGAGGTGACGAGGTGACCGCCGGCCTCGACGAGCTTGGACAGCGTCGGATCCCACACCCAGGCCGCGTCGATCTGACCGCCGTTCCAGGCGCCCGGAATCGCGTCCGGCTTCATGTTGATCAGCTGCACGTCGGTGCCGAGGCCGGCTCGGTTCAGCGCCGCGAGCAGGCTGTAGTGCGCGGTGCTGCCGAACGGTGTCGCGATGCGCTTGCCGCGCAGCCCGGCCAGCGAGGAGACCGACTTGTCCTTGGCGATCAGCGACTCCGACGCGCCGATCACGTCGTGGATCCACAGCACCCGTACCGGCAGGTTCAGCGGCGCGGACAGTGCCTTCGTCGCCGGGCTCGACCCCATGGTGCCGATGTCGAGGCTGCCCGCGCCGAACGCCTGGACGACGTCGGCCCCGGAGGAGAACTGGCTCCACTCGACCTTCGCGTTCGGCAGGCAGGCGGCGAGCAGCCCGCGATCCTTGACGAACAGATCGGCGTTCGGGATCGCCTGAAAGCCTATGCGCGCCCGCGTGTTCACGCTGGCGTCAGGCGCGAACGGGCAGGCGGCCGCCCCGTCGGATCCGGTGTCGCCGCGACCGGACTCGACGCACCCCGCGGTCGTCGTGACGACGGCCGCCACGGCCAGACCGGCCGTGATCGCCCGGCGCACTGCGGTTTTCATACCTTGCCTTTCCACGGAACTGCCTTGGCACCGATGAATCCGATGACCGAGTCGAGCACGAGTGCGGCGCAGCCGATCACGATGATGCACGCGATGGTCAGCGGCGTATTGAGTTGTGTGCCCGCGATATACGCGAGACCGCCGATGCCGGGGATGCCGTTGTTGAGTTCGGCGGCCACCACGGTGGTCCAGGCGAACGCCGTGGCGATCCGCACGCCGCTGATCACCTCGGGCAGCGTCGCGGGCAGCACCACCCGCGTAATCACCTGCGCGCGACCGGCGCCCAGCGCGCGGGCGGCATGGAGATAGTCGTGTTTGACGCCCGTGACGCCGCTCAGCGTGGCGACAGCGATGGGCGGGAACGCGGCGAGGAACAGTAGCCAGACCTTCGACAGGTCGCCGATGCCGAACCACACGATCAGCAGGCCGATGTAGCCGAGCGGCGGCAGCGCCCGCAGGAAGTTCAGGATCGGCTCGGTGACCAGTCGCACCGGCGTGAGCATGCCCATCAGGAACCCCACCGGCGGGCCCACCACGATCGCGAGGCCGACGCCCGCGGCGATCCGCTGGAGGCTGGCCAGCAGATGCTCCCACAGGTAGTAGTTCTGCTCACCGATCACCGTGCGGTCCACGCCCGCCGCGATCGGGTGCCGAGAGTTGGCTCGTACGAATGCGTCCCACACCGCGTGCGGCGACGGAAGGTATAGCGGATCGACCAGGCCCGCGGCCGTGATCGCCGTCCACAGCGCGAGCACGAGCGCCAGAGCACCGACGCGGGTCAGTGCCGGGCCGATCAGCCGCCGATAGTTCTTGGTCCGCCGTGCGGCGACGACGGGTGCGTCGGCACCGACCGTCGGCGCGTCCGGCGTAGTGATCGCGGTCATTCGACGCTCCGCCGCGGCACATCGGCCCCCGGCCGCGACACACCCGCTGGCCGTAGTCCACCGGCTCCCGGCGGCACTGCACGCCGACACAGCACAACGTCGGACACGGCACTCTCCTCAGAACTCGGCAAACCTCGACGCTATCCGGGCCGAGGCGACCGAAGGGAGAGTTGAGAACGGCGTGAATTTAATTGTTCGCTCGCGGGTAGCGATCACCCTATTCCGTTGACGGCGCCGTTCATGCCGACGTGCTCGCCGATGTTGCCCGCGAGCCACTGGTTCTGCGCCAAAGTCTCGAAAACACAGATCAGCAAGAGCTTTCGGCTGCGCCGACTGACCGAGTACTCCAGATCCGGCGCCGTTTCCGGCCCGCGCAACGCGCTGCTGATGCCTTTGCGCAGGTTCGGCTCCGACAGCAGCCAGAACATTTCCGGCCCGATCAACACCGATTGCCCGCCGGTCTCGTGGAACCAGCGGCCGGCGAATTCGATCAGCAGATCGGTGAACGCGTCACCGCTCTCCACCGCTTCGGTGAGTTGGCTCAGCGCGCCCGATCGGTCCACGCTGCCCTGGATCACCGAGGCGAGCCTGCTCGCTACTTCACGGAACTGATCGACGTCCTGGTCCTGCCAGACAGTGAGAGACATGCGTTTTCTCCATCGAATAGTCGAGCGTGAATTGAATAGTCAGCGGATCATCGCCGCGTGATCACCGGTGATTGACCAGCTTTCGGCCCTCGGCGTCGAAGGTGTTGAAGCGCATCGGGCTGTTCGCGCCGGTGGGGAACGGCGCCGCGGCCTGCTTGGCGATCTCGTGCCCGTTGGCCGGGGGAAGCGTGTTGAGCTGTGGCGAGGTGACCGGCTCAGCGACGTCCTCCGGTACCGAAAGTTGGTCGTCGGCTACGTCGATCGAGGCCGCTCGCGGCACGGTGTTGCGCCCCAGCAGAATCAGGGTCAGGTGCACCGCGAAAAGCAGCGTCAACGGCATGCCCGCGTAAATGATCAGCGATACGGGCCCACCGCCGATCTCGCGCGCGTACTCGATATTCCCGGCCACCGATACCAGGGTCGAAATGACGAAAAGCCCCGTCGCGTACCACCAGCCGACACTGCGTTTCGGAAACGACGCGGTGGCGACGATGGATCCGACGACGAGGCCGTCGATCGCGATGGGGACATTCGAGGCCAGTTCGGCCTCCACGAGGTTGCGCACGGCCAGATGATGTAGCGCGGCGAACGACATCTCGAATGCCTTGAGCGCCACCACCCCTGAGACGATCAGCGAAAGATACAACGGACGCGGCCGTAGGATGCTGCGCCAGCGGGTCCATATCGGCGGACGGCGTGGCATGACCGGTTGCGCCGTTGATTCGGCGGGCAACCCCGGCGTGATCGTCGTCATAGCGGGGAGCGTAGCGCGTGAATTGCCCGTCGCCCCGGAGCTCTATCGGTCGAGTCGCTTTTGCCGAACGATCACGCCGTGAACAGGCAATGTTTCACCTGTTGGCGGTCGGCCCTACGCGCGCAGCCGTTCACGGCGGAGTTGCTCGACCTCCGGCATGGGCAGCGGAGCCAGCTCGGTGACGCCGAGCGCGCGCGACAACAGCAGATCTGCCAGCTCAGGATTGCGTGCCAGCGCGGGGCCGTGCATGTAGGTGCCGATCACCGAGCCCTGCACCACGCCCTCCAGCCCGTCGCCTACCCCGTTGCCTATGCCGCGGGTGACCTTGGCGAGCCCGGTCGCGTCGCCGCCGAGTTTGGTACCGCCCCGGTGGTTTTCGAACCCGGTGAGCGCGGCGGTGAGCCCGGTGAGCATGGGAGCGGTGGTCACCTCGCCGATCGCGCGCTTGGGCTGCGGCGAGGTGGTGACGTCGATCATGCCGACGCCGTCGACGCGCTCGCCCGAGGAGGTCTCGTACCACTGGCCGAGCACCTGGATGGCGGCGCAGATGGCAAGCACCGGAGCGCCTTTCGCGGCCGCCTGTTGCAGTCCGGGGTAGCGCTGCAGGTGCCGGGTGGCCAGTCGCTGCGCCGAATCCTCCGCGCCGCCAAGGGTATAGATGTCCAGCGAGTCCGGCACCGGGTCGCCGAGGGTGATCTCGACGACCTCGGCGTCGTAGCCGCGCAGCCGCAGCCGCTGCCGCAGCACCAGCGCGTTGCCGCCGTCGCCGTAGGTGCCCATGACGTCGGGCAGCACCAGGCCGATCCGAACGGTCGATTCACTCATGATGTGGCCTCGAGGTCGCGATTGAGATCCCGGAACGCGGTGTAGTTTGCCAGCACCTCGACGTGGCCCGCCGGGCAGGATGCGATGGCGCGCAGGGGATTCGGCACCGTGGTGTGTTCGACGCCCGCGTAGGTCAGGCGCACGGCGAGGTCGGTGGCGCGCTCGCCGGAGGCGACCACCTGGACGCCCTCGAAATGCTCGAAGCGCACGTCCCACAGCCAGGACAGGTCCTCGCCGTCGGGCACCTGCCCATTCACCGCGATCACCAGCCCGGCCGAGCTCGGCTCGATCATCGACAGCGCCTCCTGCCAGCCCGCCGGGTTCTTCGCCAGCAGCAGCCGGGCGGCGTGC
>NZ_BAGH01000010.1 GCF_000308715.1 Nocardia tenerifensis NBRC 101015
GGCAGTGCTGGGCCGAGGCGGGCGTGGGGCCGGAGAACAACCATGTCTTCTTCGGCGAGGGCAAGCTCGAGTCGCTGGCTCAGCCGGGGCGGACGATCAAGACCTCGCTGACGGGTCTCGAGCCGGGCTCGAAGATCACCGCGCGCGGCGGCTGCGCCGACACCAGCCCGGCGGGTGGGTACGAGCTGAGTGAGACGGTCACCGTGAACGTCCCGTCCAACAAGCCCTCCACCGGCAGCTTCGGCGGCTGAGCCACACCACGGCCGAACCGAGGGCCGCAGAGGTCACAGCGACCTCTGCGGCCCGCTTCGTAAAGTCGCCGAAGTGGCAGCGCCGCCCCTGCGTGTCGCGCGTGTTTGCCTGGCGCGACGCCGGGTAACCGGCCGTCGACTGGGAGGTGCCACATGACGCAAGCGCGGAGCGGGCCACCGGCGGAGACACGGTCGGTCGGCGAACTGGTGAACGACGCCACCGAGCAGATCAGCAGGCTGATTCGAGACGAACTCCAGCTGGCCAGGCTCGAGGTGCAGAAGAAAGGCAAGCTGATCGGCCGCGGCGCCGGACTCGCCGGGGCCGGGGCACTACTCGCGTTCTACGGCGGCGCGGCGTTGATCGCCGCCGCGGTGTGCGCGTTGGCGATTCCGCTGCCCGCCTGGGCCGCCGCGCTGATCGTCGGCGGCGTCCTGCTGGTCGCCGGTGGCGCGCTCGCCTTGCTGGGCAAGAAGGACGTCCAGGAGGCCGTCCCGCCGGTGCCGCAGGAGGCGGCCGAGGGCGTCAAGCGCGACATCGAAACCATCAAGGACGGGAGACACCGATGAGCGACGAGGGACGCCGCGCGACCGACAAGCCGATCCTCAGCGGACCGATCGAGGAGGAGTCCCTCCGCGCGGACCGCGACCTGACGAGAGAGGAACTCGGGCAGACGGTTTCGGAGCTGACCGACAAACTGGACGTCAAGGGCCGCGCGCAGGACAAACTGCACGACACGGCCGAGGCGGCGAAGGAGAAGGTCACCGAAACCACCGAGGCCGCCGCGGAGAAACTCGGCAAGGCGCAGGCCGCCACGAGCCGTAAGGCGGCCGAGACCAAGGCCGCCGCGAGCAAGAAGGCCGCCGCCACCAAGCAGGCCGCGAACGAAAAGGCCGAGCAGGCAAAGGAATCCGCGAGCCACCTCGCCGCCGAGGCCAAGGAGTCCGCGACCCAGGCCAAGCAGGCGGCCGACGAGAAGACCCAGCAGGCCAAGGCGCAGGCGCGCGAACTGGTCGACAAGGCCGAGGCGGCGGCTCCCGAGCCGGTCGTCGCGCGCGGTAGGCAGGCCGCGGACGTGGCGCGCAAGCAGCCCGCCGCCGTCGCCGGAGTCGCGGCGCTCGCCGCAGTCGTCGCCTGGTGGATCGTGCGGAGGCGGCGGTCGTGAAAACGCTCTACAAGCCGCTCGGCATGCTGGTCAGCGTGGTCGGCGGCCTCGCGGCCAACGCCGCGTTCACCCGGGTGTGGCGGACGGTCAGCGGGGAGGACAAGGCCCCGAGCGCCACGGCGCGGAACTACACCTGGACCGAGGTCTTGATCGCGGCCGCCCTGCAGGGAGCCATTTTCGGTCTGGTCAAAGCCGCTATCGATCGCGCGGGTGCGACCGGCTACAAGTCACTGACGGGCACCTGGCCGGAGTAATCGACGCCAGGCTTAATCGTTGAAATGCCGCCGCACGAAATTGGGCCGAATATCGAGATCCGGCGGGTCGTAGTACCGATGAAAAGTAGGCGTCAGCCCCGAGGAGATCGGCGGGTTGATCCAACTCCAGTCGGTGGGGCAGCTACGACCCGCTGTCTCTTCCCGTCTCACGTGATCGCAGAACTGCTTGGCCGCCGTGTGATGATCGACGATGTACACCCCGGCCTTGCGAAAGCTGTACAGCACAGCACGATTGAGCTCGACGAGCGCCGAGTCCCGCCATAAGGTCCGCTCGGACCGCGTGTCCAGGCACATCATCTCGGCGATCAGCGGCAGCATGTTGTAGCGCGTGGCGTCGCTGAGATTGCGCGCACCGATCTCCGCGCCCAGGTACCAACCGTTGAACGGCGCGAACGGATAGGTGACGCCACCGACCTCGAGATTCATATTGGCCACCACGGGCAGCGCGTGCCAGCGCAGGTCGAGACCGGCGAACCACTCGAACTCCGGATGCTCGAGCTCCACCTCGCGCACCAGCTCCGGCGGAATGTCGAACCAGCGGATCGGCTCGTCCGGCGTGCTGACCAGCAATGGCAGCACGTCGAAAGGCGTTCCGGCGCCGCGCCATCCGAGCTTCCTCGCGAACTCGGTGAGCCGCACATTCGCCGCGTCGCCGGTGACCGTGCCGTCGCCGTTGCGGTAGCCGGCGTACCGGATGAGCTGCGGGCTGACGACGCGGAACTCGCGCCCGTCGGGCCGGCGCGGCGGTCCGACGGTGATCATGGATTGGATGGCCCCGCCATTGGTCGCCATCCGCAGGTGCCGCCAGCACACCTCCGCCAGGTCGCGAGCGGACCGCACGTCCCGCGCGTCGAGCAGTTTCAAAGAGCGCCAATGCTTCCGGCCGACGCAGCGGGCGTGATTGCGCCATGCGAGCTTGGCCCCGATCAGGATCTCCTCGGCGGTCTGGGAGTAGCCGCCGGTCTGTTCGAGTTGTTCCAGCGCGGTGCGGCGGCGCTGGGAGGGCAGGTGTGCCAACTCCGGCAGGCGGAAGAACTCGTCGCACTCGCGTAGCCGACGTTTCAGGTCGGTGCGGAAAGGCTGTGTGTCAGGAGCGGTTTCGATCGGCGATACAGGATTCACGATGTTCTCCGGTCGGGCATGGGCACTGCGGTGAAACAGACGAGTTCGAGCGGGAGAATGCGCGGGCGTTTACCGCGCCGGTGAACCGCGCACGGGAACATTCGGGGTGATGCCGCGAAATAGCCTGACGCCGAGGTGAACTCTCGCTGTGCCCGAAGTTTCCGGTGCCCGTACCAGCTCGACGATCCGCTTGCTGCACATGCGCGCAGCGGCCCGAACTCGATGCCGTCGGCGTGGATCCACGATCATGCGCGTCCTCGTTCATGCCCGGAAAGGCCAGACCAGTAGCCTACGGCGGGTGTGCTGACAGTGTGCCCGGATTTGCTGGATTCGTTTGTCGAGGTCTAACCGCGCCCAATGCCAGCCTGGTTCAGTCCCCTTGACTCCAGGTGCAATTCAGTTGTCGAGAATTTGCTGCAAGATCAGCGGACGTTATTGTCGGCACGCTCGACCCCCTCTCGTCGGCGGTCGGAGTGATCTCCGCTACAGGGTCCGCAGCGTCCGCTGCTCGTGGGCGGCCTTGCCGCGCGGGCGATCATCCAGGACGGGAGCAACCGCGCTGGTAGAGCTGTGTTCACTGATAAACGTGTCGCTGGTCACAATAATTGCGACCCGCTATGACAAAACGACCGAACTCGGCATATCTGGCAGGATGGTTCGCATGCTGTCTCGGCGTCGGGTGCGGCGCTGGGTGTCCGGCGTCTTGGTCAGCGCGGCACTGGTTTCCGGTGCCGCGGCGTTCGGCGCCCCCCAGTTGTCCGCCGCCCCTTCGGATTCCCCCCAGCCAAGCACCGGCTCCGCCGACGGCCCAGCCCCGGCCGAGCCGACCACGCAGCGCCCGCCGCAGCCGGCGATCGATCGCATCGAGCCGATCAACGACCGGTGGCTGCGCGTCTTCGTCGACTCGCCCGCCATGAGCCGCGCCGTCGAGGTGCAGGTGCTGCTGCCGCGCGACACGTCCGAGCCGCGGCCGACCGTCTACATGCTCGACGGGCGCAGCGCGGCCCCCGCCAGCAACAACTGGACCGAACAGGCCCACGCGGACCGCTTCTTCGAGGACAAGAACGTCAATGTCGTGCTCACCGTCGGCGGCCCGGCCAGCTTCTACACCGACTGGCAGAAGCCCGATCCGGTGCTGGGCACGAACAAGTGGGAGACGTTCCTGACTCAGGAGCTGCCGCCGCTGATCGACGCGAAGTTCAACGGCAACGGGCGCAACGCGGTCATGGGTGTCTCGATGGGCGCGGAGGCCGCGATGATGCTGTCCGTGCGGCATCCCCAGCTGTACACGGCGATCGCGGCGCACAGCGGCTGCTTCTCCATGGGCACCGACCTCGGCCAGGCGCAGGCCAGAGCCGTCATCGCGTCTTATCAGGGCGAGCCGGACAATATGTTCGGCGAGCAGGATGATCCCGCCTGGCTCGACCATGACGTCACGCTGCACGCGGAAGCCTTGCGCGGCAAGACGATCTACCTCTCCGTCGGTAGCGGACTGCCCGGCATCCACGACGTGCCCGGCGAACCGGGCGTCGACGTGGCCACCACCATCAGCTTCGGCGGGCCGCTCGAGGCCGCCACCAACGCCTGCACCATCCGCCTGGCCGACCGGCTCCGCGTGCTCGGCATCCCGGCGACCGCCCACTTCCGGCCGACCGGCACCCACTCGTGGCCGTACTGGGCCGACGAGCTGGTCCGGTCGTGGCCGGTGATAGCGGGCGCCCTCGGTGTCTAGATCGAGAAGCGTTCGAGCACCGCGGGATCGGTGGCGAAGGTTAGGAACAGGTCGTTCTCGTGCGGATCGCCCGTGGTGACGCGCACCCCGTCGGTGCCGTACGGGCGCACCAGCACACCGGCCTCGGCACTCGCCTCGCCGAACTCGGCGCTGCGCTCGCCCAGCGGCAGCCAGACGAAGTTCGTCTCGCTCGGCGGCACCTCGTAGCCCGCCGAGAGCAGGGCCTCGCGCACCCGGTCCCGTTCGCGCACGAGAGTGTGTGTGCGATCGAGCAATTCGTGCCGCGCCTCCAGCGAGGCGATCGCCGCGGCCTGCGCCACCCGGTTCACGCTGAACGGGATGTGCACCTTCATCAGCGCGGTGATCACCGCCGGATCGCCCACCGCGTACCCGACGCGCAGTCCGGCCAGCCCGTAGGCCTTCGAGAACGTGCGCAGCACAACAACATTGGGCCGGGTCCGGCCGAGCTCGACGCCGTTCGGGTAGTTCTCCTCGGCCAGGCGCATGTACTCGAAGTACGCCTCGTCCAGCACGATGAGCACCCGGTCGGGCACCGAGTCCAGGAAGCGGATCAGCTCGGCCTTGCCGACCGCGGTGCCGGTCGGGTTGTTCGGGTTGCAGACGAAGATCAGCTTCGTTCGCTCGGTGACCGCCGCGGCCAGCGCGTCCAGGTCGTGTACGTGGTCCGGGGTGAGCGGCACCTCGACGGCGGTCGCGTTGCCCACCTTGGCGACGATCGGATAGGCCTCGAACGAGCGCCACGCGAACAGCACCTCGTCGGTGGGTGTGTCGCAGGTGATCTGCACCAGCTCCTGGCACAGCGCGACGCTGCCGCAGCCGATCGCGACGTTCGCCTGCGTGACGCCTAGGAAATCGGCCAGCGCGTCGCGCAATTCGAGGGCCTGATTGTCCGGGTACCGGTTGGCCAGCTCGGCCGCCTCGGCGATGGCCTTGGCCGCGGTGGGCAGCGGACCGAAGGTGGTCTCGTTGCTGGCGAGCTTGACCGCATGGGGGTTGTTGCGGCCGGGGACATACGCCGGAATCGAGTCGAGGTCCGGCCGGGTTGACGCAGTCACACAACCAACCTTAGGTCCCTTCGCGCAAAGCATGCCCCGCGTACCGAAAATTCTGTGGTCGATACACGCTCAGCAGCAATTTCTACCGAAGATCACGAAGTCGCCCTACCCTGGTTTCATGTCGGGCACCTACAACGACCTCGCCCCCCTGCGCCGCGACGACCCGTCGCCCGAACCGGACACCGCATCGAAACGCCGGGCCGCCGATGCCCAGGTGCCCATCATCGTGGTCGAACCCGAGGGCAATGCCCGCGGCGGGATCGTGATGCTGCACGAATCCCGCGAGTTCACCGGCGCGCTGCTCGCCCTGATGAGCGCCCTGGCCTCCGAGGGCTGGACGGTGGTCGCGCCCAACCTGTTCCACCGGGCCGGCCACGAGCCGGTCGGGGAGGTGTTCGGCGACGAGCTCTTCGACGACTTCGACGCCTGCTTCGACTGGCTGACCCGGCACGGCGTGTTCCCCGACACCATCGGGGTCCTCGGCTTCGACTCCGCGGGCACCGCGGCGTTCCTGGTCGCCACCAATCGCCCGGTCGGCGCCGCCGTCAGCGTCGCCGCGCCCGGCATCGTCGAACCGCTCACCGACCAGGCCGACGCGCTCGTCCGGGTCGCCCCGCACCTGCAGGCGCCCTGGCTCGGCCTGTTCGGCACCGACGACCCCGCCACCCCGCCCGCTGAGGTCGAGCGACTACGCGACGCGACCGGCCGGGCCGCCGTGGCCAGCCTCGTCGTCAGCTACCCCGGCCTGCGGCACCGCGCCGACCATCCGGCCCCCGAGGACGACTTCGGCCTGATCGACTCACAGACCCGGATCTTCGACTGGTTCGACAGCAACTTACGCTGATAACCAGCCGTTTTGCGATCTGGACAACGGCTACTGTAATCTTCATGCTCGGCGGTTCGAAAGGACCGGTGCCCTCGAAGAGAAGGCTCCAGGAGGCGTGCCAGAGCGGCCGAATGGGACTCACTGCTAATGAGTTGTCCCTTCACGGGGACCGGAGGTTCAAATCCTCTCGCCTCCGCCACACCCGGGTAACCGGGTACACAACTGAATACCCACGCGGCTGTAGCTCAACGGATAGAGCATCTGACTACGGATCAGAAGGTTAGGGGTTCGAATCCCTTCAGCCGCACAATATGAAGGCCCCGGCGGTTCGCCGGGGCCTTCGTTATTTTTCGATGTTTCCGCAGTTCTCGTGACCGCCTATGTGCTTCCGGACCGTGAGCGTCGACACTCATCCGCAGCCTGTGAGTTGTTGCGGCGCATTGCTCTTGGACGGTCCTTACCCTGCGGTGGTTCTGAACGCACGCCGATAGGCACCGGGGGTCGTGCCGAGGGCGCGGAGGAAGCGGCGGCGGAGGTTGGTGGCGGAGGAGAGGCCGGCTCGGCGGGCGATGGATTCTACGGGGAGGTCGGAGGTTTCCAGGAGTTCTCGGGCCAGGGCGATGCGTTGGGCGAGTAGCCATTGGCCGGGGCCGATGCCGAGTTGGTCGGTGAAGCGGCGGGCGAGGGTGCGGGGGGAGACGGCGGCTTGGGTGGCGAGGTCGTCTACGGTGAGGGGCTCGTCGAGACGGGAGGTAGCCCACTCGAGCAGTGGGGCCAGGGAGCCGTCGATTTGGGTGGGGTGCGCGGGCGCGGCGTATTGCAACTGCCCGCCCTCGCGGTGCGGGGGCATGACCATGCTGCGCGCGACCTGTGCGGCGTAGCCGGCCCCGTGATCCGTGCGTACCAGGTGCAGGCACAGGTCGATGCCGGCGCCCGCACCCGCGCTGGTGGCGACGTCGCCGTGGTCGACGTAGAGCACGTCGCGGTCGACGGAGACGGCGGGAAAGCGTTCGGCCAGCTCGTCCGCCCGAGCCCAGTGGGTGGTCGCCCGCCGCCCGTCCAGCACCCCGGCGTGTGCCAGCGCGAAGACGCCGGAGCAGATGCTGACGAGGCGTGCGCCGCGGGAGTGCGCGCTCCGCAGGGCTTCGATGACAGCCGACGTCGGAGGCTCGTCGGTGGGCAGCCAACCGGGGACGATCACGGTGTCGGCGCGTTCGAGGGCGTCGAGACCTTCGGTCACGAGCATGGTGTATCCGGCGGTCGTCTCGACGTATCCGGGATGCTCCGCGCACACGCCGAACCGGTACCGCGTCGGCAGTCCGCTGCGCTCGATCCCGAACACCTCTGCCGCGCAACTGAGTTCGAAGGGCGACTGAGGTTCGTGGACAAGGGCGACAACGCGGTGCATGGCAGAAAAGTACCCCGAGATGTCATCTCTGACACTCGGCCGGGGCATCCGTGCCGAGAGAGGCTGGCTGCATGACGACAGACCTGAACATGACGGGATACGAGTGGTCCGCCGCGCAGGACGTCACGCCGCGCGAACTGTTCCCCGGCATTCGCTCGCGCACACTGTGGCAGGGCGAGGCCGGCGCGAAGGCGTTCCTGCTGGAGCTGGACCCCGGCAGCCAATGGCAGGGCATCGACGTGCACGAACCGGGTCCGGAGGAGGTCTTCGTGGTCTCCGGCGTGTTCAACGACGGCGTCCGGGACTATCCCGCGGGCTCCTTCATCCACGCCCCCGCGGGCTCCTCGCACATCCCGCAGACGACGACCGGCTGCACGCTGTTCGTCTTCTACCCGGAGGGTTAGGCGCGGCTGCCGCCAGAACTGGGGTCGGCGAAGGCGCTCCTTCGACGCGGTGCGGTCGATACATTGCACCGAAGGCCCCAACGAACGGAGATCGGCATGACAGCGACCTGGCACCGCATCATCAGTAGTTCGGCCCTCCTCGGTCTAGCGACGGCCGCGGCGATCGCCACCGCGGGCTCGGCGGCGGCGGAGCCGAGGGACTGCGTCCTCGACCGGTCGCCGACCGGCGCGACGGGCTTCTGCCCCGGCGGCGACGGGTACTTCACGGTCGAAGCGGACTGTATCGGCGTCTTCGTCACCCGTGGCGGCATCGGGTTCGGCCCGTACCGGCAGTCGAGCCAGCGCCACGCCTACGCGGGCCCCCACCCGGAGATGGATGCGACGCAGACGCACCCGAGGGCCGAGTGCAATGAGTTCATCACCGGGCATTTCGGCATCGCTACCGACGCGCGACTGTACGAGACCTTCCGCTGAGCGAACGAGGAGCCCCGCCGAAAAGGCTGGGGCTCTTTGCTTTTCGGCACTACTTCCAGGGAGGAAGAATCGGAACCTCACCGCTCAGATCCGCCCCGTCCGAACGCCCGAGCATCCAGGCCGCGAGCGCGGCGGCGGGGCCGCTCACGGTCCGCGTGGCGGCGGCGCCGACGAGGCCGGTGAAATCGGTGTCGGTGGCGCGCAATTCGAAGCCGGGAACCGGTTCCGTCGCCGCGGCGGTGATTCGGTTCATGTCCACCGTGGCCTGACGCAGCACGCGCGCGACGAACGACGCGGGCCAATCCGCGGGCGAGTAACCGACATTCAGATCGGCATGGTGAATCTCGACCTCTTGCAACCGCATCCAGCGCACTTCGCTCGCCGGAATCGGACGGCCCTGGCGGGTGCGGACTTCCGCGTGCCAGGTGTCGTCGGTGAGTGAATCCGCCAGCGCCCGCCACCTTCTCGCGGCGGCCGCGTTGTCGGCGTGCTGCTCCGCGGCGGGCCTCGGCGCGCCCGCGTCGATCTCGAAATCGCGCAGGAACATGCTCGCGTACTGCGGGATCTCCACCCCGGTATGCGCCCACAACAGCAGGTTGAGCAGGCTGTCGGCGTTGCGGGCGACGTGCGCGAGCACGTGTCCGCGGGTCCAGCCCGGCAGCAGCGACGGCTCGGCCACGTCGTCGTCGGTCAGCTTGCGCATGGTGTCGAGGAGGCGATCGGTCGCCTCGGTGAGGGTGTCGAGTGAGACGGGATCTTCCGGGGCAGCACTGGTCACACGTGCGACCCTAGCGAGCCTCGCCGGGCGCCGCCGAACTTCTACGCTCCGACGATGGCGTCCGCCTCGATCTCCACCAGCAGCGCCGGGGTGATCAGCGCGCTGATCTCGTACATGGCGGTCGCCGGGCGGATCTCGCCGAAGACCTCGGCGTGCGCCTTGGCCACCTCGGGCCAGCGGGCGATGTCGGTGACGAAGATGCGGGTGCGCACGACGTCGGCGAGGCTCGCGCCCGCGTCGGCGAGCGCGGCGGCGATGCGCCGCAGGGTCTCCCTGGTCTGCTCGCCGATGTCGTCGCCGCCGACCGCGGTGCCGCCCGCGGCCGAGGCGGTGGTGCCGCTGACCGCGACGTGATTGCCGAGCCGGACGGCGCGGCTGTAGCCGACGATGTCTTCGAACTCGGAGCCGGAGGAGATGTTCACGCGTGCGGTCATGGCGACAGCATCGCACGGGCCCGACACCGAGTTGTCACCTGCGCGTCGGATAGAAGTCGGATCGGCACGGTAGGCAGTCCCGGTGAAAGCTCATTCTCGTCCTCGTGTCACCGCCGTAGCCGTCCTCTGCGCACTGGCCGCCGGCTGCTCGTCGTCCACCTCGGCCGCCGACTTCACCGCGACCGCCGGACAGCCACTGGTGATATCCCTGGACGATCTGCTCGCCGCGACCGGTGGCAGTGCCGCGCTCCGCGTCGCCGATCCGGAGCACGGCAAGCTGAGCAGGCGGGTGGACGGCGCGCTCGTCTACACCCCCGACGCCGGATACCAGGGTTCGGACAGCCTCGAGGTGACCACGACCGACGCGGTCCGCCTGTACACCACCGACATTCCGTCGCTGGGCGAGTTCGGCGGAATCACGGTGCAGGGCAGCGGCTTCGGCTCGGCCTGGACACCGGTGCCGGGCAGCAAGGACGAGTTCTACGGGCTGACCGATCGGGGGCCGAACGTGGACGGACCGGGCAAGAACGAGAAGCTCTCGCCCACACCGAGTTTCGTGCCGAAGATCGGCCGGTTCAAGTTGGTCGGCACCCGCGCGGTGCTGCAGTCCACCATCGACCTGCACACCGCGGCGGGCGTCCCGTTCAACGGTCAGGTCGACGTCGCCGCGAACACCGGCGAGACCATCCGCGATCTCGCCGGAAACGTCCTGCCGCCCACCGATCACGGCCTCGACCCGGAGGGGCTGGTCGCCCTGCCCGACGGCACCTTCTGGGTCTCCGACGAATACGGCCCGTTCCTGGTGCATTTCGACGCCAAAGGCGGCGAGCTCGAACGCCTCGCCCCGGGATCGGGTCTGCCCAAGGAGCTTTCGCTGCGCACCCCGAACCAGGGCATGGAGGGCCTGACCATCACGCCGGACGGCGGCACGCTCGTCGGTGTGGTGCAGAGCGGTCTGAACACACCGGGCCTCAGCGGCTCCGCCAAGGACGTGCCGCTCACCCGCATCGTCACCGTCGACCTGAAGACGAAGGCGCAGCGCGAATTCGTTGTCCCGCTGGAGAACCCGAAGACCAACAAGGTCGCCGACTCGGAGATCACCGCGCTGAGCGCGACCACCTTCCTGATCGACGAGCGCGACGGCAACCTCGCGCCCAAGGCCGACAAGAAGCTGTGGACCGTCGACATCGCCGGCGCCACCGACGTCGGCCCCGACTCGAAGGTTCCTGGCGCGCACTACGATCCGGAACGCGGCGGCCTGCAGATCGACGGCAAGCCACTGGAGACGCTGGTCGGCCCGGCCTCGACCGCCGACGGCGTCGCCGCGCTCGCCAAGGCGGGCATCACCCCGGCCGCCAAGACCAAGAACCTCGACTTCGCCGGCTTGATCAAGGACCTCGACGCCGACGGCGGATTCTTCGGCCACGACAAGATCGAGGGCGTGGCGACCCTCGACGGCGGCAAGACGCTCTACATCGCCAACGACAGCGACTTCGGCCTGGCCGGTAGCAAAGGCGAGCAGCCCCCGTTCGAGCTGAAGCCCAAGACCCTGCCGAACGGCGTGCAGGACAGCGGCGAGATCCTCTTCGTCGACACCACCAAGCTGCCCGCGAAAACCGACAGGCACACCATCAAGCTCGAGGTGAAGTAGCTAGTCGCCGGGGTCGATCCACTCCCGGCCCTCCAGGATGACCGCCGCCGCCAGGGTGATCAGCCACAGCGACATCGAACCGACCTGGATGCGCTGGGCGACGCCGAGCGCGTAGTCGCCGGGGAGGTTGTCGGCGACCAGCATCCACACCGTCGCCGCCGACCCGACCGCCAGCACGACGAGCCCGGCCTCGCGCAGAATCCGCCACCGGTGATAGCGGAACGCGGCCAGGCTGAACGCGAAGGTGGCGACGGCGATCGAGGTGACCGCGATGGTGCTCGACAGCGCGTGCGGTTGGTGCAACTGCGGGAAAAGCTCGCTGCCGCCGCCGCACCCGCTGTCGCTCGCGGTGCAGTCCTTCAGGGGCAGCAACACGTCGGCGATCGTCGCGGCGCCGAAGCAGAACAGGGCGACCCAGCCGACCGTGGTGAATCGGCGGCGCGGGAACACCAGCAGTCCGCCGATCGCGGCCGGCATGAGCACCGCGCCGACGATCTTGTCGGCCGTCGCGAATATCGCACGGTATGGCTTGCCTTCGGCGTCCAGCTCGCTCAGAAACGAGTTGACCGGGTCCACGTCGATCTTCAGGAAGAACTCGAGCACCCAGGACGAGTAGCAGACGCCCGCGATCAGGATTGCCGCCGCGATCGCCAGGGACGCCACCCGCACGCGCCGTTCGGCGATCTTTCGGCTATCTGTCACGGATCCATTCTCCTACCTTCCCTGGACCGATGATCAAACCGTAGGTGAGGGCCGTCGCAGAGTCATGGGTTCACCGCTGCGATGGGATCAAACACACGCCATTGCCAACCGACGCACAGGTTCCTGTCAGGTTCGGGCGACAGGCTGTCGGGGAAGCGTTCTCTAGGAGGTCCCCATGATCGGCTACGCAACAGCCGCCGCCGGAGTAGCCGTGATGACGGCGATGGTGGTGTCGAACTACATCGCCGCCCACGCGCCGCGCACACTGGTCCGGGTCAAGTCCCGCTAGCTCGAAGCCCCAGCGCCCGCTGCACCCGATCGGCCGCGGCCACGGCATCCTCGTGTTCCCATACGCGGATCACCTGCCAGCCCGCCTCGGTCAGCGCCGCGTCGGTCGCCCGGTCCCTGGCCACGTTGCCCGCCAGCTTGGCGGCCCACCACTGCGCGTTGTTGCGCGGGTCGGTCGCGTGCTGCGGGCATCGGTGCCAGAAGCAACCGTCGACGTAGACCGCGACTCGCAGGCGCGGGAACACCAGGTCGGCGCGCCGGCGCTGCCCGCGTAAGGGCGCGCGATCGACGAAATACCGCAGCCCGCGCCGATGCAGCTCCCGGCGCAACGCGAGTTCGGGCTTGGTCCCGCTGCGCCGCTGGCGCGCCATCCGCGCACTCGTCGCCGCATCGGTGGTCGGGCGTCCGGGTGTGGTCTCCGGAATCGGTCGCGCCGACGGCACGTCGTCCTGCTGCCCGCTCACGCCGCCCAGCCACCCATTCGATCGAGATGACTCTCGACGTCGTCCAGGAAGCCCGGCGGAAAACGCAAGCTGCCCATGCCCGTTCGACGCAGGAACCCCGCGGTCGCGCGGGCGGACAGCAGTCGCGAGTCGGTGAGGAAGTTCCGCAGGTCCTCGTAAGGCTCGTGCACCGGCCAGGTCGACACCGGCACTCGATACGCCGACCCGGCGCGTCCCCAGGCCGCCACCGGCCACGGCGTTCCCGGCGGCAGCGGCTGATCGCCGGGGATCGGGTCCAGCGGGGCGGCCAGCCGCGCGCCGACCCAGTCGGCCATGCGCACGCTCACCGCGTTGCCGACCAATTTCCAGCGATGCCCCTGGCGAATGCCGGGCACGTCGGCGGCGGGCGCGGTCCATCCCGGGTCGAAGCCCTGCAACCGTTCCACGTCGACGAGACCGGGCGTGACGATCTCCCCCGAGGGCAGCCGCACTGCAGGCGGGCTGGCGATGCCGAGCGCGGATCCGCCCTTCAACGTCGGCACCGCGTTCACCGCCCAGCCCAGCCCGCGCACGCCCTCGGTCCAGTAGAACCCGCACGGATCGCGATCGGCGTCCCCGACGATCCTGGCCCCGGCGTCGTCGCCGAACAGGACACCGCGCGGGTCCTCGGTCCGCGAGGCCAGCATCAGCACCCGCTGACGCCGCTGTGGCAGGCCGAACGCGCGCGCGTCCACCACCCGGTACGCCCAGGTGTAACCCAGCTCGTCCAGGGCCGCGGTGATGTGACGCATCGCAGCTCCGCGGCCGAGTTGCAGCATGAACGGCACGTTCTCGATCAGCAGCCAGCGCGGTCCGCGCTTGCGCCGCACCAGCCGGAACACCTCGTCGACCAGGCCGGAGCGCTTGCCGGTGATGCCGGCGGTGCGCCCGGCCTGGGACAGGTCCTGACAGGGGAATCCGGCGGCGACCAGTTCGGTGCCCGCGGGCAGCGCGCGCAGGCTCGTGATGTCGGAGTGCAGCGCCACGTCGGGAAAGCGCGCGGCCAGCACGCCCTGCGCGCCCGGATCGATCTCGCACAGCAGCTCGGTCTGCCAGCCGTTGCGGCCGAGGCCGAGCTCGAGCCCGCCGATCCCGGCGAACAGCCCGACCATCCGCGCGCCCGTCACCGCCCGTCCCTTCCTCGCGTCCTCGGTCGAGACGCCGCCGACGTCGCGCCCCGTGCCCGGCAAGAGGTTACTCGAGTTGCTCGCCGGCGTGCGCGAACAGCACCATGACGGCGCGACGCAACGCCTGCACGGGCAGCCTGGTACCGTCCGCGTGTCAGCAACGTGATCGGTCCGCCGCTGCTCGATAATGCATATCGGCCGATCTCGGTGCGCGCCTTCACGGCTCGCAAGCGCTCTGTGGCACCACCTGATGACAGGCTCGGCCGGCCGATCTGCCCGCGCTCGGCGCGCAATACGCGCGGACGCCGCCCCCCGCGCGGCGCGTCCGCATGCGAAACATACGTGCTCCACCAGGTTTTGAGCTCGACGAATTTCTTAGTCTTCACGCTAGGGAAAGTGAGCGAAACATGCAGATACCCTCGAAAAACCGGAGCTTTCCCAGTGTCGTCGTGACCGGCCTCGCCGCGACGACCTCGATCGCGGGCGACGTCGACTCGACGTGGAAGGGCCTGCTCAACGGCGAGAGCGGCATCGACGTTCTCGAGGACAGCTTCGTCGAGCAGTTCGAGCTGCCGGTGCGCATCGGCGGGCATCTGAAGGTCTCGCCCACCGACAACCTGACCAGGGTCGAGGCACGCACCCTGTCCTACGTGGAGCAGATGGCCACCGTCCTGAGCCGCGAGGTGTGGCGCAACGCGGGCAATCCGGAGGTCGACAAGACCCGGCTCGGCGTCGCCATCGGCACCGGCCTCGGCGGCGGCGAGTACATCGTCGACGCGCGCGACCGCATCAAAAACGGTGGCTACCGCAAGATTTCACCGCTGACCGTGCAGCGGATCATGCCGAACGGCTCGGCCGCGTGCGTCGGCATCGAGCTCGGCGCGGGCGCGGGCGTGGTCACGCCGGTCTCGGCCTGCTCGTCGGGGTCGGAGGCGATCGCCAACGCGTGGCAGATGATCGTGATGGGCGACGCCGACATGGTCGTCACCGGCGGGGTCGAGGGCTCCATCCAGGCGGTGCCGATCGCGGCGTTCACCATGATGCGCGCCATGAGCACCCGCAACCACGAGCCGAAATGCGCGTCGCGCCCGTTCGACAAGGACCGCGACGGCTTCGTGTTCGGTGAGGCCGGGGCCATGATGATCATCGAGACCGAGGAGCACGCCAAGGCGCGCGGCGCGACGATCCACGCGCGAATCATGGGCGCGGGCATCACCTCCGACGCCTTCCACCTCGTCGCGCCCGACCTGGAGGGCAAGGGCGCGGCACGCGCGATGACGAGGGCGATCGAGAAGGCCGGGTTGACGAAAAAGGATGTCACCCATGTGAATGCGCACGCCACCGCGACCCCGATCGGGGATACCGCTGAGGCACAAGCCATTCTGTCGGCGGTGGGCGCGCACGCCTCGGTCTACGCGCCGAAGTCGGCGCTCGGGCATTCGATCGGCGCCGTCGGCGCGCTCGAGTCGGTGATCACCGTGCTATCGATTCGCGACGGCATCGTCCCGCCCACACTGAATTTGGACAATCAGGACCCGGAAATCGACCTCGACATCGTCAAGGGCCAGAGCAGGCCGGGCCGCATCGATTACGCGGTGAACAACTCGTTCGGTTTCGGCGGACACAACGTAGCGATCGCCTTCGGGCGGTATTGAGCGTCGGAAGGCTGCGCACCTGCTAGCCTTCCCGACGCTTCGTTATCGACCTGTGTTCGGTGTAACTGCACGGCCTTGTGCGTGCTTTGGCAAAAGGATAAGGCGATGATCGACGAAACCTTCGACGACTATTTGGATGACCAGGGCAATATCAAGATCCGCGGCGACAAGACCCTGATCGACTTCGTCGACAAGCACAGCGCGGAGAACGGCGACGACCTCGCCTACCGGTACATCGACTATTCGCGCGAGCGGGACGGCGAATACCACGAGCTGACCTGGCGGCAGTTCGGCGTGCGGCTGCGTGCGGTCGCGGCGAGACTCCAGCAGGTGACCCGGCCCGGTGACCGGGTCGCGATTCTGGCGCCGCAGGGACTGGACTACGTCGTCTCCATCTTCGCGGCGGTCTACGCGGGCAATATCGCGGTCCCGCTGTTCGACCCGGAGGAGCAGGGGCACACCGACCGGCTGACCGCGGTGCTCAGCGACTGCACGCCCGCGGCGATCCTCACGGTCGGCTCCGCGGCGGGCGGTGTGCGGAACTTCTTCCGTCATCTGCCCGCGGCGCAGCGGCCGCGAATCATTGCGGTGGAGGCGATTCCGGACAGCGTCGGCGCGGCGTGGGTGCGCCCGGATATCAATATCGACAGCGTCGCGTATCTGCAATACACCTCGGGCTCCACGAGAACGCCTGCGGGCGTGGAGATCACGCACCGGGCGGTGGGCACGAATCTTTTGCAGATGATCGATGCCATTGGTGTGCAAGAGACTTCGCGCGGGGTCACCTGGCTGCCGCTGTTCCACGACATGGGTCTGCTGTGCGTGATTCTGCCGACCGTCGGCGGGGGATTCATCACCATCATGTCGCCGAGCGCGTTCGTCCGCCGGCCGTATCGCTGGATCAAAGAACTGGCGGCGGCCTCCGACGGCGCCGGGACTTTCGCCGCCGCACCGAATTTCGCCTACGAGCACGCGGCGGCGCGCGGTAAACCGAAGCCGGGCGAGGAGCTCGATCTGTCGAATGTGATCGGGCTGATCAACGGCAGCGAACCGGTGTCGGTGTCGTCGATGAAGAAGTTCAACGAGGCGTTCGCGCCGTATGGGCTGCCGAAGACGGCGATCAAGCCCTGCTACGGCATGGCCGAGGCGACGCTGTTCGTCTCCGCGACCAAGGCCGAGGACGAGGCGCGGGTCGTGTATGTGGATCGGGCCGAACTGAATTCGGGCCGGATGGTCGAGGTCGAGGAGGGCGCCGAGAACTCGATCGCCCAGGTGTCGTGCGGATACGTCGCGCTGTCGCAGTGGGCTGCCATCGTCGATCCGGAGACCGGCGTCGAGCGCCCGGACGGCGAGGTCGGCGAGATCTGGTTGCACGGGGAGAACATGGGCATCGGGTACTGGGGCAAGCCCGAGGAGACCGTGGTGACTTTCCAGGCCAAGCTGGCGGCGCGGCAGCCGTCGGGCAGCCACGCGGAAGGCACGGCGCAGGACGCCGATTGGATGCGCACCGGCGACTACGGCGCCTATCTCGACGGCGAGCTCTACATCACCGGCCGGGTGAAGGATCTGGTGATCGTCGACGGCCGCAATCACTACCCGCAGGATCTGGAGTTCTCGGCGCAGGAATCGAGTTCGGCGCTGCGGCCCGGTTTCGTCGCGGCGTTCTCGGTGCCCGCCAACGAGCTTCCGGCGCTGGTCTTCGCCAAGGGCAGCCACTCCGGCCTGCGGTTCGACGCCGACGACAACTCCGAGCAGCTGGTGATCGTCGCCGAGCGCAACACCGGGGCGGGCAAGCTGGAGACCGAGCCGGTCGCCGACACCGTGCGGGCCGCCGTCTCGCAGCGGCACGGCGTCACCGTGCGCGATGTGCTGCTCGTGCCCGCCGGCTCGATCCCGCGCACGTCGAGCGGCAAGATCGCGCGCCGGGCCTGCCGCGCCGCGTATCTGGACGGAACATTGCGCGGCGGCTATCAGCAGCAGGCTTTCCCCGACGCACCGATCGAGCGGGAGAGCGCGGGAGTGCGTTAGAGCCGAACCTCGTTCGCGCACTCGAATTCACTGACCTCGGCGCCCAGAATCTGGGCGCCGAGGTCGTTGTCCGACGTCCCCGCGCCGCGGAACTCGTCCACCGCCGAACGCGACACCCACCGCTCGTAGACGTTGACCCGATCCGGCTCGACCAGATCCGCGCCCAGGCTGTAGTCCAGACAGCCCTGTGCGGCGCGAGCGAGCTCGACGACCTCGCGGCAGGCGGCGAGATAGCGGTCCCGGTCGGCGACCCTCAGATATCCGGCGACGATCAGCATGCGGCCGAGACTAATCCGTGCCTCCGACACCTTGACCTCGACATTACTCGAGGTTGTTGACTGGGTGCATGACGGCGGACGTGACCTGGGTGGAAGCGGTGATATCCAGCACGAACGCGGTCCGAGGGGAATCGTCGAGCCCGGAAAATCGGTTGGCCGATCCGGGCGATGCTGCAACCCTGAAGTGTCGGACCCCGGTGCGAACATCATCGGGTGTCCCGCTTCTCGACACCGCCATCCACACCACGCGAGGGGTAACTATGTCAGTTGCACTGGACGTCGCGACGGCCGATCCGGAGGTCGATAGACCCGAGCGGCCCGGCGCGTCCGCGCCGGGCCGCCTGCAATCGCTGCGACGTTTCTGGCCGTACGTGCGCCCGTATCGGCGCGCGCTGCTCGGCGCGACCACGCTCGCGATCCTCTCCTCGCTGACCGCGGTCGTCATCCCGCTGGTGATCGCCCGGATCATCGACGGGCCGATCGCCCGTCGCGATTTCGGCGGCGTCGTCGTGCCGGTGCTGGTCGTGCTGGGGCTCGGCCTGCTGGAGGCCGTCGGCGTGTGGGGACGCCGGTGGCTGGTCTCCAAGCCCGCGAGCATGGTCGAGATCACCATGCGCGCCAAGATCTTTCGCAAGCTGCAGTCGCTGGCGATCGGGCGCCACGACTCCTGGGAATCGGGCCAGCTGCTCTCGCGCGCGGTCGACGACATGGCCACGCTGCGCCGGTTCGTCGCGTTCGCCGGGCCATTCCTGATCATCCACTTCGTGCTGATCCCCGTCGGCCTGCTCGTGCTGCTCGGCCTGAGCTGGCAGATCGGCCTGATCTTCGTGGTCATCGCGATCCCGTTGACCTACATCTGCGTGCGCTTCGAGCGGGAGTACTCGGTGGCGTCGCGGCGGTCCCAGGACCAGTCCGGCGACCTGGCCACCACCGCCGAGGAGTCGGCGCAGGGCGTGCGCGTGCTGAAGGCGTTCGGCCGCGGCGTGTTCTTCGGCGGCCGGTTCACCGCGCAGTCGCGCGAACTGCAGCGGACCGAGCTGCTCAAGGTGCGCCTGGACGCGCGGCTGTGGTCGGCCATGACCGGCCTGCCGCAGCTGGCGATCGCGTTCGCGCTCGGCTACGGCGCCTACGCGGTGGTGCACGGCTCGATGACGCTCGGCACGCTGGTCGCGGCGATCACCCTCGCCAACTTCATGCAGTGGCCGATCATCTGGACCGGGTTCCTGCTGGCCGAGCTGAACGACGCGCGCACGGCGGGCGATCGGTACTGGGAGATCATCGACACCCCGGTCGACATCACCGATCCGGCGGACCCGGTGGAGCTGCCGGAGACCATCGTCGGCGAGTTGCGTTTGGAGGGCGTGAAATTCGCCTTCCCGGACGCGAAAGAAGAGGTGCTGCACGACGTTTCGCTGAAAGTACGGCCGGGGGAGACCGTCGCGCTCGTCGGCGCGACCGGCAGCGGAAAGACCGCGCTGCTCAACCTGATTCCCCGGCTCTACGACCTGGCCGGCGGCGCGATCACCATCGACGGCATCGACATCGCGACCATGCGGCTCACCGACCTGCGTGCGCTGGTCTCGGTCGCCTTCGAGGAGCCGGTGCTGTTCTCGGCGAGCGTGCGGGAGAACGTCGCGCTCGGTGATCCGAGCGCTACCGACGCCGACGTGCGCCGTGCGCTGGGCGTCGCGCAGGCCACCGAGTTCGTGGACAACCTGCCGTGGGGCCTGGACACCAGGATCGGCGAGCAGGGCCTGAGCCTGTCCGGCGGCCAGCGGCAGCGCCTCGCGCTCGCCCGCGCGGTGCTGAGCGGGGCGGGCGCGGGCAGCCGCAGCCGGATCATGGTGCTCGACGACCCGCTGTCCGCGCTCGACGTGGAGACCGAGGAGCGGGTGCAGGAGCGGTTGCGCACCGTGCTGGCCGGCGCGACGACATTGCTTGTCGCACACCGGCCCTCGACGGCGGCGCTGGCCGACCGGGTGGCGGTGCTGGCCGACGGCCGCATCGTCGCCGAGGGCACCCACGACCAATTGCTGCGCAGCAGCAGCCGATACCGAGAACTGATGGGAGGTGAACAGCAGTGAGCACGGAGACGGTCGCGTCCCAAGACGCGGCGGCGAGCGAGGATTCGCCCGCTGGCGACACCCCGCGCGACGAGGCCGCCGACTGGCGCGGCATCGCCAGCGAGGACAAGGAGGTCACCCAGGCGGGAAACCTGGTGCTGGCCGAGCGATCCCGGCGACTGCTGCTCGACCTGGTCCGGCCGTACCGCAGGCTGGCCGCGCTCGCACTGGTGCTCATCGTGGTCGACAACGCCGCGATGGTCTCCGCGCCGCTGTTCATCGCGCACGGCCTCGACAACGGCATAGCCGCCGGGCGCGAAGGCAATTGGGGCCCGCTGACCTGGGCGGTCGGCGGCTACTTCGGCGCGGTGCTGCTCGGCGGGGCGACCACGTTCCTGTTCCTGCGGGTGTCCGGCAAGCTCAGCCAGAGCGTGCTGTTCGACCTGCGGGTCCGCTCGTTCGCGCACATGCAGCGGCTCAGCGTGTCGTTCCACGAGAAGTACACCTCCGGCAAGGTCGTCGCGCGCCTCACCGGCGACATCGAGACGCTGCAGGAACTGCTGGAGAGCGCACTGAACCAGGCGCTCAGCGCGATCCTGTCGGTGCTGACCATCGCGGCGCTGCTGATCTACCTGGACCTCACGCTGGCCGCGATCGTGCTGATCGGCTTCGTGCCGCTGGTGTTCGTGACCCGCTGGGCGCAGCGCAGACAGCGGGCCGGTTACCGCCGCACCCGCGGCGCCATCGCGAAGGTGGTCGTGCAGTTCGTCGAGTCGATGGGCGGCATGCGCGCGGTGCAGACCTTCCGCCGCGAGCAGCGCAACGAGTCGGTGCTCGCCTACGAGGACGCCGAGTACCAGCAGGCGACCACGGCCGCCATGCGCGGCATGGGCGACTACGCCGGCCTCACCAGGCTGCTCGGCAACCTCACCACGGTGATCATCATCGTGGTCGGCGCGTGGCAGGTGATCGAGGGCCACATCGCGGTGGGCGTGCTCGCGGCATACCTGTTGTACCTCAACGAGTTCTACGGCCCGCTCGACGAACTCGCCCAGGTCTTCAACTCGTATCAGTCCGCGGCCGCGGCGCTGGAGAAGATCTCCGGCGTGCTCGAGGAGGAGCCCTCGGTCCCGGAGCCGGCCGACCCGACGCCGCTGGCGAAGGCGCGCGGCGCGGTGCTGATGGACAAGGTGTCGTTCGGCTACGGCGAAGAGCGTCAGGTGCTGCCGGAGTTCACGCTGGACATTCCGGCGGGGCAGGTCGTCGCGCTGGTCGGCGCCACCGGCGCGGGCAAGTCGACGCTGGCCAAGCTGCTGACCCGGTTCTACGACCCGTCCGAGGGCACGGTCACCCTCGACGGGATCGATCTGCGCCGGATCTCCGACGCCGACCTGCGCCGCAATGTCGTGATGGTGACCCAGGAGTCGTATCTGTTCTCCGGCTCGGTGGCCGACAACATCCGGCTCGGCAGGCCGGACGCGACCGACGAGGAGGTGTTCGCGGCCGCCCGCGCGGTCGGGCTGTACGACTTCGTGCGGGCGCTGCCGGAGGGCTTCGCCACCGACGTGCGCAAGCGCGGCGGCAGGCTGTCCGCCGGTCAGCGGCAGCTGGTCGCGTTCGCCAGGGTGTTCCTGGCCGACCCCGCGGTGATCGTGCTGGACGAGGCCACCTCCAGCCTGGACATCCCGGGCGAGCGGCTGGTGCAGCACGCGCTCGAGACCGTGCTGCGCGACCGCACCGCGGTGATCATCGCGCACCGGCTGTCCACCGTGGCCATCGCCGACCGGGTGCTCGTGCTGGAATCCGGGCGCGTCGTCGAGGACGGCAGCCCGGCCGAGCTCATCGCGGGCACCGGGCGGTTCGCCACTCTGCACGCGGCGTGGCGGGAATCCCTGGTGTGATGCGAGCTGGTGTGGTGCGGCCTACAGCCCGGTGTCGCTTACGGTAGATACGTGACGATCCCAGCCCCCGAGAGCCAAGCCTCTGGCCCCGAGACGCCACCGGCCTCCCGTTGGCCGGCGATTCTCACCTGGCGCGCGCACAACGCGTCGCGGATGGAATCGGTCCGGGTGACCCTCAACGGCAATCGCATCCGCGCCGCCGGTCGCATGATCGGCGGCGCGTGCGACGACCACCCGGCGTTCAGCGCGTCCTACGACCTGGTCACCGACGAGAGCGGCGCCACAAAGCGTCTCTCGCTGCGCACCACGACGGCGGCGGGCGAGCGGCACGCCTCCATCGCCAGGGACGAGGAGAACTACTGGCTGGTCGACGCGGGCGGCAGCCACGTGCGCTCCACCTTCGCCGGCGCGCTCGATGTCGACGTGGTGCTCAGCCCGTTCTTCAACACGCTGCCGATCCGGCGCTTCGACCTGCAGCACGCGGTGCACGAGGTCCAGGTCCCGGTCGTCTACGTGCGCCTGCCCGATCTGCTGGTCCAAGAGGCGAGTCTGACCTACAGCAGCGCCGCCGACGGCATCAGCGTGCTGTCGCCGGTCTCCAGCGCGACGGTCACCGTCGACGCCGACGGCTTCCTGCTCGACTACCCGGGCCTGGCCGAACGCATCTGACAATTACCGCAGCCGGGTGATAACCCCGCCGAGCTGTCCGGCCTCGCGCATGTTCGCCAGCCAATTGTGGTCGCCGGGATGGATATCGGTGATTTCCCATCGGCGCGCGGTTTCGTAGCGCCTGCGGGCATCGTGACCGGCGTCCACGAGATCGGCCAGGGAATTGTCCGCGCGCAGGCTGTCGCGGGCGGCGCCGAGCACCATGAGCGTTTCCTCGAGCACCGCCAACAGCGCCGCGGAATTCGGCTCACAAATAGCGCGCACGAGATCGGGAGCGGTGCCCGCCACGCGGGTGCCGTCGCGGAACGAACCCGCCGCGAGGCCGAGGGCGAGCTCGCCGCCCGCCGCACCGGCCGAGGCCAGCGCCTCGGCCAGCACGTGCGGCAGATGCGAGATCCGGGCCACCGCCCGGTCGTGCTCCTCCGCGACGACCGGGACGACCACCGCCCCGCAGTCCAGCGCCAGTCGCGCCACCCTCGTCCACGCCTCGGCCTGCGTGCCCTCGTCCACGCCGACCGCCCACACCGCGTCGCGGAACAGGCCGGAATCGGTGGCGGCCCACCCGGATTCGGCCGTGCCCGCCATCGGATGTCCACCGACGTAGCGGGCCGAGAGGCCCTCCTTGCGCACCGCCTCCGCCACCGGCGCCTTCACACTGACCACGTCGGTCAGCACGCAGTGCGGCGCGAACGAGGCGATGGCGGAGGTCATGTGCTCGACCGCGGGCATCGGCACCGCGATCACGATCAACGCGTCCGCGTCGGCCGCCCTGGCGAGCGCGGCGGACAGATCCTCGGTCACGTCGAAACCGTCGCCTCGTGCGGCGCGCGCTCCCTCCGCCGAGCGGTTGAAACCCCAGGCGTCATAGCCGGCGTCGACGGCGGCGCGCAGCAGGGAACCGCCGATCAAGCCGGTTCCGAGGACGCACACGGACGCTTTCTCAGCAGAAGTCACCCGAACAGATTCGCATACGACTTCAACATTTCGGCTTGGGCAGACTACCGTTGCGCCCATGGCAGCACAGCGCTCGGGCACGAATAGGGCGGCGTCGGATGATTACGACGACGTAGAAGGGTTCGCAGTGGCGGTTGTCCGCGAAGAAGGCAAATGGCGGTGCAGCCCGCTGAGCCAGGCCGCGCTTACGGATTTGTCCGCCGCGGAAAACGAACTGAAGGCGTTGCGCAGCTCGGGTGCCGTGTTCGGCCTGCTGGACATCGATGACGAGTTCTTCATCGTGGTCCGGCCCGCGCCGAGCGGCACCCGGATGCTGGTTTCGGACGCCACCGCCGCCATTGATTACGACATCGCCGCGGACGTTCTCGACGCCCTGAACGTGGAAATTCCGGACATCGACCCCGACGAACTCGACGACGTCGAGCCGTGGGAAGAAGGCGACCTCGGCGTGCTCGCCGATCTGGGCCTGCCCGAGCCGGTGCTGAGCGTCATCCTCGCCGACACCGACCTCTACCCCGACGAGCAGCTCGGCATGATCGCCCAGCGACTCGGCTTCGCCGACGAGTTATCGGCGGTGCTGGACAAGCTGCCGCGCTGACGTGCCCGGCCAGGCACCACCCTCGGATACCGACATGGTGCGCGCCGCGATCGCCGCGGCCGCCGCAGCCGACCCGCGCGACGTCCCCGTCGGCGCCGTCGTATTCGACTCCACCGGAAGGGAACTCGCGCGCGCCGCGAACGCGCGCGAAGCCCTCGGTGACCCCACCGCGCACGCCGAGGTGCTCGCCCTGCGCCGCGCGGCCGAGGTCCACGGCGACGGCTGGCGCCTCGAAGGCGCGACCCTCGCCGTCACCCTGGAGCCGTGCACCATGTGCGCGGGCGCCCTCACCCTCGCCCGCGTCTCCCGCCTAGTCTTCGGCGCCTGGGAACCCAAAACCGGCGCCGTCGGCTCCCTCTGGGACGTCGTCCGCGACCGCCGCCTCAACCACCGCCCCCAGGTCCGCGGCGGCATCCTCGAGTCCGACTGTGCCGCCCTACTCGACGCCTTCTTCCGCACCCAGCGCCACCCCTCCTGACCCGCCCCGTGACCCAGACCACCCTTCTTCCAGCCGATTTAGCGATCAGCCCCCCGTCCGGTATGGTTGTCGGCGGTGGCGTGTCCGAGCGGCCTAAGGAGCACGCCTCGAAAGCGTGTGAGGGGTAACCCCCCTCCGAGGGTTCAAATCCCTCCGCCACCGCCAAAGCCCCTTACCTGCTCCGTCAGGTGAGGGGCTTTTTTATTGTCGTGGCTTCGCTCGATTCGGGCACCGAGTGGGCACACTTCGGCTCCGGGTTCACTTTTCATCGCCGCGGTGTGGGGCCGGGGTGAGGAGGGGCTCGAGGAGGTCGGCGAGTTGGCGGCGCTGCTGCGGGTCGATTCGGCCGATGGCCGGGGCAAAGGTTTCTTGGAACTCGTCGTAGAGGCGTTGCATCAGTTCCTGGCCGGCGTCGGTGATGGAGACGATGACGGCACGTTTGTCGTCGGGGCTGGCGGCGCGCGTCATCAGGCCTCGTCGTTCAGCGCGGTCGATGAGGCCGGACAGGGTCGACTTGTCCAGGCCGAGGAAGGCCGCCAGCTCACTCATGCGCGGATGCCGGTCGCGCAGGATGCCGAGAACCCGTAGTTGGGTGAGGGACAGATCGTGCTGTGCGGCGAGGCGGGTGAGTACACCCATGATCTGGAAGGCGCTACGGACCAGGCCGTCGATCAGGGCGTCCGTGTGGTCGTCGGAGGCCATCACTGCACACTACTTGACATTGTTTGTAATACCAACAACTATGGATTTAGTTGGGAATACAAACTACTGGGAGTTCTTATGTACGCCGCAGTCATCACCTCTTCCGACGCCCCGCCCGCCTACTGTGCGCACCCCGCACCGGTGGCACATGATGAGAACGAGATGGTCGTCGAGGTCCTCGCCGCGGGCCTGCATCACTTGACGCGGGCGAAGGCGCAGGGCACCCATTACTCTTCGGCCGGCGAATTTCCGCGCGTGCCCGGCGCCGACGGTGTCGTGCGCGATGCGGCGGGCCGGCTGCGGTACGCGGTCCTGGACGACACGAATCTCGGCACGTTCGCCGAGCGCACCGTGATCGACGTGCGCCGCAGCGTGGTGCTGCCCGACGGGATAGACCCCGTGCGGATAGCCGCGGCGATGAACCCGGGCATGGCCTCCTGGATCGCGCTGCGCCGCCGTATCTCCTTCCGCGAGGGTCAGCGGGTCCTCGTCCTCGGCGCCACCGGCAGTGCCGGACGTATGGCCGTCCAGATCGCCAAGCGGTTCGGCGCCGCACAGGTGTTCGCCGCGGGCCGCGACGCCACCCGCCTGAAGACCGCGCTGGACCTCGGCGCGGACCGGACGCTCACCTTCGACGAGATCAGCGCCGCGGCCGACGTGGACGTCGTCCTCGACTTCGTATGGGGCGCCCCCGCCGCCGACGCCATGCTCCCGATCCTCACCGCGCGCGCCGACCGCAGCGCCCCGCTCGAATGGGTTCAGATCGGCTCCATTGCCGGAGCGACCGCTCCGATCCCGTCCGTGGCGCTCCGGGCGTCGCGGCTGCAGATCCTCGGCAGCGGCATCGGATCGGTCAGCGCACGGGACATGATCGCCGAACTGCCGGAGCTCGCCGCGGCGGTGACGGACGGCGACATCGACGTCCAGGCACGAGCCGTACCGCTGTCCCGCGTCGCGGAGGCATGGAACGAGAAGGCAAGCGAGCGTACCGTTTTCGTGCCGTGAGTTCGCAACGTCAGCTCGGGGTCACGCGGGTGAAGGGCACGGGGAAGTCGGGCTAACCCGTTCTGACGCAAGAGCTTCCGGTGTCCAGGCCGGTGCCTGTGACCTCGACGGTGACGTACTTCGTCGAGGTGCACTGGCCCGGCACGCTCTGGATGGCGGTGATGTTCTGCGATCCGATGCGGGTGGGGGTCCAGGAGGTGGTGACGGTGTTGTTGCCGGGGTGGTGAACAGGCTCACCGGAAAGGCGTTCGCCGTTGCCGGGGATCACGCCGCCCGAGAGCCAGAAGAAGACGGTGCCGGGCGGGGTGGACGCGTCGTCGAGCGTGGCGGTCACGGTGTAGCGGCAGCCGGTCACGATGCCTTCGGAACCCGCGGCGACCTCGACGCCGAGCATCTCGGCGCCGGCCGGCGGGGCGACCAGGATGGGGACGGCCACGGCCGCGAACGCCGCGCACACCACGGCTCTGGAGTGGGACCTGCTCATCGTGCTACCTCCCTGACTGGAATTTCACGATCGCCTCGCCATTGATGCTGACCCACTCCAGCAGCCCGCGCAATTGTTCCGCAACTTCCTGGCCCCTCGGCGTCAGCGCGTAGGTGACCTTGGGCGGGGTGCTCGGCTCCACGGTTCGTTCGGTGAGGCCGTAATTGGTGAAGGTGCGCAGGTTCTGCGACAGCATCTTCTCGCTGATGCCGCCGATGTGGTCGCGCAGGACATGGAATCGCATGGGCCCCTCGCTCAAAGAGGCCAGAATCAGCACGCCCCAGCGACTGGTCAGCTTGTCGAGCACGGTGCGGCCGGGGCAATCGCCGTCGAATATTTCACGTCGCGCGGACACCAGTGCGCTATCGGCCTGGAAACCTACCTTCACGTCTAGAGCTTACTTTGAGGTAGGCCCTTACCAAAGGTTAGCCGAGTTCGTATGGTGAGCTCATGGCTAAGATAAACAAGGTCCTGGTGATCGGTGCGACGGGACACGTTGGCGGACAAGTCGTTTCGCAACTCGCGACGACCGCTACGGCGGTGCGCGCGCTGGCTCGCACGCCGGCGTCGGCCTCGCTGGCGCCCGGGGTCGACGTCGTGCCCGGCGATCTGACCGCGCCGGACACGTTGATTCCCGCACTCGACGGCGTCGACGCGGTCTACCTCACCTGGCCGATACTGCCTCCGGAGGCCGCGAGCCCGGTGGTCGAGATCATCGCCGAGCACGCGCGCCGCATCGTGTTGCTGTCCTCCGCCGCGGTCCGCGACGACCTAGCAGAGCAAAAAAATCCGATCGGCCGTGCGCACGCGCTCATCGAGCAGCCGATCAAAGACTCCGGACTGGAGTGGACCTTCCTGCGCCCCTACGGTTTCGCGACCAACACGCTGGAGTGGGCGCCGCAGATCCGCAGTGGGAATGTCGTGCGCGGCGCGTACGGCGCGGCGTCGATGACGCTGCTGCACGAGGCCGACATCGCCGCGGTCGCGGTGCGCGCCCTCACCGGCGACGGCCACGTCGGGGCGCGCTACGAGCTGAGCGGCCCGGCGCCGCTGAGCAGGATCGAGCAGGTGGCCGCCATCGGCGCGGCGATCGGCCGTCCGCTGGCCTGGGAGGAGATCTCTCCGGAGGAGGCGAAGGCGCAGATGGGTTGGCTTGCACCGGAATTCGCCGACTTCGTGCTCGCCGGTCTCGCCGCGATGGTCGACACACCTGGTCGAGCGACGTCGACGGTTCACGAGGTCACCGGGGCGCCTGCCCGCGGCTTCGCGGAGTGGGCGGCCGATCACGCCGCCGACTTCGCCTGAGGAGCGGCCGGATCATTCGCCCTTCGGCTGCTCCGGCCGCAACACGACGGTGTGCCGGTCCAGGTCTACGCCGAAAGGCGGTGCGCCGTCGGAACTCTCGTCGCGCAGCATCGACACCGACTCACGGTGGTCGAGCTCCATCCGCTTGGTGCCGTAGAACAGCGCGGTGAACTCGTCGGTGAAGGTGCCCGACACCGGCGTTCGCCGCCGTCTGCGTCGCTTGCCCACCGCGAGCTCGTAGAGCGCTACCAGCATGAGCAGAACGACCCAGCCGGGAATCCACCACTGCAGCACCGACGCCATACCGATCGAACGATTCGATCGGCGGCAGTGTTCCCGATCACCGGGCTCCCCAGGCCGCGTCCGACGCGCGAAAAACCCCGCCCGCCTGCGGTTATCGAGCCGGCGAGCAATAGTTCGAGCGGAACGGATATTCCGGGCGAACCGGGGTATACGCCGGTTAGCTAGATGCGGGAAGGACGTGATGCGCTATGCGACGTCGAACTGTCCGCTCGAGACCGATGAGCGAGAGAAACATGAGAATCGGAAGCATAATTGTCTTGGTCTGGTTGCTGATCGGCGTCGTCGCCGCGGCGCAGCGGGACTACTTCGACAGTGGCCCGGTGAACTGCGCCGGGTTCGGCACCATCGCCGTCACCGTGATCGCGGGCCCGCTCAACTACATGGGGGTGAACCCCAAGGTCGCGGATTGCGATGTGCCGCAACCGAGTCCGTAGAACAGTCCGCTGGCGATCGTGAATCGCCCACCGGCACTGCCCATTCGATGTCCTCGCGCTCAGCAATGGGCGCGAGGTTCATCCATATGCGGGCCGAACTAAAACACAATCGCTCACCCTTTCGTCGCACCGCTCGGTTAACCCAGTGACGAACCCCGGAATTCGCCCGGCGCGCACCCCGGAGTCGCCCGACTCCCGCGTCCGCCCCGTCCGCGGATAAACCGTGGTCAGGCGGGTAGTACCTGGTGACGAGCACGGGAAGGGAGCGAGACATGCGCGACTACGAGTTCCGCGACCGCGGGCCCCGCGGCCGAGTAGTGCGCCACACCGGTATCGGCACCCGGGTGTTCAGCACGCTGTTGCTCATCTGGCTGGCCATCGGCCTGCTCGCCGCGGGTCAGCGCCACTATTTCGTCAGCAGCCCGACCAACTGCGCGGGCTGGGGCACGATCGCCGTCACGGCGGTCGCGGGCCCGCTCAACTACATGGGCGTGAACCCGAAGATCGACGACTGCACGCTGCCGCAGCCGAGCCAATAGCGAAACGCCCCCACCCTGAGCAGGGCGGGGGCGAGTCTGAGTGTTCAGCCGACGTCGGCGGGCAATTTCGTGTCGCCGGGCGTCGGTTGCCCGCGCAGCGCGAACAGTTTCGCGCCTTCGACATCGATATCCGGGACGATCTTGTCCAGCCACTTGGGCATCCACCACGCCCACTTGCCCATCAGCGCGAGCAGCGACGGAATCAGCAGCATGCGCACGAGGAACGCGTCGAACAGCACGCCGGCCGCCAGCGCGAAACCCATCATCTTCGCGGTGACATCGGTCTCCAGCAGGAAGGAACCGAACACCGAGATCATGATGATCGCGGCGGAGGTGACGACCCGGGCGCCGTGGTGATAACCGCTGATCATCGCCTCCTTCGGCGGCTTGCCGTGCACATACTCCTCGCGCATCCGGGTCACCAGGAACACCTGGTAGTCCATGGCGAGACCGAAGACCAACCCGATCAACATGATCGGCAGGAAGCTCACGATCGCCCGCGGATCCTGGATCAGCCCGAGCTTGCCCTCCTGGAAGATCAGCACCGTCGCACCGAAGGTGGCCGCCATGGAGAGCAGGAACCCGAGCGCGCCGGTGAGCGGCACCAGGATCGAGCGGAACACCAGGATGAGCAGGATGAACGCGGCCCCGGCCACGATGGCCATGTACGGCACGATCTTGCTGAGCAGCACGTGGTCGATGTCGGCATAGATGGCGGTGGTGCCGGTGATGCCGTATTTCATCCCGTACTGCGACTCCAGCCGGCCCTCCGCGTCGCGGGCGTCGCGCACCAGGTCCTTGGTGGACTGGTCGTTCGGCCCGGATTTCGGGACGCCGTTGATGAGCGCGCCGAGCCCGTCCTGACTCAGCCGCGGCTCGGTCACGTAGTCCATGTCCGGCGAGGCCGCGAGCTCGTCACGCAGCGAGTTCAACGCCGTGGCGCGTTTGTCCGCCGCGACGTTCGTGAGGTCGACGGCGACCTGGAGCACGCCGTTGCTGCCCTCGCCGAACCCGGCCGTGCGCAGCTCGTAGGCCTTTCGCACGGTGGAGGTCTTGGGCATGCTGTCCTCGCCGGGCAGCCCGAGGTTCATCTTCGTCGCGGGCAGCGCGAGCAGGCCGAGCACGACGATGCTGAGGATCAGCGCGACGGCCGGCGCCTTGCCGATGGCCTTGGCGACGCGCATGCCGTTGGTGACCGAGCTGTCGTCCTCCGGGTCGTGCTGGGCGATGACCGGCAGCTTCGGCTTGAACAGGAACCGCCCGAACGCGCCGAGCAGCGCCGGCATCAGCGTGATCGCGGTGAGCACCGCGAACGCCGCCGCGACCGCCCCGCCGAGACCCATGAAGGTAAGGAATCGAACGCCGACGATGCTGAGCCCGACCAGCGCGATGATGACGGTGAGACCGGCGAACACCACCGCCGAGCCCGCGGTCCCGAGCGCGGTCCCGGCCGCCTCGTCCGGCGAGTCCTGTACCGCCAGTTCGTGTTTGTAGCGTGAGACGATGAACAGCGCGTAGTCGATGGACAGCGCGATGCCGATCATCGACGCGAGGAACGTGGTGAAACTGGGGATGGACAGGAACGACGTGCCGAGGAAGATCAGCGAGGTGGCCGCGCTCAGCCCGACCACCGCGGTGATGATCGGTACGAACGCGGCGACGATCGCGCCGAACGCCACGATCATCACGATCAGCGCGACGGCCATGCCGATCATCTCGGACTTGCCGCTCGGCGCCTGCTGCTCCATCGCGATGGTGCCGCTGAGCTCGACCGTCAAACCCGCGCGCCGGGCCTGGTCGGCCACGTCGTAGGCGGCCTTGCGGCTCTCGGCGGTCACATCGGTGAAGTTCTTGATGCCGAACGGCACGCTGAAGAACGCGACCGTGTCCCGGTCGGTCTTGTTGAGCACGTTCAACGGTGCGCCGCTGCACTTCGCCGCGTCCGGCTCGGCGACGAGACAGCCCATCTGCTCGGTGACGGTGACCGGATTCGCGATCGGCTTGCTGTGATCGACGATGCCGAGCTGGTTCAGCTGCTCGATCAGCGCGTCGATGGCCTGCCGGTTGACCGGGTCGGTCAGCTTCTGACCGGCGGGTGCGCCGATCACGTAGGTGCCGGTCACGGCGTCGAACTTGAAGGCCTCCGACATGCCGGGGAAGTGCTGATCGAGGATGTGCGTCGCGCGCTCCGACGGCAGGTTCGGCATGCTGAAGTCGTCGCTCATCGGCTCCTTGAGCTGGGTGCCGAGCGCGCCGAGCACCAGGAAGGCGACGATCCAGATGGGCAGCACAATCCACTTGTGGCGGAAGGCGAACTTTCCCCACCGGTATAGATACACGGACACAGGGTTCTCCTCGCGGTGATCGAGTCGTGCCGGATCGAGCGACTGACGCACGCGGGCCGACTGCGCCCGCAGGGGAACTACCGAGCTGGGGTCGAGCTTTCCTCTGAGTCTGCTGCGGACGGCCGACAAGATCAAGAACCGAGCGCGGATACGACTCGGCCCCGCACCGTTGCACGCGTGCGGGGCCGAGTGGGGTACTACCGCCGGATCAGGCGACGCCGACCGGCACCTTGTCCGTCTGCGCCGAGCGATGCTGCAGCTCACGCAGCTTCGTGCCTTCGACGTCGATGTCGGGCACGATCCGATCCAGCCACTTGGGCATCCACCACGCCCACTTGCCCATCAGGACGAGCAGTGACGGGATCAACACCATCCGGACGATGAACGCGTCGAACAGCACACCCGCGGCGAGCGCGAAGCCGAACGACTTCGCCGTCACGTCGGTCTCCAGCAGGAACGAGCCGAACACCGTGATCATGATGATCGCGGCCGAGGTCACCACGCGGGCGCCGTGGTGGTAGCCGGCCACGACCGCGTCCCTCGGCGACTTGCCGTTGACGAACTCCTCGCGCATCCGGGTCACCAGGAACACCTGGTAGTCCATGGCGAGGCCGAACACCAAGCCGATCAACATGATCGGCAGGAAGCTGATCAGCGGATGCGGATCCTCGATCAGCCCGAACTTGCCCTGCTGGAAGATCAGCACGGTCGCGCCGAACGTCGCGCCCATGGACAGCAGGAAGCCGAGCGCCGCGGTCAGCGGCACCAGGATCGAGCGGAACACCAGGATCAGCAGCACGAACGCGGCGCCGGCGACGATGGCCAGGTACGGCACGATCTTGCCGAGCAGCACGTGGTCGACGTCGGCGTAGATCGCGGTGGTTCCGGTGATGCCGTACTCCATGCCGAACTCGGCCTGCAGCTGCCCCTCCGCGTCGCGGGCGTCGCTCACCAGGTCCTTGGTGGCCTGGTTGTTCGGTCCGGACTTGGGCACGCCGTCGAGCAGCACGCCCTGCTTGTCCTCGCTCCACTTGGGCTCGGTCACGTAGTCCATGCCCGGGTAGGCGGAGAGCTTGTCGCGCAACGCCTTCACCGCGTTCTCGCGGTTGTCCGCGGGCACCTTGGACAGGTCGGCCGCCACGTTCAGCACGCCGTTGCTGCCCTCACCGAACCCCTCGGTGCGCAGCTCGTAGGCCTTGCGAATGGTGGAGGTCTTCGGCTGGCTGTCGTCGCCGGGCAGGCCGAGGTTGAGCCCGGCGGCGGGCGCGGCGAGCGCACCGAGCACCAGGACGCTGAGGCCGAGCGCGAGCCAGGGCGCCTTGCCGATCAGCCGGCCGAAGCGCATGCCGTTGGTGACCGAGTGGTCGTCCTCCGGGTCGTGCTGGGCGACGATCGGCAGCTTCGGCTTGAACAGGAACCGCCCGAACGCGCCGAGCAGCGCCGGCATCAGCGTGATCGCGGTCAGTACCGCGAAGCCCGCGGCGATCGCGCCGCCGAGACCCATGAAGGTCATGAACTGCACGCCGACGATGCTCAGGCCGGCGAGGGCGATGATCACCGTCAGGCCGGCGAACACCACGGCGGACCCGGCCGTGCCGAGCGCGGTGCCGGCCGCCTCCTCCGGCGAATCCTGTTCCGCCAGTTCGTGTTTGTAGCGCGAGACGATGAACAGCGCGTAGTCGATGGACAGCGCGATGCCGATCATCGACGCGAGGAACGTGGTGAAGCTCGGCACCTCGATCATCGAGGTACCCAGCATGATCAGCGAGGTGGCCGCGCCGAGCCCGACGATCGCGGTGACGATCGGCACGAAGGCGGCGATGATCGCGCCGAACGCCACGATCATCACGATCAGCGCGACGCCCATGCCGATCATCTCGGACTTGCCGCTCGGCGCCTCCTGCTTCATGGCGATCGAGCCGCTCATCTCGACGGTGAGCCCGGCGTTGCGCGCGTCGGCGGCCACCGCGTAGGCGGCGTCGCGGTTCGCGTCGGTGACGTCGGTGAACTTCTTGATGGTGAACGGCACGTTCATCACCGCGACCGAGTCGGGCACGGTCTTGCTGAGCACGTTCAGCGGCGCGCCGCTGCACTGCCCGGGATCGGGGTTGGCCAGGCAGCCCATCTTCTCGGCGGCCTCGATCGGGTTCATGATCGGCTTGCTGTGGTCGACGATGTCGAGCTCGCCGAGCTTGGCGATCAGCGCGTCGACGGCCGTCCGGTTGGCCGGGTCGGTGAGCTTCTGGCCCGCCGGCGCGCCGATCACGTAGGTGCCGGTGACGGCGTCGAATTTGAAGGCGGCCGAGGCGCCCGGAAAGTGTTTGTCGAGAATGTCGTTGGCGCGCGCGGAAGGCAGGTCCGGCATGCTGAAGTCATTGGTCATCGGCTTGCTGAGCTGCGCGCCCAGGCCGCCGAGAATGAGGAAGAGGACGAGCCAGACGGGGAGGACTATCCACTTTCTTCGGAAAGCGAACTTTCCCCATCTATAGAGATATACGGACACGAAGGTTCTCCTAGCGATGCTGTGGTGCTGATTCGCCGCCGGTGACAGCACTCGCGGGGTGCCCTGCACGCCCCCGCCTCCACGTGACGCTTTCTGCCTACCGTGCGGTAGGTAGACTATCCGGGTCTAAGCGGAGGTACAACCTCAATTTCGCGGGCACCGTTAGCTCGGCGCACGATTGGTGAGAGGATCGTCCGATGGCCGCCCGATCAACCCCCGACAGCGTTGCCGCTGGTGGGGGCACGAAATCCGCGATCCGCGAGGCCGCGGTGAAGCTGTTCGGCGACAAGGGTTTCGAGCAGACGAGCCTGCGCGAGGTCGCGGATGCGGTGGGAATCACAAAGGCCTCGCTCTACTATCACTACGCCTCGAAGCTCGATCTGCTGCACGCGATCATCGATCCGATCGTGGACAACCTGCGCTCGGTGGTGGTCGATCTCGACCGGACCCCGCGCGACTCGGCCGGCATTCGAGACGTGCTGCGCTCCTATCTGCGCGGCATGGTGCACCACCGCGCCGCCGGGGCACTGGTGCTGCGCGACACCGTGACGATCATCAACGCGGTGGCCGACCGGCACCCCGATCTCGTCGACGACGACCAGACCCTGCGCGAATGGCTGGCCGGCCCGAACGCCACCGACGAGGCCAGGCTCCGCGCGAGCGCCGCGCTCGCCATGCTCGGCGTCGCGTTGATGTCCAGGGAGTTTGCGCCCGGCGCCGACGACGCGCTGGTGGAGGCCACCCTGCTCGACGCGGCGACCTGCGTGCTCAACCCGCGTGACTGCGCGTAGATTGCAGCTACTCGACGGACCAGACTGAAAACGCCAGGAGAAGCTGTGCACATCACCGCGAGGGTCGACTACGCGGTGCGGACGTTGCTCGAGATCGCCCGCGCACCGCGGCTGAACCGAGGCGCGCTCGGCCCCGTCGTGCAGGTCGCGCCGGTGGTGAAGGCGGAGGCCATCGCGACGGCGCAGCGAATTCCGCCCAAGGTGCTCGAGACGGTGCTCGGCGATCTGCGCCGGGCCGATCTGGTGATCAGCAGGCGCGGCCCCGACGGCGGCTACTGGCTGGCCCGGCCGGCCGCGGCGATCTCCGTCGCCGACGTGATCAGGGCGATCGAGGGCCCGCTCGCGTCGGTGCGCGGCGAGCGACCCGAGGACGTGTCCTACGCCGGTGCGGCCGAATCGCTGCAGCGGGTGTGGATCGCCGTGCGCGTGAATATTCGTGCGGTACTGGAGAATGTGTCGATCGACGATGTCGCGAACAATCGGCTACCCGAGTTCGTCGACGCGCTCACCAATGATCCGGGTGCGTGGGCGCGGAGAGAGCCTCCGCTGAATTAAGTCGGTTGAATCGGACAAAGCACCCGCCGCGTCGGATCGTCCGGCCGTCGAATTGGTCGTAAGGCGCGCGTGAAGGAAGGGTGTTTATGCTGGTCAGAAATGTTTGCGACGCATGTCACCGCGGGCAGGTAATCTGCGATCCATCATGCTGATTCGACTTCTGCGCACTCATCTATACCCCTACCGTGCCCAGCTGGCAGGGGTCGTCGTGCTGCAGTTGATCTCGGTGATCGCCATGCTTTACCTGCCGAGCCTCAACGCCGATCTCATCGATAACGGCGTCACCAAGGGCGATATCGGATACATCTGGAGCACCGGCCTGCGGATGCTCGCGGTCACCGGCGTGCAGATCATCGCCTCCGGCTGCTCGGTCTACCTCGGCGCGCAGGCGGCCATGAGCGCGGGGCGCGACATGCGCGGCGCGCTGCTGCATCGCGTCGGCTCCTTCTCCGCGCGCGAGGTCGGCATGTTCGGCGCTCCGTCGCTGATCACCCGCAATACCAACGACATTCAGCAGGTGCAGCTGCTCATCGCGATGTCGGCGACCATCCTGGTGATGGCCCCGATCATGTGCGTCGGCGGCATCATCATGGCGCTGCGCGAGGACCTCGGCATGTCCTGGCTGCTGCTGATCGCGGTGCCCGCGCTCGGGCTGTCCATGGCCTTCCTGATCAGCAAGATGGTGCCCGGCTTCCGGGACATGCAGACCAGGATCGACGAGGTGAACCGGGTGCTGCGCGAGCAGATCACCGGCATCCGCGTGGTGCGCGCCTTCGTCCGCGAACGCCAGGAGACCTGGCGCTTCGGCGTCGCCAATTCCGAGCTCACCGATACCGCGCTGCGCGTCGGCCGGCTGATGGCGCTGATGTTCCCGCTGGTCATGCTGATCAGCAATGTCACCGCGGTGGCAGTGATCTGGTTCGGCGGCCACGCCGTCGACGAGGGCAGCATCCAGATCGGCTCGCTCACCGCGATGCTGTCCTACATCATGCAGATTCTGATGGCCGTGATGATGGCCTCGTTCCTGGCCATGATGGCGCCGCGCGCCGCGGTCTCCGCCGACCGGATCGGCGAGGTGCTCGAGACCGAGTCCTCGGTGGTGCCGCCGCCGCTGCCGCAGCCGTTCCAGGGCGACCCGGCCGACGTCGACTTCCAGTTCGCCGAGTTCGCCTTCCCCGGCGCGGAGAAGCCGGTGCTGAAAGCCATTCGGTTCCAGGTGAAGCCGGGCACGACCACCGCGATCGTCGGCTCGACCGGCTCGGGCAAGACCACACTGCTCAACCTCGTGCCGCGGCTGATGGACGTCACCGACGGCGCGGTCTACGTGGGCGGCACCGACGTCCGGCACATCGACCTCGAACTGCTGCGCTCGCAGATCGGCCTGGTCCCGCAGAAGGCGTATCTGTTCTCCGGAACGGTGGCCAGCAACCTGCGCTACGGCAATCCGGACGCCACCGACGAGGAGCTGTGGCGCGCGCTGGAGATCGCGCAGGCCGACGACTTCGTCCGGGAGATGGCGCAGGGCCTGGAGACTCCGGTGGCCCAGGGCGGCACCACCGTCTCCGGCGGCCAGCGCCAGCGGCTCGCGATCGCGCGGGCGTTGGTGAAGCGGCCGCGGGTCTACCTGTTCGACGACTCGTTCTCCGCGCTCGACGTGGCGACCGATGCCAGGCTGCGCGAGGCGCTGCGGCCGGTGACCAGGGAGGCGGCGGTCATCATTGTGGCGCAACGGATCACGACGATCCGCGACGCGGATCAGATCGTGGTGCTCGAGGACGGTGAGATGGCCGGCGTCGGCAGCCACGACCAGCTGATGCGCAATTGCAAGGAGTACCAGGAGATCGTCTCGTCCCAGCTGAGCGCGGAGGAGGTGCGATGAGGCCAGGAATGCCGGCCCCCGGTGCGCCGGACGCCAAGGCCAAGTCGTTCGGCCCGTCGCTGAAGCGGCTGCTGCGCAGGCTCGCGCCGGAGAAGAAGTTCGTCTGGCTCGTCGTGATGCTCGCGATCGCCTCGGTCGTGCTGAACATCCTCGGTCCGTACATGCTCGGCAAGGCGACCAACCTCGTCTTCGACGGCGTCGTCGGCAGGCAGTTGAAGTTCCCGCCGGGCACCACCAAGGACCAGGCCGTCGAGTATCTGCGGGCCAAGGGCGACAACACCTTCGCCGACATGCTGAGCGCCATGAACGCCGTCCCCGGGGTCGGCGTCGACTTCGGCGCCGTCGGCCGGGTGCTCATGCTCGTGCTCGCGCTCTACATCGGCGCCGCGGTGTTCGGCTGGCTGCAGGCCTTCCTGCTGAACATGGTGATCAACCGGACGGTCAAGCGGCTGCGCAGCGACATCGAGGACAAGATCCATCGACTTCCGTTGCGCTACTTCGACTCTCAACCGCGCGGCGACGTGCTGAGCCGGGTCACCAACGACGTCGACAACATCTCGCAGAGCCTGCAGCAGACGATGAGCCAACTGATCGTCTCGGTGTTCACGGTGCTCGGCATCCTGGTCATGATGTTCTGGATCTCGCCGCTGCTCGCGTTGATCGCCCTGCTCACGGTGCCCGCGGCGATCTTCGTGACCGCGCTGATCGCCAAACGCTCCAAGCCGCACTTCGTCGCCCAGTGGAAGAACACGGGCTTGGTGAACGCGCAGGTGGAGGAGGCTTACACCGGGCACGAGATCGTCACCGCGTTCGGCCGCAACCGCGAGGTCGGCGCCGAGTTCGACAAGCGCAACGAGGAGCTCTATCAGTCGAGCTTCAAGGCGCAGTTCATCTCCGGCCTGATCATGCCCGCGATCATGTTCCTCGGGAACGTGAACTTCGTGCTCGTCGCGCTGGTCGGCGGCCTGCGGGTGGCGACGGGCCAGCTCTCGCTCGGCGAGGTGCAGGCGTTCATCCAGTACTCGCGTCAGTTCAGCCAGCCGCTCACCCAGATCGGCGCGATGGCCAACCTGCTGCAGTCCGGCGTCGCGTCGGCCGAGCGGATCTTCGAGATCCTCGACGCCGAGGAGCAGAGCCCGGACCCGGTCACGGCCGATCCCCGCCCGGTCGATCGGGGCGAGGTCGAGTTCGAGGGCATCTCGTTCCGCTACGAGCCGGACCAGCCGGTCATCGAGCGGCTCTCGCTGATCGCCGAGCCGGGCCACGTGGTCGCCATCGTCGGCCCGACCGGCGCGGGCAAGACCACGCTGGTGAATCTGCTCATGCGGTTCTACGAGCTGGACTCCGGCGCCATCACCATCGACGGCGTCGACATCACCCGGATCAGCCGCGACAACCTGCGCTCCCGCATCGGCATGGTGTTGCAGGACACCTGGTTGTTCAAGGGCACCATCCGGGAGAACATCGCCTACGGCAATCCGAACGCCAGCGAGGAGGACATCCTCGAGGCCGCGCGGGCCGCGTATGTCGACCGCTTCGTGCACGCGCTGCCCGACGGCTACGACACGGTCATCGATGAGGAGGGCTCCGGCGTCAGCGCCGGCGAGAAGCAGCTGATCACCATCGCCCGGGCGTTCCTGGCCAAGCCGTCGATCCTGATCCTGGACGAGGCGACCAGCTCGGTCGACACCCGCACCGAACTGCTGGTCCAGCACGCGACCGCGGCCCTGCGCCGCGACCGCACGAGTTTCGTCATCGCCCATCGCCTGTCCACCATTCGCGACGCCGACCTTATCGTCGTCATGGAGGCGGGCCGCATAGTCGAGCACGGCACCCACGAACGCCTACTCGAAGAGCGCGGCGCCTACTACCGCCTCTACAACGCCCAGTTCGCCGCCGCGTCGGCGGAGGTGTAGCTCCATCGAGCAGAGTCATATGGTTGCTGCAGCACACCTTTCAGCAACCGTATGCCTCTGCTCGTTCGCGTCGTGACACCTCGGGGGCGCGGGGGTGGAGGGCCTGGGAGGATGTCCGGGTGTCAGATTCCGGTTCCTTTTCGTTCACCGTCGGTGCCCGCCTCGAAGGGCGGCATGGTCGAGCGGGTGTGATCAACACCCCGCACGGGGCCATCGCTACGCCCGCATTCATCCCGGTGGGCACGAAGGCGACGGTGAAGGCGGTATTGCCGGAGACGATGAAGGAGATCGGGGCGCAGGCGCTGCTGGCAAACGCCTACCACCTCTACCTGCAGCCGGGTTCGGACATCGTGGACGAGGCGGGCGGGCTCAGCAAGTTCATGAACTGGCCCGGACCGACCTTCACCGACAGCGGCGGCTTCCAGGTGATGTCGCTCGGCGTCGGCTTCAAGAAGGTGCTGGCGATGGAGGCGGTCGACGTCCGCAGCGACGACGTGATCGCGAAGGGCAAGGAGCGGCTGGCCACCGTCGACGACGACGGCGTCACCTTCCGCTCGCACCTGGACGGCTCGAAGCACCGGTTCACGCCCGAGGTGTCCATGGGCATCCAGCACCGGCTCGGCGCCGACATCATGTTCGCCTTCGACGAGCTCACCACCCTGCTCAATACCCGTGGCTACCAGGAGAAGTCGCTGCAGCGCACGCACGAGTGGGCGCAGCGCTGCCTCGACGAACACGAGCGACTGACCGCGGCCCGCACGCACCGCCCATACCAGGCGCTGTTCGGCGTGATCCAGGGCGCGCAGTACGAGGACCTGCGGCGCAAGGCTTGTCGCGGCCTCGAGTCGCTGCGCGGCGACCAGGGAACAGGTTTCGACGGCTACGGCATCGGCGGCGCGCTGGAGAAGCACAACCTCGGCACCATCGTCGGCTGGTGCTGCGACGAACTGCCCGAGGACAAGCCGAGGCACATGCTCGGCATCAGCGAGCCCGAGGACATCTTCACCGCCGTGGAGAACGGCGCGGACACCTTCGACTGCGTGAACCCGTCCCGGGTCGCGCGCAACGCCGCCATCTACGTCGCCGAGGGTCGATTCAACATCAACACCAGTCGTTTCCGACGCGACTTCACCCCGATCGACGAGACCTGCGACTGCTACACCTGCGCCAACTACACCCGCGCCTACCTGCACCACCTGTTCAAGGCCAAGGAGATCCTCGCGGCCACCCTGTGCACGATCCACAACGAGCGCTACACGATCCGGCTGGTCGACCGTATTCGCGCGAGCATCGAGGGCGGCTACTTCGACGAGCACAAGGCCGAGACGCTCGGGCGTTGGAAGGGCCGCATCCAGGCCCCGTGAAACCGGTGGCCCCGGACTCCACGACGTGAAGTCCGGTGGCCGCCAACGTCTTTCAGCTCAGTAGTGCGGGCTCCGGGCTCGGCGCGTAGGTCGGCTCGTGCTTCTTGAGCCAGGCGATCACCCGGTAGGTGATCGGCAGCACGATGACCTCCGCGAGCGTCTTCCACAGGAAGCCGACGATCACGTAGTTCACGAACTGGCCCCACGAGTCGATGCCGATGGCCGTGGCCGCGATGGAGCAGAAGATGAGCGTGTCACCGAACTCGCCGACCACGGTGGAGCCGATCAGCCGCGCCCACAGGTGCTTTTCCTTGGTGCGCTCCTTGATCAGCACCAGCGTCGCGGAGTTCAGCATCTCGCCGACGAAATAGCCGGCCAGGCCGGCGGCGACGAGCTGCGGCGTGGTGCCGATGACGGTGCGGAACGCGTCCTGGTTCTCGTAGAACGTCGCGACGGGCAGCTCGATCGCGATCTTGAAGCAAACCACCGTCAACAACAGGACGGCGAATCCGTAGTAGATGGCCCGGCGGGCGGACTTGAAGCCGTAGATCTCGCTCAGCACATCGCCGACGATGTAGGCCAGGGGGAAAAGGAACCACGCGCCGTCGGTGCTGATCGGCAGCACCTCCAGCGGTCCTATCTTCAACGATTGATCGGTGAAGAACTGCACGCCCTTGGTCGCGCAGATGTTGGAGATGATCAGCGTCGCGGTGAACAACGCCACTATCGGTGTGTAGTACCCCCGCGCTACCTGGGCGAATGCCGCATGGTCCGGCGCGGGGCGCCCAGATTCGGGGGTATCGATTTTATTCGGCTCACTCACCCGCATCATCCAACCAGGTTGTGGAATACCCTGTAGCAATGACGAATCCCGGCGATTCCGACGAATGGTGGAAACAGTACGGCGGCCAAGGCGTTTCGCCGGAATCCGGTGCGCAGAGCTCGGTTCCGCAATATCCGAACGCTGAACAGCCATCGGGGTACCCGTCGGCGCCGCAGTACCCGCAGCAGCCCGCCCAGCCGATGACGCCCCCGCCGCAGCAGCAGTTCCCCGGCTATCAGCAGCCGTACGCCCAGCAGCCGCAGCAACAGTACGGTCAGCCGAGCTACGGTTACCCGCCCGCCTACCAGCCGTACGGCATGCCGCAGCAGGGCGCCAACGGCATGGCCATCGGCGCGCTCATCGCCTCGCTGGCCGGATTCGTCACCTGCGGCCTCGGCTCCATCGTCGGCATCATCCTCGGCGTCATCGGCCTGAACCAGATCAAGCAGACCGGCCAGGACGGCAAAGGCATGGCGCTGGCCGGCATCTGGATCGGCGTCGGCGCCATCGTCCTAGCCGTCCTCTGGTTCGTCGTAGTCCTGATCGCCGGCACCACCTAGCGTTCTATCCACGAAAACGTCAGGGGCGCACCCGTTCTCGGGTGCGCCCCTGCGCGTTTCGATCAGCCGTGCGCGATCAGGACTTGACGACCTGGGTGCCGCCGGCGAACTTGTCGTGCCAACCCTGCTTGTTCGGGTCCTGCGAGATGGTGACCATGATGTAGATGGCCAAGCCGAGCGAGACCAGGCTGCCGATGCACGGAATGATGCTGGCCGCGATGAACGCGTTGCGCTTCAGCGAGGTCACCGGGTCGATCTTGGCCGCGCCGCCGGGGGCGAGCACCTTCAGGCCGAGCACCTTCTTGCCGATGGTGGTGCCCTGCGAGGTCTCCATGCCGACGAAGTAGCCGAGCTGCACCAGGGTCCAGATCAGACCGAGGCCGATGGTCAGCCCCACGCTGTTCTTCACCACGAGGTAGATGATCAGGTAGGGGATGTAGAGGACGAGTGCGTCGATGACGCGCGCGCCGATGCGGGTGCCGAGGTCGCCCGGCTGGCCGCCGTAGTTGTTGAAACCGGGCTGCTGCGGGTACTGGCCGTAGGAATCCTGCGGCTGGCCGTACTGCGGCTGCTGACCGTACTGGGGCTGCTGGCCGTACTGCGGCGGCTGCTGACCGTACTGCGGCTGCTGGCCGTACTGCTGGCCGCCCTGCGGGTACTGCTGGCCGCCTTGCGGGTACTGCTGGCCGCCCTGTGGGAACTGCTGGCCGCCTTGCGGGTACGGCTGCCCATACGGCTGCCCGCCCTGCGGATATTGGTTGGGGTCGTACCCACCGCTTGTCATAGTTTGTCCTCGTCGAGTGATCAGTAGTTGGACGAATGCGTACGTTACGGACATCGACTGCGTTGCAACAACCCATTCCCGTCGAGTATCCACGGTTCACGCGGCAGCCGCGCCGGGTCGAAACGGTCGAGCAGCTCCGCCGCCGAGGTCGCCGGGTTGCCGAGCGAGTGGGCGAGCGCGGTCACCACCTGCTCGGGTGTCGCGCCGAGCGCGCGCTGGTCGGCCAGCGTCACCGCGCCGTCCCGCTTGGCGAGTCGTTGCCCCTGCGCGTTCAGCACCAGGGGAACGTGCGCGTAGTGCGGCACCGAAAGTCCGAGCAGCGACGCGAGATAGGCCTGCCGCGGGGTGGACGGTAGCAGGTCGTCGCCGCGCACCACCTGATCGATGCCCTGCGCCGCGTCGTCGACCACTACCGCCAGGTTGTAGGCCGGGATGCCGTCGCCGCGCCGCAGCACCACGTCGTCCACGGGGCCGCGGTAGCGGCCGTGCAGTTCGTCGACGATCTCGAATTCGGTTGCCGCGGACCGCAAGCGCAGCGCGGCCGGGCGGCCCTGCTCGCGAAACCTGGTGCGGGCCTCTTCGGTCAGCGTGCGACAGGTTCCCGGGTAGGCGCCCATCGGCCCGTGCGGCGCCGTCGCCGCCTGCTGGATTTCCCTTCGCGTACAGAAGCATTCGTAGGTGAGGCCGGCGGCGGTGAGCCGATCGATCGCCGCCTGGTAGATCGGCAGCCGCTCGGACTGCCGGACCACCGGCTCGTCCCAGTCCAGCCCGATCGCGGCGAGGTCGTCCAGCTGCCGCTGTTCGGCGCCGGGCCGCACGCGGTCCAGGTCCTCGACCCGGATCAGGAAGCGTCTTCCGGTCGAGCGCGCGAACGCCCAGGCGAGCAGGGCCGTGCGCAGATTGCCGACGTGCAGATCGCCCGACGGGCTCGGCGCGTATCGGCCCGCCCCCGGTTCAGGCACGGACCCGGCTGGTGCGGGTTGACGTGGACACGGTGCCCATCGTAGATATGGGGCGCGCGGGTGTGGATAGCAGCCGCGCAGGTGTAGAGGTGTCAGCCGCGGAGACGCGGTGTCAGCTTCTCCGGCGAGATCGGCGCCTCCGCGTCCAGGGCATCGAGCAGCCCCTGGGCGTACGCGATCAGCCCGGCGCGGTCTATGCCGTAGGGCGCGTCCGCGCCGTCCTCCGGCCGATACTCCGTCAGCCGGGTGATCGCGCGGGCGAGCAGTGTGCGCGCGCCCTTCTGATTACCGCGCTGGATGTGGGTGATGCCGACAGCGAGCTGCGCCAGCGCCTGCCACAGCATCCGTTCGGCGAACGGCCCGTTCTTCCACGCCGCCTCCAATACCTCGTGCGCGTTGAATGCCAGTCCGTCGTCCAGCAGTTGCTGAGCGAAGGTGAGTGTTTGCTGTGGCGGCAGATCCAGATCATCGGGAATTCGGGCAACTCCGGCACTGCCGGGCGGCAACGGACGGCCCAATCTGTCACGCGGACGAGAGTTAAGGGCGCGACCTGCGTCGTCGCGATCGCGTTCAACCATGGCTTCCATCATGCCCGCCCGCGGCGGTGGCGTCGATGAGCCACTGTCCGCAGAAAGAAACATCCCCGGATCACGGAGAATAATTTGAACCAAAATGTTTGCGGCAGCTCGATCAGCGGAATGTTCTCCCCTCACCGGCAATGTTCCCGCAACATTTCAACTTCGCAAACTTGGCAGTTGCGATGATTCAATAAGCAAGAGCCGGGCAAACTTTCGATGGACCTGCTAGGGTCGATCACGCGGGGGCAGCCCTCGAATAGTGTTTGCACCTTACGATGCAGGGTGATGATGTCGCACCGCGAAACCGCACGCCGAGACAGTGCTTGCGGAGCCCCTGTTTAGTGCCCGGTGCGAGCGTAACCATGTCAGGTAAATTCTCGTTCTCGACGCAGGCAAAGGAGCTAGTGCCGTGAAAGTTGATCTGACGGGCGCGGTTTGGCGCAAGAGTAGCTTTAGTGGGCCTGACGGTGCCTGTGTGGAAGTCGCGTTCCTCGAGGGAGGCAATGTGGCCGTCCGGGACACGAAGGCGCAAACACGTGGCCCGGTACTCGCTTTCACTCCACGCGAGTGGGATGCGTTCCTCGAAGGAGTTTCGGCCGGAAACTTCAAGCACCTCTGACTATCGAACCGCGTATACCTCGGGTCGGCTGCGACTCGGGGTAGCCGCGGTGGATCCCGATTCGGGTCGATCCACCAGCCGGCTTTGCGTCAACCCGGTATCTTCGCAATATGGGTGGGAGACTTGCGCTCGTCGTGGGATCCGAGTGTAAAGCGCTCGGCGAGTTGGGATTCCCCCTCCAGTTGGCCACCGACCTACATTCGCGCTTGACTACGTTGGGAGGCTGGGACTCCGCTCGCACGGTCGAGGGGCCCCTGCTGAATCCGACGACACGTGAGTTGACCGCGGAAATCAAAGCCGCATTCGCTCTTGCCGCCCGGAGCCAGGCCGCGCTGCTGATCAGCTTCGTCGGTCATGGCGTGGCGACCGGCCGGGACAACTTCTTCCTTCTGGCGCACGACTCGCCACAGCACCCCGAGTCGGATACCGCGCTGCACATCATCCAGGTGCTCAGCGAACAGCTCGGGTAGAGGGCTTTGCCTCGCTCGTGACGACCATCGCTGACGCAGGCGAAGACGATTCGACTGCCGATCTGTTCGATCTGCTGGTACTGAAACCACTCGCCCGGCTCGAATCAGTCTGGGAGCCTGTCAATCTCGTGATCGATGGCATCGATCAGGCTGAGCCCGGTGTCCGGCACCTGATCGTGGATGCGATCGCCGACCTTGTGGGTCGCTCCGAGCTGGCCCACGTCCGAGTGATCGTCGGGATCCGTTCGGGCTCCGTCCTCGAGGAGCTACCCGGTTTGGCGGGGATGCGTCGTATCGAGTTGTTCCCACCGGCACCCGGAGAGATCGCGAGGGCAGTCGCGCGGCACGGGCTAGCCGGCGATTCAGCTTGGGAGCAACGTCTCGTTGAGTTGCTTCAACAGACGGAGGCAGGAGGTTGGCTGCTCGCCCGGTTGCTGACCGAGATCGGTGACGATCTTCCCGGTGATGTTGCCGTGGACAGTCGTCTGGACGCACTGGTCAAGCAGCGCATCCGCTGCGCACTCGACGCAACCGCTCCCGCGCAGGCCAGCTCGATAGCCGCAGTGCTAGCCGTCTTGGCAGCGGCAGGATCGGGTCCGATAATGCCCGTGAAGTTGTTGCGTGATGCTGTCGCCGTACTCGGGCACCAACTATCCCTCCGGGGAGTTCGTGACATCGTGGTAGCGCTCGGGGTACTGATCAGCCGGGGCAACTCAGGGACGCGGCTGGAGATGCTGGGCTTGGCGCACCAAGACTTTCTGGCCTCGACACGGGATGAGGCTGCCAGAATTGGAGTGAGTTCCATTGAGGCGCACCAAAACATCTCCTGCGCGGTCCAGGCGAAAGCCGGTGACCGCGCCGCCGAATACGCGCGTACGACGGGTGTGCGTCATCATCTGGCCTGCGGCGACTCCGCCGCCGCCGTGCAATTGCTTGCGAATTCCGAGACCGTGCGGGCTGCGGACAATCGAGACTTGTGGGCCGCTTGGCTTCCGCTCTTCGTGGAGACCCTGGGCACGGCCCATCCCGACTGCCGCGTAGCGCGGTTCCACCTCGCCCATTGGCTGGGCGAGACCGGTGACCTGAATGCCGCGGTGATTGGTTTCGAGTGCCTGCTCGCCGATACTGCCGAGGCTGTCGGACCTGACGACGTGGAAGTCTTCCTGATCCGCGGCTGCTTGGCGCATTGGCGCGGTATGAGCGGCGAGCCACAGGAAGCGGTAGCAGAATTCGAGTTCCTTCTCGCCGATTGTGTACGGGTGTTGGGGTCCGATCATCCGGATACGCTCGATATCCGTGACGATCTGGCGGATTGGCGAGGCCAGAGCGGGGATGCCGTCGCAGCGGTAGGCGAGTACGAACAGTTGCCGGGGACGCCTTAAACCGGCTTACCCGTCGACCCGTTTCCGTTGGGAACGTTTCCGTCTCGGCTACCGCGTTCCTGGTAATTTCGGAGCACCGCGAGTTGGCGGCGTTCTTCGGCGTGGTCGGTTTCGAGGTTGCGTTCGGACTCCTGCCAGGGGTCGGCGCGGAAGAAGCCGCCGGTGCCGGGTTTGCCCGCGGCGCCTAGTTTGCTCATTTTCTTCGGGACCGGGGCGCCCTGGTACTCCAGCGGGATCGGGTGGCCGTGGTCGTCGACGGGGCCGAGGGGCTGGTGGATCTCGATGTACTCACCGTGCGGGAGGCGCCTGACCACGCCCGTCTCGACGCCGTGCCCGAGCACTTCGCGATCCCCGCGCTGCAGGCCGAGGCAGATTCGGTAGGCGAGGAAGTAGGCGAGGGGCGGGATGAGCAGGATGCCGATGCGGCCGGTCCAGGTGGTCGCGTTCAGCGAGACGTTGAACTTGTAGGCGACGATGTCGTTCACGCACGAGAGGGTGAGCACCACGTAGAACGCGATGGACATCGCGCCGATGGCGGTGCGCACGGGCACGTCCCTGGGGCGTTGCAGCAGATTGTGATTCACGAATTTGTCGCCGGTGAGCCGCTTCTCGATCCACGGATAGGCGATGAGCACCGTGAACACCAGACCCATGATCAGCGCGCCCCACACCGGGGCCGGCACGGTGTAGCGGCCCAGATACAGCTCCCACGGCGGGATCAGGCGCATCATGCCGTCGGTCCACATCATGTAGAAGTCCGGCTGCGAACCCGCGGAGATCTGCGAGGGGTTGTACGGGCCCATGTTCCAGATCGGGTTGATCTGCAAAAGGCCGCCCATGATGGCGACGATGCCGAGGGTGAACGCGAAGAACGCGCCCTGATCCAGCGAGAACACCGGGACGATGCGGGCGCCGACCACGTTGTTCTCGGTGCGGCCCGGGCCGGGGAACTGGGTGTGCTTCTGGTACCAGACCAGGGCGATGTGCGCCGCGATCAATGCCAGCATGATGCCGGGGAACAGCAGCACGTGCGCGATGAACAGGCGCGGAATGATGATGTTGCCCGGATAGTCGCCGCCGAACATCAGCCAGTGCAGCCAGGTTCCGACGACCGGCAGCCCGAGCGTGATGGACGAGAACGCCGCCCGCAGTCCGGTGCCGGAGAGCAGGTCGTCGGGCAGCGAGTAGCCGAAGTAGCCCTCGAACATCGCCAGGATCAGCAGCAGCGCGCCGATCACCCAGTTCGCCTCACGCGGTTTGCGGAACGCGCCGGTGAAGAACACCCGGAACAGGTGCACGATGATCGACGCCGCGAAAAGCAAAGCGGCCCAGTGGTGTACCTGCCGCACGAACAGTCCGCCGCGCACCTCGAACGAGATGTTCAGCGCCGTCTCGTACGCCCGCGACATGGTGACGCCGCGTAACGGCTGGTAGGAGCCGTTGTAGACGACCTCGGTCATGGACGGATCGAAGTACAGCGTCAGGTAGACGCCCGAGAGCAGCAGAATGATGAAGCTGTACAACGCGATCTCGCCGAGCAGGAACGACCAGTGCGTCGGAAACACCTTGTTGATCGACCGCTTGAGAAAATTCGCGGCCTGATATCGCTCGTCGGCGGAGCTCGCCTGCGCGCTGACCTTGCGACCGAGTTGGTTTGCCATGGTCGACACCCCGCCCCTGGGAGAGTGGTATGCGTTCTACTACAGACGGTAGCAGGTGATTCTCGCGGAATCGAGAGCTTTTTCCGGATCTGTCTGCGAATCAAGATCATTCGGGAATGCTCGAGTGCGCTCACCGGCGTCGCGACCGCGCCGGTAACCGCCCGTCCAGCGAGGTTTCGATAGGGTCGGGCGGTGAGCTCGATGGCACCGCAGGACGCGACGATGTACTGGCTGTCGGCTCGTACGCGCAACGATCTGTTCCTGCTGTACTGCTTCACCGATACGGACTGTCCCACGGCGCAACTGCGCGATGTCGTCGCCGAGCGCAGCGCGCGGATCCCGGACCTGCGGGTCCGGGCGCGGGCAGTGCCGGGGAATCTCGACTATCCGTCGTGGGTGCGATGCGAGTTCCGCTCCGACCAGTTCATCGAGCATGTGCTGCCGGAGCCGGACTGGGCGCATCTGCAGGCCGCGCTCGGCGAGGTGGTCGACACCGGGGTGGACGCCGCGGTGCGGCCATGGCGGTTGCACGTCTTCCGCGGTGTCGTCGACGCGCCCGCGCAGCCGGACGCGAGCCCGGCGCTCGTCGCCGTTCTCCAGATGTCGCACGCCCTCGCCGATGGCCGGCGCGCCGCCGAGATCGCGCGTGCGTTGTTCGAGACGGAACCAGCGGTCGATGGCGCCGCGAATTCGAGCGCTCGCGGCGCACCAGCCACAAGTCGGTTCGCCACCGCGAAAAGAGTTGGGATTTCCTCGACGTCCGCGTTGCGCCGCTCCGTCCCGGCAAGTCTTGCGCTCTCACTTCCTCGAATGCCGATTCAGGTCGCCCGCACAGCATTCCGAGGCTACAAGGCCTTCCGTGCTCAGCAGGAACTGGCCGAGCTCACCGCGAAAGGCGAATTACCGCCGCCCGGCCCCGGTTTTCCGCCCAGCCTGATCAATCACGAGTGCGCCGAACCGAATTCAGCACACCTGATCCGAATGCTCGTGTGCCACGCCGATGCATTGCGCCTTCCCGGACGCACGGTGACCGTGGTCGTCCTGACCGCCGTTTCGATCGCGCTTCCGCGCTACCTCGAACAACGTGGCGAACCGGTGGAGCGGCTCGGCGCACAAGTGCCCATGGCACTGTCGGCGACCGCAATGCCCAACGCGCGCAACAACTACCGCAGCCTGAGCATCGATCTCTTCATCGACGAACCCGACCTGTGCACCCGAGCGGACAAGATCACCGCGGACATGACCGCTCGCCGAACCCGCGCCCTGCACCCCTTGCTCGCGGCCCAAGACCGCGTCACGTCCGTCGTCCCCGCCCCGCTGCTCCGCCGCGACATCGACCGGTACCCACTCGATACGGTCCCCGGGTCCATCGCCGGTCACACCGTCGTCTCCAGCGTCCACCGCGGCCCGGCGAACCTGTCCTTCGGCGGCGGCCTGGTCCGCTACACCGCCGGTTTCCCAGCGATCGGCTCGGTGATGCGACTGACTCACGGCGTGCACGGACTCGGCGACACCGTCACGATCTCGCTCCACGCCGACAGCGCGACGGTGCCGGACATCGACGCCTACGCCGCATTGCTGCGCGCCGCACTGGACGAGGTTCGAGGCCTGAAATGATTGTTCCGCAACGACATTCGATCTAACCGTCGGCAGGCTTGTGCCACACCAACGCATACCGCCAGTAGACGAGCCGCCGCACCCGTGCCCCTGGCAGTACCTCGGCCGCCTGCCGCCGCACTTGACGTGTCGTCAACGGCGGATCGAGAACCACCGGCATGACGTCGTGGGTCGGCGCTACGGCATACCAATCACCGCGCCCGAATTTCCGCAGCACGGCGAAGGCGAGCCCGAGCACCCGGTGACCGGCCGCCGCCAAGATCTCGACCGGCAGTTCGCGGGGGAGGTCCGCGCGCGGCAGCGCGACGACGGCCAGCACCCCGCCGGGCCGCAGCGCGTCGGCCAGCACCGGCAGCGCCCGGTCGAGCGGCATGTGGTGCAGCGTGCTGATCGACACGATCGCATCGTAGGAGTTCGCGGGCAGCGGTTGCTCGAGCACGTCCCCGAGGACACAGGTGACATTGCCGGGCGTCGCCTGCTTCGCGGCCTCGATCATCACCGGCGACCGATCGATGGCGTCGACCCGGTCGGCGCGGCGCGCCAACTCGACCGCGAATTCACCGGCCCCGCAGCCGACGTCGAGCACCCGTCCGCACGGGTCAGGCAGTCGGCGAAGAAGAAACCGATGGTAGAAGCTGTTGTGACTCCATTGCGGCATGGCCGCCAGGGTAGGCGGACCGACTCCCCGCGGCGCGCCGGAGTGCGCACGCCGCGTTCACCTTTCGCGTGCTCAATCCCAGGAGCTGGTTTGATAGGCGGCCATGACCAGCGCGGTGGCCGGGGCCGCGACGCACTGGGCTTCGGCGACACACAGCTGCACCGGGCCGAACGCCTCGTCCCGCGCGGCGGTCATGTCGCCCAGGCTGGCCCGGATCAACAGCTCGACCTGCGCGCCGGTCGGGGCATCGTGCTCGACGAACAAGCCGGCGCCGGAGCCGTCCTCGCGCTGCACCCACCCCAGGCCCGCGGCGACATGCTCGCCCGGGGTCTTGGCGGTTCTCGAGGAGTAGACGCAGTAGAGGCGGTCACCCCAGGCGAGCTGCCGGCGAATCCGGTCCGTCCGCGCCACCTCGGCGCCGGACGGAATCGACGAGGACAGGTGAATCAGGTTCATATTGGCCACGCCGACCGCCCGCAGCGCGGCGTCGAAGGATGCCAGTGCCGTCGGCCCGACCCCGTGGCCGCCGGCCACATCGATCCGCAGGCCGACCGTGGAATCCGAAGGGGCAGCGCCTGCCGAGCCCGTGCCGAATCGGCTCGAGACCCCCACCGCGACCGACCCGACGGCCAACGCGGTCAACAACGATCGCCGGGCGAGCGCCGGCGAACCGTATTCGTGCACTGTCTCTCCCCATCCGTCGATGACCGCCCCTGCACAACCGGGCGCAGAAGTGTGGCCGCGGGCCTGCGTATCGCGAGAGCGGCCCGCGCTGGTATGAGAACCAGTCGGCACAGTAGACCGAGCCCCGCCGGACTCATAGCATCCGCGCATACGACGGCGATTCGGTGCGGCCCGGCTATTCCGCTCTGCCGCAGGGCTTCCGAGTGTCGCTACTCGAGCGCCACCGTCGCCGTGACCGTGTCACCGTCGACCGTCGAGTTCGCCGCCCCGAGCAGCCTGCGCGCCGCCGTGTTGCCGACCGTGGTCACCGCGACGATCCGCCGCGCGCCGATCTCCGCCGCGATCGCACGCAGCCGCTCGGCGACGACGCCGCCCACGCCGCGCCCACGATCGGAGCGGCCGATCCACACCCCCGCCTCGAGGCCGGCCTCGCCCGGCTGCAACCGCGCGGCGCCCACGACCCGGCCGCCGACCGTGATCACATAGGTGTACTCGACCGGCTGATCCGCCAGTGCTCGCCCGCGATGGAATTCGAGAAATGCCCGGCGGCGCTCAGCATTCCAGCCGGGCGCACCGGCTATCGGAGGCATCACCTCCAGCGGGTGCGCCTCGGCGACCGCCGCGTCGAGCAGCAGCGCGAGGTTGCCCTCCGTGAGGGGTTCCAGACCGACCGTATCGGTATTCCGGTGCACGGCTCGAGCTTCCCGGAATAGTGTGCCCTGGTCAACGGAGTTTTCGAGGCAGCACAACGAGCTTCGGCCAGCGGACTCAGGGGCATCGGGACGGTAATCGCGCAGGTTACGATGGCGCGAGTGCACGACCGGGTCAGCTGTGACGACGTGCCTGCGGGGGAGCGAGCCGATTCAGCCGGTCTCGACGCCGGAGAGGACGGAATGCTGCGCGCTGGTGAGGTTTTCGCCGGGTTCGTGATCGAACGCCAGCTGGGTAGCGGTGGCATGGGGTCGGTGTATCTCGCGCGCCACCCGCGGCTGCCGCGGCGGATCGCGTTGAAGCTGCTCAGTCCGGACCTGCACGCCAACGACGAGATGCGCGCGCGGTTCGAGCGGGAGGCGGAACTGGTCGCGCGGCTGGACCATCCGAATATCGTCGCGGTGTACGACCGCGGCGTCGACGAGGGCGTCCGCTGGATCTCGATGCAGTACGTCGACGGTATCGACGCCGGGGCGCTCGATCTCGCCACGCTGGAGCGGGCACGTGCGGTGGAGATCGTCGCCGAGACGGCGAAGGCGCTCGACTACGCGCACGCCGTCGGCGTCGTGCACCGCGACGTGAAACCCGCCAACATCCTGCTGGCCCGCGCGACGGCGGGCCAGGACGAGCGCGTTCTGCTGACGGACTTCGGCATCGCCCGCCTCCGCGACGATGCCCATCAGCTCACCCGCACCGGCACGTTCGCCGCGACGCTGGCCTACGCGTCGCCCGAACAGCTGTCCGCAAGCCCGGTCGATCACCGCGCCGACCAATATGCCTTGGCCTGCACCCTTTTCTGGCTCCTCACCGGCACGGCGCCGTTCACCGGGGACAACCCCGCCGCCATGATCGCCGGACACCTGCAACACCCACCGCCGCCGATCAGCGGCCGCCGCGCCGACCTGCCCTCCGCCCTCGACGACGTACTGGCGACAGCCCTCGCCAAGCGGCCCGGCGACCGCTTCGACTCCTGCTCGCGATTCGCCACCGCGGTCCGCGAAGCATTGACCGGCCCGCCAGGCGCAGCGGCAATCCGCCCCGCCGCACCCACCGTGCCGCAGACCTGGGTGCCACCGAGTGACGTTGCGGGAGCCGGGGTTCCACGCGAGCAGACGACCCGCACCACCGCGACGGACGGTCGGACGTTGTGGGAGGAGCCGGGCGGTCGCGCGTCCTGGACGGAACCGAACCAGGCGGAGTCAGGGAAGTCGCGGCCTGCCCAGCGGGGTCCGCGGAACATAGGGATTGCGGGTGCGGCGCTGCTTGTGGTGTCCGCCATCGTTATCGGCGTTGTCTGGGCGAACACGGATTCCTCGTCGGATAACACGGCGTCGCGCGGTGGGCAGGGCACTCCGCAGGCAATCGAATGGTCGGGCGCCCTGGCTCCCGGCACGGCCGGAGCACCGCGCGCCCTGGAGGCGTTGACGCAGATCGACCAGCAGGGCAAGGAAGTGGCGAAGCCCAGCGCGGCGATCACGCCGGCGGGCGATGGACATGCGACGTGCGCGCCGGTGGCCATCGCCACGACAGCGGGCACGCCGCACAGCGTTTACGGCGGGATGAAACTGGCGGTCGACCAGTTCAGCGAAGCGAACCCGGACTGCCACGTCAAGCTGCGCGTATTCGACCTCGGGGGTGCCGAACCGGCCGCCGACGTAGCCGCGCGGATCGTGCGCGATCCGTCGATCGCCGCGCTGATCGGCCCGGTGTTCTCCACCGAAATTCAGCGGGTGGGAGAGATTTTCGACGACGCGGGACTGCCGTTCCTCACCCCGTCGGCCACCGACCCCGCACTGTCCACCAACGGGTGGCACTCCTTCTTCCGCGGCCTGGCCGCCGACGACGCGCAGGGGACCGCCTTGGCGAAGTACCTGGTCAACACCGCGCATTTCCGCAAGATCTGCGTCATCCAGGACCGGTCCGGCTATGGGAGAAGCCTGTCCGGAAGCGCCGTCTCCAGCCTCGGCTCCGCCGCCGACCCGTCCTGCGCCGTCGAGATCGGCAGGGGTGAACGCGATTTCGCCTCGGTCACCGCGGCCATCGCCGCCGCCGCCCCGGACGCCGTCTTCTACTCCGGCTTCGCCGAAGAGGCCGCCGCGCTGCTGCCACAGCTGCGACGAGCGAGCGTCACCGCACCCTTCATCTCCGCCGAAAGCACCGTAACCCCGGATTTCCTTGCCCAGGCCGGTGATTCGGCCAGCGGCGCGATCGTGTCCTGCTCCTGTGCCCCGGTGGTGACACGGTTCGCCGCCGACTACCAGGCCCTGAACGGCCGGCCGCCCGGCCCGAGTTCCGTCGAAGCCTACGACCTGACCACCATCCTGCTGAAGGGCATAACCTCCGCCCACGCGAACCGCACCGCCCTCGCCGACTACCTGCGCGCCTATCAAGGCCCCGGCCTCGCCCGTGACTACCAGTGGTCCGCCACCGGCGACCTGGCAACGCCCCGAACCTGGCTCTACAAGGTCGACTGATCCTGCGCGGCTTGCCGCATGCCTAGGACCGCATCGTTCGAACAGCTTCCGGGCCTTCGAGACATCCGACGACGAGCTTTCGAGCGCCCACATCCATTCCATCGTGAGGTTTGCCTGACAGTCAGGGCAAGTAGCGGCCCATACCCGATTCCACTGCTGCTCGGAGGGTTTCGCACCGCGTCGCAGTCACCGCACCGACGACCATGCCGCATCGAGAGAGACTTTCTCGCAATGCTGCTACCGTGAGTGGGCCGTCAGGTTGTGGGCGGTTGCGGGGACTTGGCGGGCTGATTCGGCTTCTCTACACCGTAATCGCCTGGCCTGCACGGACTGTGAGGTGGACACGGTGAATCAGCGGTTGCCACACAGTATTCCGGTCCTCGGCGTGCACTCGTTAGCAGTGGTCATTTATGGTCGGTTGGCATCCGGTACACCTCCGACCTTTCCCCAGGCACGTGGCCGAGACACGTGCCCGCGCAACCACCGTCTGGAGTCACGTCTTTGACCACGTCACCGTTCACCACGTCCGATCCCGCCGTGGCCGGCGTCTGCCCCGTGCAGCACGGGTCGCCCATCGATACCGATGGCCCGCGGGTGCGCCTGCACACGCCGGAGTTCGCGGCCGATCCGCATCGCGCCTACGCCGACATGCGCCGCCGGTACGGCTCGCTGGCGCCGATCGAGCTGGCCCCGGACGTGCCCGCCACCTTGGTCGTCGGCTATCAGACCGCGCTGCGAATCCTCAACGACCCGGAGCATTTTCCGGCCGATCCGCGGACGTGGCAGCAGAGCATCCCCGACGACTCGCCCATCAAACCGATGATGGAGTGGTACCCGAACGCGCTGCGCAACAGCGGCGCCGCGCACGCGCGCTACCGTCAGGCCTACACCTACGCCATCGACGGAATCGACCTGCACGCCCTGCACGCCACCGTCGAGCGGATCGCCATCCCGCTGATCAACGGGTTCTGCCAGACCGGCTCGGCCGACCTGGTGACCCAGTACGCGTTCCCGCTCGTCTTCGAGGTGCTCAACCAGATGGTCGGCTGCTCGGCGGAGCTCGGCCAGCGGGTCGCGACGGGCATGGCCGCGCTCTTCGACACCGTGAACGCCGCGCAGGGCATGCAGATGCTGAGCGAGGCGCTGCTGGAGCTGATCGGCCTGCGGCGCGCGGAGCCGGGCGACGACGTAACCTCCCGGCTGGCACATCACCCCGCCGAACTCGACGACACCGAGATGCTGTGCCAGCTCATCAGTTTCTACGGCGCGGGCATCGAGCCGCAGCAGAACCTGATCATCAACACGCTGCTGCTCATGGTCACCGACGACCGCTTCGGCGGCGACGTGCTCGGCGGCAGCCTGTCCACCCGCGACGCCCTGGACGAGGTGCTGTTCAACGACCCGCCGATGGCGAACTTCTGCACCTCCTACCCGAGGCAGCCGATCCTGATCGACAACAACTGGCTGCCCGCGCACCAGCCCGTGCTGATCAGCCTCGCGGGCTGCAACAACGACCCCGAGATCCGCGGCGGTGACCGCACCGGCAACCGCTCGCACCTGGCGTGGGCGGCCGGGCCGCACGCCTGCCCGGCCAAGTCGGTCGCCTACCTGATCGTGCAGGACGCCATCGATCAGCTGCTCGACGCGCTGCCCGAGATGGAACTCGCGGTGCCCGTGGACGAATTGGACTGGCGGCCAGGGCCTTTCCACCGCGCGGTCGCGGCGCTGCCGGTCGTCTTCCCCAAGTCCCCTCCGTTGAACATGATGTAAGGAGCGTCCGATGGAGCATGAACCGATAGTTCTGGACACGACCGGAGCCGATATCCAGGGCGAGTCCGCGCGCATCCGCGCGCGGGGGCCCGTCGCGGTGGTGGAGTTACCCGGCGGCGTGCCCGCGTGGTCGGCGACCGACGCCGCCGTGCTCAAGAGCCTGCTCGCGGATCCGCGCGTGTCCAAAGACCCTCGGCAGCACTGGACCTCGTTCATCAACGGCGAGATCACCGAGGCGTGGCCTTTGCTGCCCTGGGTCGCGGTGGACAACATGTTCACCGCCTACGGCGCGGACCATCGGCGGCTGCGCAAACTGGTCTCGCCCGCGTTCACCCACCGCCGCACCGCGGCGCTGCGCCCGCGGATCGAGGAGATCACCGAGAACCTGCTGAACGCGCTGGCGGCCACCCTGCCGGGCGAATCGGTGGATCTGCGCGCGGGTTTCGCCTACCCGGTGCCGATCCAGGTGATCACCGAGATGATGGGCGTGCCGGAGCATCTCGGCGCGAGCCTGCACAAATGTGTCGACGGGTTCTTCGACACCTCGTTCACTCCCGAGCAGGCCCAGGCCAACTATCTCGAGATGTACCGGCTCATCAGCGAACTCGTCGCCTACCGGCGCGAGACCCCCGGCGACGACGTCACGAGCGTCCTGATCGCCACCCGCGACGAGGACGGCTCGCAACTGGTCGAGAAGGAGCTCGTCGACACCCTCATGCTGGTCATCAACGCGGGCCACGAGACCACGGTCAACCTGCTCGATCAGGCGATCGTCGCGCTGTTGACCCATCCGGAGCAGCGCGCGGACGTGGTCGAGGGGCGGGTGCCCTGGTCGGACGTGGTGGAGGAGACGCTGCGCTACGAGGCGCCGGTAGCGCACCTGCCGCTGCGCTACGCCGTCGACGACATCGACGTCGGCGACATCCGGATTCCCAAGGGGGACGCCATTCTCGCCTCCTACGCGGGCGCCGGACGCGACCCGAAGCTGCACGGCCCGACGGCCGACCAGTTCGACGTCCACCGCACCAACAAGGACCACCTGTCCTTCGGCCACGGCGCGCACCACTGCATCGGCGCCCCGCTGGCCCGCCTCGAGGCGACCATCGCGCTGCCCGCCCTCTTCGCCCGCTTCCCCGGCCTCCGGCTGGCGGTCGACCCGTCGGAGTTGCAGCCGGTAGGCAGTTTCGTCTCCAACGGCCACCGCCAGCTCCCGGTGTTCCTGGGGGAGTAGGGGATTCACGTGGGGTGTCGTCCGTCGGCACCCCACGCACTGGGTAGCGGCCGGGCAAGCGGTCCGCGCCACAGATTATTCAGTGCACCAACATATCCCGAAGCTAGGATGAGTTCGGCGGGCGAGATCGTTCCGAGGGGACGGCGGCTCGTCGGTGCTACCCGCGGTGAATTGGGTCGAGCGCTGGCCGGTTCGGCGGACTCTAGGTCTCAGGGGGCTCGATGCTGCGCGCTGGTGAGGTCTTCGCCGGATACGTGATCAAGCGTCAGCTGGGCCGTGGCGGCATGGGGGCGGTGTATCTGGCGCAGCACCCGCGCCTACCGCGGCTGACCGCGTTGAAGCTGCTCGATCCGGAACTGTACGCCGACAACGATATTCGTGCCCGGTTCGAGCGGGAGGCGGATCTGGTCGCCCGCCTGGACCACCCGAACATCGTGACGGTGTACGACCGCGGCATCGACGAGGGCCTGCTGTGGATCTCGATGCAGTACGTCGACGGGGTCGACACCGCCCACATCGACCAGCGGTCCCTCTCGCCGGAGCGAGCGGTGGAGATCATCGCCGAGACGGCGAAGGCGCTGGACTACGCGCACGCCTCGGGTGTACTGCACCGAGACGTGAAACCGGCGAACATCATGCTCGCCCGCGCGACCGCCGGGCAGGACGAGCGAGTCCTGCTGACCGACTTCGGCATCGCCCGGCTGCGCGACGACTCCCATCAGCTGACCGAGTCCGGCGCGCTCACGGCCACGCTGGCGTACGCGTCGCCGGAGCAGCTGTCGTTCGTCCCCGTCGACCACCGGTCCGATCAATACTCGTTGGCGTGCAGCCTGTTCTGGCTGCTGTCGGGCTCGTCGCCGTTCGCGGCGAGCAGCCCGGCCGCGATGATCGCGGGGCACCTGCAACACCCGCCGCCGCGACTGCACAGCCTCCGGGCGGCCGTGCCCCCGGGCGTCGACGACGTGCTGGCGAAGGCGCTGGCCAAACAGCCCGACGACCGATTCGCGACCTGTTCCGAGTTCGCGGCGGCGGCGAGACAGGCGCTGGCGCCGGCCAACTCGTTCGCGTTGCCCACTCAACGCGATCAGCCGACGGTGCCTCCCCGAGACGCCCAACCGCCACGTAAGGCCGGAGGAACCAGACGTCGCGTCGGCATCGCGGTATCTGCGATGGTTGTCGTCCTGGTCCTGGTGTTCGGAATCCTTTGGGCAACAAGAGATTCCACGTCGGACACCGGCGTGCCCCGGTCAGTGCCCGTTGCGCGGCAGCCGATCGATTGGAGCGGAGCCGTCGCCCCCGGGACCACCGGCGGTCCCGCACCGTTTCGTCCATTGATGCAGATCGACGCCGAAGGACGGGAGGTCGCGCGACCGAACGAGGCCGTCAGCCCGGCGGGTGACGGAAAGGCCACCTGCGCGCCGATCACCATCGCCTCGACCGCGCCGTTCACCGGAAAGGACCCGACCGGCTCGCGCGGCCTGCTCGGCGGGGTGAAACTGGCGGTCGATCAGTTCAACGCGGCGAACTCCGAATGTCAGGTCACCGTACGGGAATTCGACACCGGCGGATTCCCGCAGACATCGGCCGACGTCGCGCGACAGATCGTGAGCGACCCGTCGATAGTCGCGCTTGTCGGCCCGTCGTCCTCCGAGATCCAGCTCACGGGAGGCACTTTCAGCGATGCGGGACTGCCCGTGCTGTTTCCGGGGTACATTCCGGTCGAGGCCTCCCGTGGCTGGCGCGGCTTCTTCCGCGGCATGGCGACCACCGACGTGTACCGCCGTGCCCTGGGCAAATACCTCATCGACACAGCGCATTTCCGTAAGATCTGCGTGATCCGGGACGACTCGGGGTTCGGCAAGGGGATGGCCCACGACCTCGTCGCCACCCTGGGGCCGGCGGCCGACGCCGGCTGCCGCGCGGACGTCAAACAGGGGGACCGGGACTTCGGTGCCGCGGTGAGCAAGGTCGCCGCCGCCAAGCCGGACGCGGTGCTCTACTCCGGCTACGCCGCCGAAGCGGCCGCGCTCGTCCAGCAGCTCAAACAGGGCGGCGTCACGGCGGCTTTCGTCACCACCGAGGGTGCTCTCAGCACGGATTTCCCTGTCCAGGCGCGAGATTCGGCCCTCGGCGCGATTATCCCCTGCACCTGCGCGCCGGTCACCGGCAAGTTCTACTTCGACTTCCGGACATTGAACACGCAGGGCGCGGGCTGGAACGGCGTGGAGGCCTATGATCTGGCCACCATCGCCCTGAGCGGCATCGCGGCGGGCCACCGAACCCGCGCCGACCTGATCGACTATCTGCGCGGCTACGAAGGGACAGGTATGGGCCGGGTATACCGATGGTCGGCCACCGGCGAACTGATGACTCCCGGAATCTGGATCTACACGATCGGCTGAACCTCGGTAGTTCCTGTCCCGCAAGCCATTACGCGCCTCGGGCTGGCGGGATCGATCGGCTCTGCTCGACCGAGTCGGCGACGTCTTTCGCGGGAGATACCCCGGTGGCCGAAGCAGTCAACGGCGAGTGCGGGGCCGGATCCCGCTCCGCAGTGCCCGCGCCCCCGGGTGCCTGGGCCGTCGCGGTCTGCGGTGCGGGAACACGCGGGAACCGGGAGGGCGCGGCCGACGAGTTGCCCGCAGCGGGCGATGCGGTCTCCGGCTGGCCGACCGCACCATTGCCGACCGCGTCGGCGTTCGGCACCCCCGGCCCGTACGCCCGCGGGAAGCGCGAGGACGCGCGCTCGACGGGAACGGCGGCGCCGAACACCGCGACGGGCGAGGCCTCTCGCCGCGGCGGCACGGACACGGTCTCGTCCGACCGGGCGCTCCCGGAAACCTGGGCCGCCGCCTCGAACCACTCCGGCCGCGGCGTTTCGATGTGCACCGCGACCTTCCGGTGGTCGGTCGAGGGCGGCCGGCGATCGTCGCCGAGCAGTGCGGAGAGCCGTTCGGCCAGGGGCGGAGCGTATTTGCGCGCCGGCGACAACAGCGCCGTCGCGGCGATCGGATGGTTGACCACGCTGCGGATGATCGGCTCCGCGCCCGCCGCCGTCTGCGTGACCAGCTTCTCGAAGATTCGCAGCCGGCGCAGATCCTCGTTGACGGAGATGAGGGTGTCGGCCAGGGCCTCGATCGTGACGTGGTTGGCCAGCGCCTCCAGCAGCACCGGGAACTGCGGGTGGTCGAGCCACTGCATGGCGTGGAAGAGCAGCGTGCCGCTTTCGGGATGGCTCTTGAGAATCGCCCCGGTGAGCTGGCTGCCCGAGGTCATGTTCAGCATGGTGTCGGCCAGGTTCTGCACCGGCCAATACCGCTCCGGCACACCGGGTGTGCCCGCACGGGTCTCCCAATCGACCAGGGCGCGCGCCAGCAGCGTCGCGGTCTCGTTGAAGCGGGCGGAGGTCATCCGCCCGAGGATCGAGCCGAAGTCGGGCACCGCCTCCACCAGGTGACCCGCCGCCAAACCCTCGGCGCAGAGGATCTCCTCCTCGGTCAGCGCCGTGATCAGCCGCGATGGGGTCGCGGCGGCCAAGAAGCCGCGGAGGTCGGTGAAGCCTGCGCTGGGGCCGTGCGTGTTCGGGAGCCTGCTGGTGTGGCTGAGCAGCAGCAGGATCGTCGCGCGCAGCTCGGTCGAGAGCGCGTTGTCGAAACCGCGCAGCAGGGCTTTGCCCTCGATCGTCCGCGCGGCCCGCAGGAGCTGAACGACGCAGAGGACCATCTGCTCGCGATGGGACTTGGCCATCGATGAGAGCAGCATATTGACCAGTTGCGGTCCGTCCGCGTCGATCTCGATGAGTCCGCTGAGAATGCTCTCCCGCGTGCCGCGCGAGTCGTAGATCTTCGCCACGACCTCCCGGCTCGCCTGCCCGCTGTCGCCACGCCGGATCACCGCGGCTATTCGCCGCCCGAACAGGAGCTCCGGATCGGTGTCCAGGATGCTGTGCTCCGGTTCCGGGGGGTCGGGCTTCTCGCGCCAGGGGACCGCGGCGATCCGCTCGGCCACCTCCTCGTCGAGGTTTCGGATCGCCTCGTACAGTTCCGCGCCGAGCTGGTCGCCCTCGCGTTCGCAGACCGCGTCCAGCAGGGCGGCGACCGCACCCGGCAGCCGGCGACCCACCTCGACCAGGGCCGCGGGGAGCAGCGAGTCACCCGGACCGCTAACCTCGTGCAGTTGCTCGGCGGCGTCGGCCTCCTTTCCGTCACACAGCAGCGTCAGCAGCCAAGCCGTCTTGTCCGTCAGGCTGCCCTGTCCGATAGCCGAGGTGGATTGTCCGGTCGAATCGGGGGCCGGGGGAACTAGTGGATCGCGCTGCGGGAGTTTGCCTCCCGGGATGTCCGCCTGCGCTCGTTCGCGCAGCGGGAGAAATATTTCGAGGAGATCCTCGACGCGGCGACCGAGTTTGTCCGCCGCGGTGGCGATGATCGCGTCGAAGAATTCTCGCGAGGGTCCGCCGGGGGTCTCGCCCATCTGGCGGGCGCGCTGTTTGTCCGTCAGATCCAATCCGTCGGTCAGCTCGACAACCCGCTTGTGGGTCAGGCCCGCGTCGGTCAGCAGCTTGTTGAGCTCGGCATTGAGTTCTCGCGTTGTCGCGGGTAGATCGGCGGGGAATTGCTCCGGATCGGTCCGCAGGGGCCGACCGACGCGCTGGTGCTCCCCCATGCAGTCCTCCAGGCCGTGGAGTTGTCCCTCATCAGTCTCGTGCCGGGCAATTGTAGAGCCGGGCCGGGGACAATGTTCTCCCACTGGACGTCTCGAATATGCCTGAAACGGGGGAACTTCGGGGAGTAGACAGGAAATTTGTCCCCGCTCTTGAATAGCGGTACGGCTGCCGGCGCGGCAGTCGCCGGGGGTGGGACCCGCATCGGAACTTGGAAGGCGACGGTGCGGGCCCACCTCGGTCAGGCCGACTCAGAGAGGGCCCACCACTATGGTCTCCCATGACACCCGTGATCCGGAAGCCGGTAAGGCCGAATTGTCACCCAGCCCGGGCGACGGACAGACGCCTCGGCCGACGCAGAGTGATCGGCCTCGGGGTGCCGACCGGCGGCACGGCGATCGAAAAGCCTTTCTGCTCAGCGTGGCCGGGTCGGCGCTCGGGCGACTGCTCGCGGATGCCGTTCGCGCGGTCGCGAAGCGGATCTCGGAGGCGGTTGATCTGATCCCGTAACTATCGCCGATTCGATACCGGACGGCCCTGATCGGCTTCGTGCTGATCGGGGCCTTCCTGTGTTCAGCGCCTTTCCGGTTCGCGCAGGACGGCGCGTACACGCGACACGGCTAGGATCACCGGATGTCCGTACCGAAAGCCGAGTTGCATCTGCACATCGAGGGAACGCTGGAACCCGAGCTCGCCTTCGCGCTGGCCGAGCGCAACGGCGCTGAGTTGCCGTTCGCGTCGGTACAAGAGCTGCACGATGCCTACCGGTTCGAGGATCTGCAATCGTTCCTTGACCTGTACTACCGGCTCACCGACGTGCTGCGGACCGAGCGCGACTTCACCGAGCTGGCCGAGGCGTATCTCGTGCGCGCCAGCGCGGCCGGGGTGCGGCACGCCGAGATCTTCTTCGATCCGCAGGCGCACACGTCTCGCGGCGTGCCGTTCGCGACCGTCATCGACGGTCTGTGGGCGGCGCTGCGCGACAGCGAGCGACGGTATGGCATCTCGACCAAGCTCATTCTGTGCTTCTTGCGGGACCTCTCCGCCGAGTCCGCCCTAGAGACGCTGAGTGCCGCCGAGCCTTACCTGGATCGCATCGTCGCGGTCGGCCTCGACTCGGCCGAGGTCGGGCATCCGCCCGCCAAGTTCGCCGCCGTGTACCGACGGGCCCGCGAGCTGGGGCTGCGGGCCGTGGCGCACGCCGGGGAGGAGGGGCCGGCGTCGTACGTGGCCGAGGCGCTGGACGTGCTCGGCGTCGAGCGCATCGACCACGGGATCCGGGTGCTGGAGGATCCGGCCCTGGTCGAGCGGCTGGTGCGGGAGCGGATTCCGTTGACCGTGTGCCCGTTCTCCAATGTGCGGCTGCGGGTGATCGACAAACTGACCGACCATCCGCTGCGGCTAATGCTCGAACTCGGCTTGGTCGCCACGGTGAACTCCGATGATCCCGCCTATTTCGGTGGGTATGTGCAGGAGAATCTCGACGGGGTCCGGGATGCGTTGGGGCTGAGCGACGAGCACTTGCGTACGTTGGCACGTAATTCGTTCGAGGCCTCGTTCATCGATGAGCGCACTCGTGCGCGCTACCTCGGTGAGGTCGAGGCTTACCGGTTCTGAACCGGCGCTCGTAAGCGAAAGCCTCGCAAGGGCATTCGCGCGTATTTCGGCCCCCCGGCGATTGCGTTCCGTCGAAATTCGCGGTGACTACGTGTAGCGGCGTACGCGCCGATCCGCTGCGCGACGGATGTGCCGGACATACCGTTTCGCCGACAGTGTGTCTATGACCACAACGGCAGGCAGACGGCGGCTCTTCACTCTCGCGACGTGCGCGGCTCTCGTGCTCGCCGCCATCGGTGACGCCGGTCCGGAGATCATCGAATCCCGCAGTCTCCTTGCGGGTTACGACGGCCCCGGGCCGTTGATCTACCTCGCCTTCGCCGCCGTGGTCGCGGTGATCCGGTGGCGCTACATCCCCTTGGCGGCGGTGGTGATGTCGCTCTTCTTCCTGGCCGGCGGATTCGCCGACGCCGATTTCTCCGGTCGCCTCGTCACGCCGTCGCAGACGGTCGAGTTCCTCGCCGCGTGGCTCCAGACGCTGAGCTTCGTCGCGGCGACCTTCTTCGGAATCGCCGCCGTGTGGTGGCGAACGCCCGCCTCCGTGAGTGCGCGGAACGCTACGAAAGGCATTGACAATGAACAGAATTAGCCTGACGACATTGCCCGGTAATACGAAACTGTCCCTTTACGGATTGGGTGTCGGAATACTCGGACTGGTGATCCAATGGATCGCCGACCCGGACAAGTTTCCCGGTTTCCCGCCCGGCATCCTCGTGATCGCGGTCTTCGGGCTCCTGGTGGTTCTCGGTGCCCGCTGGTTCTGGACCCCGCTCCTCGCCACCCTCGTCGCCGTCTTCATCATGATCGGCGGCCTACTCGGCGGCGACCTCCTCGACAACCTCCGCTCGGGCGACCTCGGAACCATCGCGGGCAATATCGTCCTGTACATAGGACTGGTCATCGCGGCCATCGCCGGTGTCCTCGCGACGGTCGACGCTCGTCGCGCGACCTCTCGAACGGACCGCTGCTAACCTCGGGCACCCTCGCGCGTCGCACCGCTGAACGCGCGGCGGTAGGCGTCGGGGGTGGTGTCGAGCCGCTGACGGAAGTGCCGCCGCAGCGCGACCGCGGTGCCGAACCCGACCTCCCGGGCGACGGTGTCGATGCCGAGATCGGTCTGCTCCAGCAGCTGCTGGGCCTTCCGTACCCGCTGATCCTGCAGCCATTTCAAGGGATTCGTGCCGACCCGGGAGCGGAAGTGGCGATTCAGGGTGCGCACGCCCAGATTGGCCTGCCGCGCGAGTTGCTCGACGGTGATCGGCTCGTCCAGGTGCCGCAGCGCCCAGTCCATGGCCGGCGCCAGCTCGTCGTAGGACTGTTTGGGCACCGCCGGCTCGATGTACTGCGCCTGGCCGCCCGCCCGGTGCGGCGCGGTGACCAGCCTGCGGGCCACCTCGTTGGCGACCGTCGCGCCCCAGTCCCGCCGGACCACGTGCAGGCAGAGATCGATCCCCGCCGCCTTGCCCGCCGAGGTGAGCACCCGGTCCTCGTCGACGTAGAGCACATTCGCGTCGACCGTGACCCGCGGATACCGCCGCGCCAGGGTCGCGGTGTGCAGCCAGTGCGTTGTCGCCCGCCGCCCGTCGAGCAGGCCCGCCTCCGCCAGGACGAAGGCGCCGGTGCAGATCGACAGCACCCGCGCGCCGCGGTCGTAGGCGGCGCGCACCGCGTCGACCAGATCGCGCGGCGGACGCATGTCCGCGTCGTGGCAGGCCGGGACGACGACGGTGTCGGCGGTGACCAGCTCGTCGTAGCCGAACTCCGTTGCCGCGCGGAACCATTGGTCGACCCGGACGTTCGGCGGACCGCACACGCGGAACTCGTACCAGCCCGCCTCGGTGATGTCCGAGCGGTCGGCGCCGAAGATCGTGCACGGCGCGCCCAGCTCGAACAGCGGCACGGTGTCGGACAGGGCCAGCGCCACTACGCTCATGACCGAAAGTATACTAACCATGTCGGATCGGACACTCGTCTCCGGGTCGCGCGGCGCCGATGGTGGATGAATGACTCTCACCGACCTCCGTTCCGCGGCCGCGGTGCCGACCACCGCATGGTTGCGCCCCGGGCTGGCCCTGGCCGCGCTCGGCTGGGGCGCAAACCAATTCGCGCCGCTGATCGTGCTGTATCAGCAACGCTTCGGCCTGTCGCAGGCCGTGGTCAACGCGATCTTCGGGCTGTACGCGCTCGGTTTGATTCCGGCGCTGCTCATCGGCGGCAGGGTGTCCGACCGCATCGGTCGCCGCCCCGTCGTGCTGGCCGCGCTCGGACTGTCCGCCCTCGCCACCGTGCTGTTGATGATCGGCAGCATCGAGACCGTGTGGCTGGCGCCCGGCCGCACGCTGTCCGGTGTGGCGAGCGGACTCGCGTTCGGCACCGGAGCGGCCTGGTTGAAGGAACTGTCGGCCGAATCCGGTGGGGCGTCGGCCGGTCCCCGCCGCGCGACCGTCACGATGACGATCGGTTTCGGCGCCGGACCGCTCGTCGCCGGCGTCTGCGCCCAGTGGCTGCCGAACCCCGCCGTCACCGCCTATGTGCCCCACCTGTTTCTGCTGTGCGTCGCGACGGTCGCCCTGCTCCGAGCGCCCGACCCGGCGCGCGTCGCCACCGGCCCCCTCGACCGTGCCGACCAGGACACCGCCGTACTCGGCCAACACCTGCGCACCGTCCTCTTGCCTTTCGCCCCATGGGTTTTCGGCACCGCCGCACTCGCCCTCGCCTACCTGCCCGCGCTCGTCGCGCGCACCCACGCCGAGTACGGCGTGCTGTTCGGCGCCGTCGCCACCGCCCTCACCGCCCTCACCGGCGTGCTGGCTCAACCCCTCGCACAACGGATCAACAGACCCGGCCGTACCCGCCCGCTCACCGTCGCCATGCTCCCCGTCCTCAGCGGAATCGCCTGTGCCGCATGGGCAGCCGTCGCCGCGACCCCACTCCTCGTACTGCTCGCCTGCGCCCTGCTCGGCGTCGCCTACGGTGTCACCCAATTCACCGGACTAGTTGAGGTCCAACGCGTAGCACCCGCCCACCGTCTCGGCACCGCCACCGCCGCCTACCAGGTCCTCAGCTACCTGGGCTTCGCCCTCCCCTACCTACTGTCCCTAGCCCAAACCCAACTCCACGCCACCCCCACCACCCTGCTCCTAGCCGTCCTCGGTCTCGCCGCAGCCCTGACAGCATGGTTGACCCTCACCTACCGCCGCGCCGCCGCCACAGCGGCCCGAAACGCCCGCAACGCCGACCCCCGCCGCCCCTCCCTCGCCCCCGAAGACGACTCGGGCGCGGTCTGCACTTCGTGACACGATCGCGAACGCGGCCGCGTCGGCCAAGGCTTCCCCGGCACCCCGAGCACGTCACGCTCGTAAACGACATACCAATGCTCCCGCTCGGACATCCTGCCTCCTCGGTCTCGAGTCACCGATCGATCTGCTTTCGTACTCTTCGATGACTTCGACGTTGAACGTGATCAACCCGAGAAGCAACCACCACCGGCACTTTTGCGCGCACAGCGTGCTGTATGAGGCATTCGAAGCCATGCCTTGGATGTGCCGGGCAGGTGCCACATTTGTGCACCACATACCTGCGCGGCTGGAATGTCTAGACGGCGTGCAAGCGTCGGCCGGTGGGGTGTTGTCGGTTGGTGTCGCTGGTGACCTCTGTGGTCTGGGCGGTCCGAAGCTCGGTTCCGAAGGTCAGGGCGTGCACATCGCTCAGCGGTAGGTTCAGTTCTGTGGCGATCAATCTGGCGTTTACTTTGGCTGATTTCGATCGACTGAGTACCTGCGGGAACACCCGCGACATCTCATAATTCGACATACCGCCCGGCTCCGTATTGCGGAAGCCCCGCGCGGACAGTTCAATGCACATCTGCCGATATGCCCAGTCGGACAGCCTCCCCGCTTTGTGTGCCGCGAAAGCCAAGGCCATCGCCGACACCTTGAATTGCCCTCGGGCGGTCAATACGTCCTGTACCAATGGGTTGGGCGGAAGGTACTCGATCATGCTGGCGGCGGGCATCAGGAACTCCGAGGCGAAGGCGTCTGCCTCGCGTTCCAGCGACGGCGTCTCGCAGGATTCGCCGCCATGTAGCACGAGGTGACCTATCTCGTGAGCGAGGTCGAATCGGATACGCTCGGGCGTTTTGCGGCGAGCGAGAAACACATAGGGTACGTCGCCGCGCCAAATCGAATACGCGTCAACCGCATCCGCGAACGGAGGCAGGCTGTAAACCCGCACTCCGCGCGACTCGCAGAGTTGGACGAGGTTGGGTAGGGGCTTCGTACCGAGCCCCCACACCGCTCGCAACAGACGCGCGGCGACTACAGCGGTATCACCGGCGAACGACGGGAGATCGATCGATGGCAGCGTGAACCGGGCAGAGATCCACTGGTCGATCTCGACCCCGGAAACGCCCGCTGCGACGGCGGCGTCACGTTCCCGAGCGCTGGCGCGGCGAGCCGCTCGGAACCGCACCTCGGATGCGTCGAGTACTGGAGCCCCGCCGCGTCCGAAGTACGCGGCGGGGAAATCCAAAGCTTCACCGAGTTTGTGGGCGGCCCGCGTCGGCGCTTGCCCTGACTCGTATTTGGTAATCGTCCGGGGAGTAACCGAGAGCTGGTGCGCTAATTCGATTTTGGTCATTCCCCGGCGCATGCGAGCTATCTGAATCCGCTCGGGGACGAGGAAGGCCCTACCCGACTTCAGTGACTCGGAAGTCGACATCTTCGCCTCCGACGTCGATCGGTCGCCTGGTGACGCCTTCCGGTTTCCAGGAGTCAAGGATGACCCGCACCTTCCATCCGGTGAACTGTCCCGCATTGCGATCGAAGCCTAGCGGCAAGGATACTTCGCGCCGAACAAGGTCCTCGGCTCGGTGGTAGACCAAGAACCAATTGCCCGGCGGTGGCTCGACGTCGTGGGCGGTGGCTATACCGCGAAGCTTTTCGACAGTGATCAGGGGCTCGATGCCGTTGACCGCCTCGGCGGTGGCGGGGCCTCTTCGTCGAGCCGCCATGGGGCCGGACGGATGATCGATCACTCCGGTGGGCTCTGTGCCGCAGACGGTGGACAGCGTGTACCGGCGGTCGATTCGCTTCGATATGGGCCGGTTCTGGGGGTCGTCGCCGATCCATTCGGCGGTGTCAGCGAGTGCTTCACGCAGGGTCCCGACGATGTGGATCCATCGGGTGAGTCCTGCGGCGGTGACGGGGTGGTGGCGGGTGATGTTCCCGGCCGTCACCTCGCCGGCATTGAGGGCCAGATCGATGATGGGAATCGCGATACCCATCTTGCCCAGGTAGTCGGCCGCATCCTCGGGCTTGACGATGACGGGTGTGTGGAGAGGGCTCGATTGCGTCACTGCGAGTCCGTTCTTGGTTGGAATGTTCCTCAAATCCGTGCGCAAAACCAGAACATATAATGGTCAGAAGGTATCAGATCGAAGTGGTCGACGGAACCCGAATACGGTGCGGCGCGGGGATTCTCGGTGAGTGAGGCGGATCGACACGCCTCATGCGCGGGAACGAGCGGCTGCCCCGGAATGCGCCGCGCAACCGCGTTGCGGCAGTCAAGAATGTTCGCAAGGGGGATGAGATGTAAAGGAAACGCCCCTGACCAGCTGTAAGGCTTGATCAGGGGCGTTTGCCGTGGCGGAGGATAGGGGATTTGAACCCCTGAGGGCGTTAACCCAACCCGCGTTCCAGGCGAGCGCCATAGGCCACTAGGCGAATCCTCCGTGGAGCAGCATACCGGTAGGGGAAGGGTGGATGCCAAACGGGTGGGGGTGGGCGGGGAAAGTCCCAGTTCGGCTGGGTTTGCGAGGGGATGGGGTACCCGGGGGCGGGGGAGGTGCGGGAGAGCGGCTACACTGGCCCACGGATCCCGCGCGGCGCGCATCCTGTGAACTCCCCCAGGGCCGGAAGGCAGCAAGGGTCAACGGGCTCTGCCGGGTGCGCGGGGTCCCCTAATCTTCGGGGAGCGCACGGGCCGGAGCCCGGGCCGCGAATATCGCCTCCAAATCCGAGCAACGCACGAGTAACGTGAACTATGGTCCGCCGAGGCACGACGCGTACGGCTGGCCGAACGTCCGGCCGCCGCACATCGGTCCGGCCACAACCCACGTCCCCGCTGCTTCGAAAGGCTGCCCAGGATGCCCCGGCAAACGCAGATCGGTTTGATGAGCCATGAGGAACTCGTGTCCGAGCACGATACTCAGCACGAGAACTACGCGAAGCTCAAGACCGAGAAGCTCACGCTGGACCTGACGAGGGGAAAACCCTCCCCGGAACAACTCGATCTGTCCCTCGACCTGCTCTCCCTGCCCGGCGACGGCGACTACCGCGACGGCACCGGCACCGACTGCCGCAACTACGGCGGCCAGCACGGACTTCCTGAGCTGCGCGCGATCTTCGGCGAGCTGCTCGGCATCCCGGTGGACAACCTGCTCGCCGGCAACAACGCCAGCCTCGAGCTGATGCACGATGTGCTCGCGTTCGCGATGTTGTACGGCACCAACGACTCCGAGCGCCGGTGGGCGTCGGAGGAGAAGCTGAAGTTCCTGTGCCCGGCCCCCGGCTACGACCGGCACTTCTCGATCACCGAGGTGCTCGGCTTCGAGATGATCCCGATCCCGATGCACCACGACGGCCCGGACGCGCACGCCGTCGCGGAGCTGGTCGCGAACGACCCGCAGATCAAGGGCATGTGGGTGGTGCCGAACTACGCCAACCCGACCGGCGTCAACTACTCCGAAGATGTTGTGCGGGAACTGGTTTCGATGCCAACGGCCGCGCCGGACTTCCGCCTGATCTGGGACAACGCCTACGCCGTCCACCCGCTGACCGACACCACCGCTCCGGTGTACGACGTGCTCGGCCTCGCCGCCGCGGCCGGAAACCCCAACCGCCCCTTGGTTTTCGCGTCCACCTCGAAGATCACCTTCGCCGGCGCGGGCGTGAGCTTCCTCGGTGGCTCCACCGCGAACCTCGACTGGTACCTCGGGCACGCAGGCAAGAAGAGCATCGGCCCGGACAAAATCAACCAGCTGCGCCACCTGCGCTTCTTCAAGGACGCCGACGGCGTGCGCGCGCACATGCAGAAGCACCGCGCCATCCTGGAGCCGAAATTCGCTCTGGTGCTGCGGATTCTGGAGGACCGGCTGGGCGCGTCGAAGATCGCGTCCTGGACCGAGCCGAAGGGCGGCTACTTCATCAGCCTGGACGTCCTGGAGGGTACCGCGGGGCGGGTGATCGCGCTGGCGAAGGACGCGGGCATCGCGCTCACCGCCGCCGGTTCGGCGTTCCCCTACCGGAATGACCCGGAGGACAAGAACATTCGGATCGCGCCCAGCTTCCCGAAGCTGCCGGAGCTGGAGAAGGCGATGGACGGCCTGGCCACCTGTGTACTGCTGGCGGCCACCGAGAAACTGCTCGGCAAGTAGCCGAAAGCGGCGGGCGCGCACCGAGGTACGCGCCCGCCGTAGGTCAGTCCGGCTTGTGCGCCAGCACGGCGAACATGGTCACCGACAGGTGGATGTCGCCGCTGGCCGCGCCCGCCTCGATATCGTCGACCAGCCGTGCGCGCTGCTCCTCGGTGATCACGCCGCGCGCCACCGCCATCGCCGAGATGCGGGTCACCAGGGAGCCGACGCCGACGGTGCGGTCCTGCACGAGCGCGTGCGAGCCGATGTCGTCGATCACCAAGCCCGCCTTGGTCAATTGGCCGGGCAGCCTGCGGCCGGAGAAGGGGTTCGTGGTCGCGGAGATCAGCGTGTCGATCACCTCGCGGACCACCTGACGCTCGCCGGGGTGCACGATCGCCGTGCCCCAGTCGCTGTCCACCACCACGACGCGGCCGCCGGGGCGCAGCACGCGCGCGATCTCGTTGGCGGCGCGCGCGGGCGCGGTCAGATGCTGGAACACCCGCTCGCACAGCGCGGCGTCGAAACTGTTCGCGCCGAACGGCAGGCCGTAGGCGTCGCCGGAGTGGAACTTGGCCGTCGAACCGGTCTGCGCGGCACGGCGTTCCGCGGAGGCGAGCAGGTTCGGATCCGGCTCCACGCCCACCGCCGATCCCTGCGGTCCGACCGCGTCGGCGAAGGCCATCACCTCCGTGCCGGTGCCGGAGCCGATGTCGAGCGCGCGTTCGCCGGGTCGCAGCGCGAGCGCGTCGTGCGCCCAGTCCCGCAACCTGCGGATACCGGGCAGTGCGGCCTGTAGATCGCGAACGTCTACGAGTTGATCCTGGCCTGCTCGATCGAAGCGATCGGGGCGCAAAGTGTAGGTGTCCATGGGCCCGTTTCCATCCCTAGCCGTGGCCACCTCGTGGGGTGCCGATGTAGGTACTGCCGTCTGCTGAGGCATGCGCAGGAGCCTACGCGCGGCCGCACACCCCCGCACAGCAGGTCTGTGAGCCCCGTCACGAACCGCACGTTCGTGATCAACGGCGCTCGCGGGGGTCCTGCGGGGAAGGCGGGATGGTCGGGACGGCTTTACTCCGGGTTGACAAGTGAGATGATCGTGTTCGTCCGAGCAGGTTTGTCACGGTGGGAAGGAATGGCGATGAGTCGCAAGCTTTGCCTGGCGCAAGACGTCGAGGCCGACGAGCTACTGACCGAGGACCACTTCGCCACCCTGCTCGGCATGCTGCTCGACCAGCAGTACCCGATGGAGCAGGCCTTCCGCGGCCCGAAGAAGATCGCCGACCGGATGGGCGGGTTCGATATCCACCGCATCGCCGAGGCCGACCCGCAGGAATTCGAGGACCTCTGCGCCACCCCGCCCGCCATTCACCGGTACGGCCGCTCGATGGCGCGCCGCGCCCAGGAACTGGCCCGCTACATCATCGAGAACTACGACGGGAAGACCGAGAACCTGTGGAAGCAGGACAAGCCGGACGGGAAAGAGGTGCTGCGCCGACTGAAGGCCCTGCCCGGCTTCGGCGAACAGAAGGCCAAGATCTTCCTCTCGCTGCTCGGTAAGCAACGCGGGGTGCAGCCCGCGGGCTGGCGGGAGGCGGCCGGGTCCTACGGCGACGAAGGTTCGCGCCGCTCCGTGGCCGACGTGACCGACGCCGAATCCCTCGCGCAGGTAAGGGAATTCAAGAAACAGGCCAAGGCGGCGGCCAAGCAGGGGTAGCGCCGGAGCGCGAGCGGGCCGGAGGCCGGTGCAGTGGCGGGTTTCGGGCAGCGGTCGGGCGTTGTCGCGGACCGCGGTTGCCGGGATGGTGGTCTCGGAAGGGAGTGGTCTGATGAGGCGACGTCCAGCGGCGGTCGGATATCTGCGGCGCGATGTTTCCGGGGCTCGGCAACAATGGGATGAGGTGCTGATCCGGAGTCTGGCGCAGCGATTCGGTTACGACCTGGCCAAGACGGTGGTGTTCAGTGCGGAGACCGACGATCCCGTCGAGCGATTGGCGAAGGTGGCGCGGCGGCTGTCCTCGGAAGTGGTGATCGTGCCCAGCACAGCGCATTTCGGCGGCGACGTGCCCGGCGAACTGGTGCAGGTGTGCGATGTGATCACCGTGGCACCGGAGTACACGTATGCCCGCCGCCCCGATCCGCCGTACGCCGAAGACGCGCGCGGCCCTCGGCCCGCGTGAGACAGGCTCGCGCGCAACGACTGCGGACCCGCGCCTAACTCACCGATCCGGCCGGCGCGGTGAACGTATTGCATTGGGCGGCACGGTTTTTGTCCAAGCCCGTCTCGAACCACTGGCCGCCGTTCTCGGAGGTGCCGTGGTCACGCATGTCGCCGGCCTGGTCACCGCGGCCGTAGGCGTCCTTGCGGGCGAGGTTGAGCTGGGAGTTGGTCAGCGACCCGCCGCCGGACGACGAGCTGAGGTACATGCCGTCGAAGCAGTTGGCCTGCAACTCGACCCGGCGGGAGAGCTCGAGCCCGCGGGTGCTGCGCGGCCCCGCGTCGGCGCGGTCGCTGTTGGCTTTGCGCAGGATGCCGGACATAGCCTGCACGTGGTGGCCGTACTCGTGAGCGAAGACCGACAGATAGACGACCCAGTTGTCCTTGAAGAAGTCGGTCTGCAACTGGCTGATCGGCATGTAGATGGTCTTGTTCGCCGGGCAGTAAAAGGCGGCGAAGTTGCTGGTCGAGCCGGTGCACGGGGTGGTGATGCCGGTGGTGGTGGCGCTGACGTTGAGCGCGGGCGCGGTGAACGGCAGATTCGCCTTCTGCAGCACCGGTTTCCACGCCGCCTCGAGGCAGCCCGCGGCGGACTCGAAGAATTTGCGTGCGGCATCGACCTGGGTGCCCCACGGGGAGTACGCGCAGCGCGACGGGATGAGCGTCGCGTTCGGGTCGGCGAGCAGCGGATTGGCGCCGGTCTCGGCCGGGCCCGTCGCGCCGTCGGGGGCGAAGGTGAGGCTGGACGCCGGGCCGGACGCGTCGTTGTCGTGCTTGCCGGTCGAAATGGCATTGCGCACAAGGCCGCCCGCGACCAGGAAGACCACGACGACGAGCACGGCGATCCACGCGCCGCCCCCACCGGACCTGCGGCGCGGTGCGTGCGGCGGGCGTCCGGGCGGACCGTAGGGCATCGGCGGCGGCGCGCGGTGACCGGGCGGAGGACCGTAGCCGGGCGGCGAATAGTTAGGCGGCTGAGCGTATCTCGGTTGCTGACCGTAGCCGGGTTGTTGGCCGTAGCCGGGCTGCTGTCCATAGCCGGGCTGTTGACCATAGCCAGGCTGTTGACCGTGGCCGGGCTGCTGTCCATAGCCGGGCTGTTGGCCGTAACCGGGCTGCGGACCGTACCCCGGTTGCTGTCCATAGCCGGGCTGCTGCCCCTGACCGGGCTGCTGCCCGTATCCCGGCGGCGGCCCATACCCGGGCGGGGGCGGAACCGGTCGCCCACCAGGCGGAACCGGCCCATATCCGTACGGTGGTTGTGTCACGCCCCCGTACCCCCTCGTCTCAATGATCACCGACAGCCGATGACGCAGAATAGCAAGCTGTCTAAAGTAGGCAGCCATGCTGACTTTTCGGGGGGGCGCCGTAGGCGCGCTGCTGCTCGCCACCGTGGGATTGCTCGCGAGCGCCCCGATCGCGCACACCCAGCCCGCGCCGGTCACCCCCACCCAACCCGCCCCGAGCGGTGTCACCATCATCGCCGATTTGAAGCTCAGCCGCGAGGGCGTGCTCGAGGTGGTCGAGCAGGTCGACGTGCCCGCGGACGGCTCCTTCCGCATGTCGCTGCCGCTGCGGCTCAAGGTGAGCGACGACGCCGAGCGCTACTTCAAGGTCACCGACGTCGACACCAAGGGCGCCGGCACCGCGACGGTGGCGAACGACCAATTCACCATCGAGGCGAAACCGGGCGAGTCGACGTTCACCTACTCGGTGCACAACCTCGTCAACGACGCGCCCGGCAGCCAGGTGTTCAACTGGCTCGGCGTGATGGGCACCGATATCGCCTCGATCAGCGCCACTTTGATCAGCCCGAGCTTCGAAATGGGCATCGTGGACTGCAAACTCGGCGCGCCCGGCAGCACGAGGCCGTGCGCCGATGTGAAGACCGAGGTCGACGGCGTGCTGCACCTGGAGCAGACCGATCTGAAGAAGGGCGAGGCCATCGACCTCACCCTGCAACTGCCGCCGGGCAGCGTGCCGAGCAACGCGGATGTGCGCGACACCGGCGCCGCCGGGCCGTTCGCCCTGACCGCTCCGGTGCTCGTCGCCTTCGGCGTGCTGCTGCTCGCGCTGGCGGGCATGGTCGCCTTCGTGCTGCGCGCGCGTCGCCGGAACGGCGCCGCCGCAACGGGTTCCGAGACGATCGACCCGCTCGTGCGCGACGGCGAGCGGGTGCAGTTCACCTCGCCCGACGGCGTGCTACCCGGCGAGGCGGGCCTGCTGCTCGACGAGCACGTCGACCCGGTGGATATCGCCGCCACGGTCGTGGACCTGGCCGTGCGCCGCTACCTCTGGATCACCCCGATCAGCGAGACCGATTGGCGGATCACCAAGGTCAACGCCCCGGACGATCAGCTGCGCGACTACGAGAAGGCCGTCTATCAGGCGCTGCTACCCGACGGCGCCGAGGCCGCCACCGTGGCCGAGTTGCGCGCGCCGGGCCGGGTGCAGTCCGAACCCGTGCGGAGCGCGCTCGTCGCCGACGCCGTCACCCGCGGCACCTTCGCCGATCCCCGCCGGCCGGGCCTGACGCTGTGGTTGGGCGGCGCGTTGATCGTCGCGGGCATCGCCGCCACGATCGCCCTGGCGCTCACCTCGGGCCACGCGCTGGTCGGCGTCGCGATCGCGCTCGCCGGTGTCGCCACCGTGCTGCTGCCGAAGTACCTGCCCGTGCGTACCCCGCACGGCCTCGAACTGACCGGGCAGATCCGCGCGCTGCAGCGCGGCCTGGAATCGACACGGCGCGAACAGGTTCCGCCGATCGATCAGGAGACGGTCTTCTCCCGTGCCCTGCCGTTCATGGTGATCGGCGGCCGCGCCGACAACTGGATCCGCGCCTTCCGCGACCTGAACCCCTCCGCCGACTCCCAACCCGGCCTCTACTGGTTCGGCGGCTTCGAACGCGACCGCAACCTGCAACGCTTCGCGGGGCACTTCCCGTTCTTCATCACGGCGCTGGAGGGCCTGTTCGCGACCGCAGGCGACCCGCACCGGTAAGACGTTCGACTCCGCGCACGTCAAATCGCACGCCTCGCCCTCGCGGAGATCGCAGCCTGGCCGTCGTGACGGCCCGGCCGTACGCCTCCGACGTCATTCACAACAGCCGAGGTAAGCGTGACCGTATCCCGCCGCAGCATGGTCTCAGCTATGCGCACCGTGGTGCTCGGTGTGCGCGATGGCATCCCGGAGAAGCGTGCGCGCGGTAGCCAGATCCGCTGCGCGACGGTCCAATTCAGCCAACCGGTCCCGTAAAGCCGGCAAGACCCCCGGGCACGCGCGCAACGCACCGTCCGCGCGCGTACAGGGCAGCAACTGCCCGATCACCCGGGTGGGCAGACCTACCGCGAGCAGCGCACGGATCCGCGCGACCCGCTGTACGGCCTCGTCGTCGTATTCGCGGTAGCCGTTGCCGCGGCGTTCGGCCGAGAGCAGGCCCGCGCGCTCGTAATACCGCAGCAGCCGTTCGCTGACGCCGGTACGGTCCGCCAGCTCACCGATCAGCACGATTTGACCTTCCCATGGTGTCAGGGTTCAACACTCGGTGGCGCAACCCGATTCCGAGGAGGACCGTTGATCATCGACGCGCACAGCCACGTGCACGACCCGGTCGAGGACCACATCGCGCTGCTCGACGAGGCCGGTGTCGACAAGGCCGTGCTGTTCATGTCCCGGCCGCACCCCGAACGTGCCCGCGACCTCACCGCGCTGCGCGAGGAGATGGCTCTGCTGCACCGGGCGCTCGCCGGCGGTGACGCGGGCCGCGAAACAGCCTGGCGCGAACTGGATGCCGCGCTCACCGCGTACCCGGACCGTTTCCTCGGCTTCGGCTCGGTGCCGCTCGGCACACCCGACGTCGCCGAGCTCGTCGACCGCGACGTGGTCGGCCGGGGGCTGCGCGGTATCGGCGAGCTGACCCCGCCGCCGGATCGTGCGGCGCTGCTGGAGCCGGTATTACGCGCCGCCACCGACCACGACGGACTGCCCGTGGTCGTGCACGGCGCGGCGCCCACCACCGCCGACGACCTGCGCACCCTCGCCGACCTGGCGCGCCGCTATCCGAGGGTGCCACTGGTGGTGTCCCAACTCGGCGGGGCGCACTGGATAGACGCCATCGAGCTGGTGCGCGACACACCGAGTATGTTCCTCGAATTGTCCACCGCCAGTATTGTTTTCGCAGTCCGCCTAGCCATCGCCGAGATTCCCCGGCGCACGCTCTTCGGCTCCGACGCACCCTACGGCGACCCCGTCACCGCCCGGATCACCGTCGAACGCGCGACCAGCTCGGCCGAGGTGCGTGAGCTGGTGCTCGGCGGCACCGCCGAGCAGCTGCTGAGCTGATGCTCAGTCGCTCACCGTGGTCCGGCGGATGGCGGCCAGCGGGTCCGCGTACAGCACGCTCAGCGAGGTGACCACCGCCGCGAACTCCTGTACCTTGCCGCCGAATCCGCTGATCCGGATGTCCGTGGGCGGCAGGGTGGAGCCCTGGTTGAACGCGCGAGCCACATGCGTCACGGCGGGGCGGTAGCCGGTGAAGGCCTGGCCGCCGAGGATCACGCGGTCGGGGTTGAGCATGTCGCGGACCATGGCCACGGTGTGGCCGAGGATCGTCGCGCGCTCGGCGAGCAGCTCGCGGGCCGGCGCCGAGCCGGACTCGGCCGCGCGGTACAGGTCGAGGATGGTCGAGCCGGCGGTTCCGTTGTGCGCGGGGATGATTCCGCGCCCGACGGCCCGCGAGTGCAGCGAGCGATCGCCGACGGTCACCTCGAGGCAACCACGCCTGCCGCAGGTGCATTCGACATCGGAGCCGGTGGGCAGGTGCGCTATCGAGCCGGGTCCGTTGCTCGGCGTGTGCACCCGGCCATCCAAAGTGACTGCGACGCCGGCGGTTTCGCGAACGTAGAAGTACAGGCTGCTGCCGCGCTCCGGCCCGGTGACGCGCCCGTTCGCCGCGTCCCGCGCCTCGACGGTGGGCAGCAGCAACTCGGCGGCGGCCATCGCCTCGACGTGCGGCGCCACCGACACGGGCAGCTCGAGCACCTCACCGAGCACGGCGCCGATCTGCGCGCCCTGCCACTCCAGCTTGGGATGGTCGACCACGCCGGTGAGCGGATCGACCCGGCCGCCGATGGCGACGCCGGCCCAGAGCGGCCTGCGCCGATGCCACCGCTGCAGGAACGCCTTGGCGCTGCGCGCGACGGTCGTGGTGGCGAACTCCTGACCGGTCTGCGGAGTAGCGATGGCCAGGCCGCCGAGAATCCGGCCGCGCAGATCCGCCGCGACGATCTTGGTGACCGCGGCGCCGATGTGGATGCCGAGGGTCAGATACGCCTCGTGGTCGATCTCGAAGGGCACCCGCGGTCGGCCGACCGCACCCGACGCCGTCAGGTCCGGCCGCTCGCGCAGCAACCCGGCGGCAAGCAGGGCGGACACCTGGCGGTTGACCGTCGCGATGCTCAAACCCGTTGTGCGCGCGGCGTTGTCACGCGAGACCGGGCCGGCGGTCGCGGAGCGCAGGACCGCCGCCGCCGGGTTGTCGGCGATGCGCAGTTCCGGGGCGATCACCGGTCGCTGGACGCGGGCGCGGCCACCGGCGACCCGGCTGGCGGATCGTTCGAGGGTAGGTAAAGACATGGTGCGAATTCCTTGCCGAGGTCCCGCGGCTGGCGGGACGTGCCTATATGGGCGACTAGGCAGCAAACCGGCGGGTGAACCGGCTCAGCTGCGGCAAGAGGGGCAACACAATTCGCGAGTCAGCGGCAATCGCAGGCCCAGCGCGGCGGTCACATAGGTGACCCGCGGGGCGGTCGATCGGCCGGCGGACATGTAAATGAAATTAACACCGCCGACCGCGACTCACCAAGCCTCAATCCGTCGCTGTGTTGTCACACACAGTGTTTCCGCAGGTCAGGCCTTCGCGGTTGTGACGCACGAAAAGCCCCGCCCGGGCGAGAGGAGTCCGGGCGGGGCTTCGTCGCGGCAGTGGCGACCGCGAGTTTATTTCGGCGGATTGAACGGCTGATTGATCGTCGTGAAGTACTGGATCGCCGCCGCGATGGCGACGGGGGCCGTCACGAAGATCTGACCCGCGACCACACCGAGCGCGCCGATGGCGGCCGCGCCGCCGAGGCAGCCCGCGATGATGCCGCCGACGAACGGACCGAACAGGCCGACGATGGTGCCGCCGACGATCGTGCCACCCAGCGCGCCGCCGAGCACGCAGCCGACGGCCGCGCCGCCCAGGCCGCCGACGAGGGTGCCGATGGTGGCGCCCATCGAGATGGTGCTGGTGAGCCGGCTCCAAGCGGCCTGCTCACGGTCGTACTCGGTCTTCCACGGCGCCTTGTCCTCATACGGCAGCGCGACCGGCTTGTACACGGCCCGCGCGGGGTCGAGCTGCGGGGTCAGCGTCGCGGTGTGGCCCGCGATGTCCGCGGCGATCGGCAACTCGAAGTCGTCGAGGCGGAACTTCAGCGCGGTGCCCGCGACGGTGGTGCCGTCGGCGGCCTTGATCTTCAGCGCGTCGTCCTCGACCACCAGCGAGCCCGAGTCGATCGTGATGATCGACGCCGTGTCCGTCGCGTGCGCGGTGAAGTTGATCGGGTCCTCGTCGGTTTGCGGTCCGGCGGCGGAAGTGCCGGCGGCGACTCCCGTCGCCACGGTCACCAGCGCCGCGACCACGGCAAGCTTCCTCATCCTCATGTACTGCGATCCCTCATCTAGGTTTTCTGCTCGTGCAGGTGCTCTGGTCGAGGCAAGCATCGAGGAGAAAGCGCAGGATAACGAGGGAAAAACGCAGGCAGATTCCAATACCGGCGCTACAGCGGCGTCAGCTCACCGAGCGGGCCCGAGTCCGGCTTCGGGTCCCGGCCGTCGATGCTTACGTGCACCCCCGATCATCCGCGCCCGGCCGGCACGGGTGCGGCGGGTTCGGGATCGTCGTGTTCGCGCAACCCGATTCGGGCATGCAGGCGAGCCAGCGGCGCGGGCGCCCACCAATTCGCGGTGCCCATCAACTTCATCAGGGCCGGCGCGAGCATGGTGCGGATCAGCGTGGCGTCGGCGAGCACGGTCAGGGTGAGGCCGAGGCCCATCAGTTGGAGGAACGACACCTTCGAGGTGATCATCGCGCCCATCACGATGGCCATGAGAACCGCCGCGGCCGTGAAGATCCGGCCGGTCTTGGCGACGCCGACGGCGAGCGCGTGCACATTGTCCTGCGCGGTCCGCACGAGCACGCCGTCGACCACGCGGCCGGAGGCGAGCCACTCCTCGCGGATGCGCGAGAGCAGGAACACCTCGTAGTCCATCGACATGCCGAACGCGAGGCAGAACATCAGGATCGGCATGGTCGGCGTCATGTAGCCGACCGCCGTGAAGCCGAGCACGCCGGACAGGTGACCGTCCTGGAACACCCAGATCATCGCGCCGAACGCGGCGGCCAGCGAAAGTGTGTTCAGCAGAATGGCTTTCACCGGCAGCACCACGCTGCCGGTGAACAGGAACAGCACCGCGAAGGTGGCCAGCGCGATGAGCGCGATGGCCAGCGGAAGCCGCTTGGCGAGCGAGTCGAGGGCGTCCGCGTTGACCGCCGCGCCGCCGCCGAACAGCGCCTGCGCCGGGGCGGGAACGGCCCGCAGTTCGCGCAGCTGCGCCCCGCCCGCGGGAGAGAACGGGTCGACCTGGGTCGCGACGGTCAGGTATTCGCCTGTGCCGTTGGCCATTCCGGGTGGGCCGCCACCCATGCGCGCGCCCTTGACGAACACACCCGCGCTGGACAACACCGCCGAAACACCGTCCGCTCTCGACAATCCCTTGGCGTACTCGCCGATCGGGCCCGGCCCGCCGTGATACCCGTCCAGCACGACGGTGGTGTTGTTGCCCGAGTTGGCCGCGGGAAACTCGGCCCGCAGCACATCGCCGACCTGACGGCTGGCGGCGCTGGTCGGCAGCACCCGGTCGTCGGGGTAGCCGAATTTCACCGAGAGGAAAGGGGATCCGAGCGCGAGGAAGAACGCGGTGAGCACAATCGCGACCGGTACGGCATGGCCGCTCACCCAGGTGACCATCCGATACCAGCGGCTGCGCTCGGGGTTCAGGGGCGTCACAGGACCCGGCGCGGAGCGACCGAACATGCGGCGCAAGGGAACTCGGATGTCGAGGGAGTTCACCCGGTGCCCGAGCAGCACCAGCGCGGCAGGCAGGATCACGATCGCGGCGGCGGCCGCCGCGGCGACCACCGCGACTCCGGCATAGGCGAACGACCGCAGGAAGTAGATGTCGAAGATGCTCAGCACGGCCAGCGAAAGGGCAACGGTCAGTGCGGAATACAGCACCGTGCGGCCCGCCGTCTGTACCGCGCGAACGGTGGCGGGCGCCGGATCGAGGCCGTTGGCCAGTTCCTCGCGGTAGCGGCTGACGATGAACAGGCTGTAGTCGATGGCGAGCGCGAGACTCATCGCGGTGGTCATGTTCAGCGCGTAGATGGACACGTCGGTGATCTGCGTGAACATTCGCAGGATGGCCAGCGTGGTGAGAATGGCGAAGATGCCGACGGTCAGCGGCAGCGCGGCGGCGATCAGGCTGCCGAACACCAGCACCAGCACGACCAGCGACACCGGGATCGCGACGCCCTCCGCGACGGCCAGGTCGTGGGTGATCTGGGAGTTCACGTCGTGGAAGACGGCGGCGATGCCGCTCTGGCGCACCGTGACCCCGTCGGTGGTTCCGGCGAGTTGCTCGGTGAGTTCGCCCGCGGCCCGCTGGGATTGGTTGTCGTCGCCGGTCAGATAGGCGAAGACCAGCGCGTCCTTGCCGCCGGTGCTGCGCAGTGCGGACGCGACGGTCGGCGGCGCGGTCCAATACGACTGCACGCCTTTGACATCCGCGCGGGCGCGCAGCACCTCGGTCAGGTGCAGGCCGACGGCCTTGGCGGCGGGTGCGTCGACGCCCGAGGGCGAGCTGACCAGCAGCACGTAGTTCGGTGCGGCGCCGTCGAAATTGTCCGCGAGCAGCCGCGCGGCCTGTGACGACTCGGCGTCGGGCGAGGTGAATCCGGCGGATTTCAAATGGCCGGCCACCGTCGCGCCGAACAACCCGCACAGGATCGCGAGCGCGGCGGCGGTGAGCAGGATCGCCCGGGGATATCGGGTGGTGATCTGCGCGATCCGAGTCAGCACGCGCGGCTCCCTTGCTCGGCGCGGGGGACGTTGGCGGCGTTAGCGTAACGCCGTTGCACCCGTGTCGGCAGCGGGCGTTGGTGCGCGATCAGTGATTCCGGTCACCCATCGAGCCATGTCCGAGATGCCCTTCGCCGAACCGCCGCGGCGCGTGGCCGTGCACGCCCTCGGCGTAGGCGGTCTCGGCGTGCAGCGCGAAGTCGATGCCCGCCGTCTCGTCCTCCTGGCTCACCCGGAAGCCGACGGTGCGGTCGATGATCTTGCCGAGCACGAAGGTCACCGCGAACGCGTACGCCGCGACGGCGAGCACGCCCACCAGCTGCTTGCCGAGCTGCGCCAGCCCGCCGCCGAAGAACAGGCCCTCGACGCCGCCGGTCATCACGTGGGTGGCGAGCAGGCCGATGAGCACCGTGCCGACGATGCCGCCGACGAAGTGCACGCCGACCACGTCGAGCGAGTCGTCGTAGCCCGCCTTGAATTTCCAGCCGACCGCGAACGAGCACACCACGCCCGCGGTGAGCCCGACGATCAGCGCTCCGAGCGTGTTCACCGAGCCGCACGACGGCGTGATCGCGACCAGGCCGGCCACCACGCCGGACGCCGCGCCGAAGGTGGTCGGCCTGCCGTCGCGGATCTGCTCGACCGCGAGCCAGCCGAGCATGCCCAGGCAGCCCGCCACCAGGGTGTTCAAAAAGACCGCTGCGGCAACACCATTCGCGGTCAGCGCGGAACCGGCGTTGAAGCCGAACCAGCCGAACCACAGCAGGCCCGCGCCGAGCAGCACGAACGGCAGGTTGTGCGGACGCATCGCGTCGGTCTTGAACCCGATGCGCGGGCCGAGGACCAGCGCGAGCGCGAGAGCCGAAGCGCCGGAGGCGATCTCGACCACGAGGCCGCCCGCGTAGTCCAGCGCGCCGAACGAGGCCAGCCAGCCGTCCGGACCCCACACCCAGTGCGCGATCGGGGCGTAGACCGCCAGCGCCCAGATCGGCACGAAGATCATCCACGCCGCGAACTTCGCGCGGTCCGCGATCGCGCCGCTGACCAGGGCGGCCGTCAGCACCGCGAAGGTCAGCTGGAACGTGGCGAACAGCAGCTCCGGCACGGCGCCGTGCAGGGTGCCCGGGTCGATATCGGCCATGGCGAGGTGATCGAGGTTGCCGATCAGGCCGCCGCCCGCGTCGTCGCTGAAGGCCATGCTGTAGCCGAACAGCAGCCAGGCGACGGTCACCAGCGGGATGGCGATGAAGTTCATCATCAGCATGTTGAGCACGCCGGTCGAGCGCACCATCCCGCCGTAGAACAGCGCGAGCGCCGGGGTCATCAGCAGCACGAGGGCTGTGCTGACGAGCAGCCAGGCGGTGGCCGCGGGGTCAAGGCCTGTGGACACGGGAGCTCCTTCCACGCGAATGCGGCCTCGCACATACGTGGCTCGCAAGCGCTCTCTACGGCCTCGCCCATGCGTGGCTCGCAAGCGTTTTCTGCGTCGCATGGAAATTACCGAATGCTCACCGCCGGGTTTCCGCTGGTCTACGAGTTGCGGGACATATCGGACATGGGATGTTTTCGCTCGGCGGCCACCCGGCCGGCACCGTTCAGGCGCGCGCTTTGCGGGCTATCGCGCGCAGACCGCGCTTGCCGGGAACCGGCAATCCGTCCCGGATGGCCACCCATTCCGCGGTGGTCAGCCACAGCTCCTGGGCGCGGGCGTCGTGCGTGTTGTGGAAAACCCGGCGGCCGCGATCGTCACGCAGTTCCTGAGCGACGGTGGACCAGCGCGGGGCGCGATCGTGCTCGGCCAGATAGTCGGCGAGGTAGGTGGCGACCGCCGTGCCGATCGTGTTGACCGGACGCAACGAGACCCGGTTGCCGTACTGATCGGCGTGGAAACGGCGTCCGGCACAGAGCGATCCGGCGTTGGCGTTGGAGGCGATCCAGCCCGCGCGCTGGGCGCGCTCGATCAGCCAGAGGTGTTTCACCGCCGAGGGCGCGATATCACCTATGCGGGTGCGGATCAGCGTCATGACCTGGTCGGAGGAGAGCACGTCGCGGCGGGTCGGGCCGATCCCGTGCGCGGTCCAGTGGGCGTCGGCCAGGGTGGCCAGGGCGCGGCCGAAGTCGTCGATGCTGCGCTGGGCGCGGCGGCCGAGGCGCTCGATGCGCTCGGCCTCGCGGCGCATCTCGTTCTGCGTGGTCAACGTGCGGATCGCGGCCATGGTCGGCACCTGCCCGCGTTCGAGCAGCTCGAGAATGGCGGTGGAGGTGATGGGGTCCGCGGCGGCGGCGACCGGCAGTGAGTCGCGTTTGATCGCGAAGTCCTGCGGGCTGATCGCGCGGCTGAGCAGATCTACCGCGGAGCGGTCGCCGGCGAAGTCGGTGCTGGAGAGCAGCGCGGCGGCGATGTCATCAGGCGACGGCACGGCGAGAAGTTCCTCCGATATGGAAGGGGACTCGGTTGCGCTGGAACTTGGGTTGGTGCGGGAACTTTGGTTGTGCCCCGGCCGGGATGAGGGACCGGCCGGGGCAACCAACCTGATGAAGGTTTGGCTACCGAAGTTGCCGTTTGCCACGGTAGCCAGCGGATTGCATCGCTGTCATCTTCGTTGACGTTATCGTTATTTCCATAAACTGGAGGTAAAGCGGGGAGAGAGTTCATATTTTCCGGTCTACAAGGGGGAATTGGGCGGTATTTTCCCCCCGGCGGCCGGGGCGGCGTCAGCGATAGCTCGTGCGTTGCCGCCGATCTCATCGGACAGCGGCCGCTAAGAAGGTTTCGGGAATCTTGTGATCTGCGTCACAAATGTTGCCCTGCGCCCGCATGGTCGCGCCGCGCCGGGCGGGAATGTTCTTTGTCGGTCCGCGCCGGTAACCTCTGGCCGTGGCTCTGTACCGGAAGTACCGACCGGCAACGTTCGCTGAGGTAGTGGGTCAGGAGCACGTCACCGACCCGCTGAGCATCGCCCTCGACACCGGCCGGATCAGTCATGCCTACCTGTTCTCCGGCCCGCGGGGCTGCGGCAAGACGTCCTCGGCGCGCATCCTCGCGCGGTCGCTGAACTGTGTGCAGGGCCCGACCTCCACGCCGTGCGGGGAGTGCCCGTCCTGCGTCGCGCTCGGCCCGGGTGGCCCCGGCAATCTGGACGTCATCGAACTCGACGCCGCGAGTCACGGCGGCGTCGACGACACTCGCGAGCTGCGCGACCGCGCCTTCTACGCGCCCGCCGAGTCCCGCTACCGGGTGTTCATCGTCGACGAGGCGCACATGGTCACCACGGCCGGTTTCAACGCGCTGCTGAAGATCGTCGAGGAGCCGCCCGCCCACCTCATCTTCATCTTCGCCACCACCGAGCCGGACAAGGTGCTGCCGACCATCCGCTCGCGCACCCACCACTACCCGTTCCGGCTGCTGCCGCCCGCCACCATGCGCGGACTGCTCGGCAAGATCTGCGATCAAGAGCGGGTGCCCGTCGAAGAAGCGGTGTACCCCTTGGTGATTCGCGCGGGCGGCGGCTCCCCGCGAGACAGCCTGAGCGTGCTCGACCAGCTGCTGGCCGGCGCGGGGCCCGAGGGCGTCACCTACTCCAGGGCGGTCTCGCTGCTCGGCGTCACCGACGTCGCGCTGATCGACGACGCGGTGGGCGCGCTCGCCGACAACGACGGCGCGGCCCTGTTCGGCACGGTCGATCGAGTGATGGAGGCGGGGCATGATCCGCGCCGCTTCGCCGTCGACCTGCTCGAGCGGCTGCGCGACCTCATCCTGATGCGCGCGGTACCCGACGCCATCGACCGCGGCCTGGTCTCCGGGCCGGGCGACGTCCTCGAGCGCATGCGCGATCAGGCCGAACGGCTCGGCCCCGCGACCCTGGCCCGCTACGCGGAACTGCTGCACACGGCGCTCGGCGAGATGCGCGGCGCGACCTCCCCGC
>NZ_BAGH01000009.1 GCF_000308715.1 Nocardia tenerifensis NBRC 101015
AAAAGTCGCGGAGAGGCGGGACAGCTCGAAAGGCAAACTCAGATGGGGAGTTTGCGGAAGATCGGACGCGGAACGTGGCGCAGGATCATCATCACGTAGCGCCAGGTGCCCGGCGCCCAGATCAGGTCCTTGCCCTTCTGCGCGGCCGAGACCGCGAGCTCGGCGATGACTTCCTTGTCCACGGTCAGCGGCGCTTCTTTGACGTGCGCGGAGAACCGCGTGCGCACCATGCCGGGCCGGATCACCAGGACCCGAGGGCCGTACGGGCGCAGCGCCTCGCCGAGTCCGAGGAAGAAGCCGTCCAGGCCGGCCTTGGTCGAGCCGTAGACGAAGTTCGAGCGGCGAACCCGCTCACCGGCGACCGAGGACAGGGCGATGATCCGCCCGAAGCCCTGCGCCTTCATCTTCTCGCCGACCAGCACGCCGACGGAGACCGATGCGGTGTAGTTGATCCCCGCGACCTGCACGGCCTTGCGCTGGTTCTGCCACAGCTCCTCCGGATCGCCGTCGAGCGCGAACGCGACGATGGCGATATCGATGTCGCCGCCGTCCCACGCGGCGTCGATCACCTTCGGGTGGCCGTCGGTGTCGAGCGCGTCGAAGTCGACGAGCTCGACGCTGCTCGCGCCGGCCGCCTTCATCTTGGCGACGGCGTCCTCGCGCAACGGATCGTTCGGCAGGGCGGCGAGGACCACGCGCGCCGCGCCCTTCTTCAGGTACTCCGCGCAGATCGCCAGGCCGATCTCGGAGGTCCCGCCGAGCAGCAGGATGGCCTGCGGGTTCCCTACGGCATTGATCACTGCAGCTCCAGCCTTCTCGCCATATCGGACATGAAAACGCCTGTGGGGTCGACACTGCGGCGGACCTTGATCCACTCGTCGATCCGCGGGTACATCTTGTGGAAGGTCTCCGCGGTGGTCCGCGAGTCCTTCGCGGTGTAGAGCCGCCCGCCGAACTCGAGCACCCGCCGGTCCAGCTCGCGCACCAGCTCGTTCAGCCCCGGCTTGATCGGGAAGTCGACGCAGATGTTCCAGCCCGGCATCGGGAAGCTCAGCGGCGCCGGATTGCCCGCGCCGAAGAGCTTGAACACGTTGAGCGCCGAGTAGTGGCCCGAGCCCTGGATGTCGATGATGATCCGCTTGAACTCCTCGACCGCCTCGGTCGGCACCACGAACTGGTACTGCAGGAATCCGTTGGAGCCGTAGCCGCGGTTCCACTCCGCGATCATGTCCAGCGGGTGGTAGAACTGCGTGAGGTTCTGCACCTTGCCGGTGTAGTTGCCGCCCATCGCGTAGTACGCCTCGCCGATGGACCGCAGCGTCAGCTTGTTCATGGTCCAGTTCGGGAAGATGTCGGGCACCGTCATCAGTTGCGGCGCATCGAATTTCAGCGGCTTCTTGCGCAGACGCTTGGGTAGCTCGTCGACCTTGGCCAGCCTGCCGCGGGTGATGGTGGCCCGGCCGAGCTTCGGCAGCGGGCTGATCACGTCGAACCACGCGCTGGAGTAGGTGTAGTTCGCCTCGCTGCCGTCGCTGTGCGCCGCGATCGTCTCGTCGAGCGTGGTGGTCTTCACGCCGTCGTTGAGGAAGTACGCCGACTCGGTGGGCGTCATCTCGATGGTGGCGCGCAGGATGACGCCGGTGAGGCCGTTGCCGCCCACGGTCGCCCAGAACAGCTTGGCGTTGCGCTTGGGCGTGATGTGCTGGACCTGCCCGTCGGCGGTCAGCAGATCGATCGAGCGCACGTGGTTGCCGAAGCTGCCCTCGCTGTGATGGTTCTTACCGTGGATGTCGGAGGCGATGGCGCCGCCGATCGTCACCTGACGGGTGCCGGGCAGCACCGGGACCCACAGCCCGAACGGCAGCGCCGCCTTCATGAGCTGGTCGAGGCTGACGCCGCCGTCCACGTCGACGATGCGCGTATCGCGGTCGATCCGGTGGATGTTGTTCAGCGCCGTCATATCGATGACCAGGCCGCCCGCGTTCTGCGCGTGGTCGCCGTAGGAGCGACCGAGCCCGCGCGCGATGACGCCGCGGCGTAGCTGCGGAGGCTTCGAGTCATTGTCCTCGGCGACCATGGCGACGGCCTTGGCGATCAGTTCGGGATCGCTGGTCGAGAGCACTTCGGAAGAGGTTGGTGCGGTGCGACCCCACCCGGTCAACGTGCGGGTGTGCGTCGGCAATGCGAACGCGTTCCCGGCGTCGGCCCCAGCGTTTGTGACGGTGGCGCCGGTCTCGTTACCGGTTGTCGTGGTGGCGGTCGGAGCTTTCGTGGACATCGGCATAGAGGCTACAGGTATGACCGGACATCCGGTCGAGGTCTCTTTACTCCGGAGTAGTGATCTACATATCGGTTTAGCGCCCGCTACGCTCGTCGCGTGCATGCCGAACCCCACCTGCCGCTGCCGGTCGAACTGCCGCTGGTCGACGAGCCGGGCGGCTCCGATGTGGACCTCAAGACGCAGATCGTCCGGTTCACGCTGACCGGCGGCTTGTCGGCGATCGTCGACTTCGGGCTGTACAGCCTGCTGTTCAACCTGCTCGGCGTGCCGCGTGAGATCGCCAAGTCGCTCAGCTTCATCGCCGGCACCACCACGGCCTACCTGATCAATCGCCGCTGGACGTTCCAGGCGCCGCCGAGCCGCGCCCGGTTCGTCGCCGTGGTCATCCTCTACGCGGTCACCTTCGCCGTGCAGGTCGGCATCAACGCGGTGCTCTACGAGGCCCTGCCCGACGCCGCCTGGCGACAGCTGCTGGCCTTTGTCGTCGCGCAGGGCACCGCGACGGTCATCAACTTCGTCGTGCAGCGCCTGGTGATCTTCAAGATCCGCTAGGCCGCGCGGCTCAGTGGTTGACCAACGCCCCGGCCCGGTCCGCGCTGTCGGCCTTGGCGCCGAAGTAGTCGCCGCCCTTGGCGCGGACATTGTCGGTGCCCCAGTCGCGCCGCTCGCGCTCCGCGGGCACCAGGTGTGGAATGTGCTTGCGGCAGTGGATGTAGGCCTCTGCGACGTCGACGACGACCCAGCGTTCGGCGGTGCGGCCCTTGAGGTTCTCGGGCAGGCCGGGCGTCGCGCTGCGCAAGACGGCATCCGGGATTATCCTGGCCGAGCCGTTGATGTGCAGGCCGATCAAATCGCGCACGAAATCGATGAGCAGGATGCCGACGTGCGGGTTCTCCAGGATGTTGCCCAGGCTGGCCAGCACGCCGTTGCCCCGATATTCCGGATACGCGATCGTGCGTTCGTCGATGACGTGCAGAAAACCGGGCTCCCCGGCCCGGAAGCTCGAATCGCATTCGCCGTGCTTGTCGGCGGTGGCGATGAACGCCATCTCCATCCGGCCGATGAACTCGATCATCGTGGGATTCAGCCGCTCTAGCACTTGGTCGTGATAGAAGCGAGCGGCTCTTTCCTGCGTACCGTACCGATCCTGTAGTTCGTGCTCGCCGTCGCTGCCACACTGTGTACCGGGCATCTTCGCCACCCTCTTGGTCGCCGGAATCCGGATCCTTCGAGGGTCGACATCGAACCCCGCGACTAAACCGAAATCCTGTCCATTTTAGTCCGTTTCGGCCTGGCAAAACTACGAAATCAACGTTGAGGATGCACTGAATGCGTAGTTAGCGCAAGGGTTTCCATAGTTCGGCTACAAGCCGACCGGCCGGAATTGTTGCGCGTCGAGCGACCGACCTCACGCCGGGGCGAGCGTCACCGGGACGCCGTTGAATATCGCGTTGCCCGACGGCACGTCGACCACCGAATCATCGGTCAGCACATTGGCGTTCACGCCCGCGTTGGCCTTGGCGACCGTCTGCGTGCTCTCGGCGTGCCCCCATCCGTGCGGCAGGCTCACCACCCCGGGCATGATCGCCTCGGTCGGCTCCAGCGGCACCGTCAGCGTGCCCGCCGCCGACTTCACCACCGCGTGCTCGCCGAGCCCGAGCCGGGCCACGTCGGCCGGATTGATCTGCAGCGTACAGCGATTCGAGCCGCTCACCAGCTGTCCGATGTTGTGCATCCAGCTGTTGTTGGAGCGCAGCTGGCGGCGCCCGATCAGCACCACGTCCGGCGCGAGGTCGCCCAGCCGCGCCCGCATCCTGGCCACGTCGTCGAGCAGCGGCCGCGGGGCGAGCTCCACCTTCTTCGAGGCGGTCCGCAGCGCGCCGGGTAGCCTCGGCCGCAGCGGCCCGAGATCCACGCCGTGCGGATTGTCCAGCAGCACTTGCAGATTCAGCGTGCCGCCGTTCCACTCGCCGTACGGCCCGAGGCGCAGCATCAGGTCGAGGCGCTGCTCGGTGGTGTCCGCGCCGATCAATTCGCCGCGCCGCTCGGCCATTCCGGCCTTCTGCAGCGTGCCCGCGATGATCAGCTCGTCCACGCCGGTGAGCGGGTCGACGCCGTCGGCGCTCTCGTGCGGCATCCCCGAGACCGCCGCGGCCAGGCGGGCGAGCACCGCGGACTCCGTGGGCCGCTCGCCCAGCGGTACCAGCGGACGCGAGTAACGCGCGTAGTTGTGGACCGCGAACTGCAACAGGGCGAAGTCGTAGTGCGGCGACTGCACCGGCCGCGGCGGCGGCAGGATCACGTCGGCGTGCCGGGTGGTTTCGTTGCGGTACCGATCGACGCTGACCATGAAGTCCAGTTGAGCGAACGCGGCGTCGAGCCGGGCGCCGCTCGGCGCGGACAGCACCGGGTTTCCGGCGACGGTCACCAGCGCGCGGATCTGTCCCTCGCCGGGGGTGAGGATCTCGTCGGCCAGCGTCGCGACCGGCAATTCGCCCATGGCCTCGGGCAATTCGCGCACCCGGCTGGTCCAGCGACCGAGCCGGAACGGCCTGCTGCGGTTGATCCCGGCCGCCGCCGCGGTGGCGAACATCGCCCCGCCGGGGGTGTCGAGATTGCCGGTCAACACGTTGATCGCGTCGACGAGCCACTGCGTGATGGTGCCGAACTCCGCTGTGCAGGTGCCGATCCGGGCGTACACCGCGGCGGTCGGCGCCGCGGCGAGCTCGCGCGCGAGCCGGATCACCGTCTCGGCGGGCACCCCGGTGCGCACGGCCACCGAGTCCGGGCTGAATGCCGCTGCGGCCGTGCGCAGTTCGTCGAGACCCTCGACCTCGACCCGGACGTCGGTCAGCTGCTCCGCGAACAGTGTGTGCACGATTCCGAACAGCAGATAGGCGTCGCTGCCCGGCCGGATGAACAGATGCTCGTCGGCCAGCTTCGCGGTGCGCGTCACGCGCGGATCCACCACGACGAACCGGCCGCCCCTGCGCTGCAAGGCCTTCAGCCGGCCGGGGAAATCCGGTGCGGTGCACAGCGATCCGTTGGACTCCAGCGGGTTGGCGCCGAGCATCAGCAGGTAGTCGGTGCGGTCCAGATCCGGCACCGGCACGGTCAGCGGATCGCCGAACATCAGCCCGCTGGCGACCTGCTTGGGCATCTGGTCGGCGGTGCTGGCGGAGAAGAGATTCTTGGTGCTCAACGCGCGAAGCAGCACGGGAACGTACAGCGCGCCCGCGACGGTGTGCGCGTTCGGATTGCCCAGATACGCTGCCGCGGCTTGCTTCCCGTGCTCGGCGACGATGGCGGGGAAGCGCGCCGCGATGAGGTCGAACGCCTCGTTCCACGAGGCCGTGCGCCAGGTATCGGTCGCCCGGTCCCGGATCATCGGCTCGGTCACCCGGTCCGGATCCTCGTCCAGGCTGCCGAAACTCGCGCCCTTGGGACAGATGAACCCTTTGCTGAAGGGATCTTCCTTGTCCCCGCGGACCGAGGTCACGTGGTCGTCGGCGTCGAGGGTGACCTCTAAACCGCAGACCGCCTCACAGAGCGGACAGGTGCGCAGCAGGTTGCGGGTCTGTGTGACTGAGGCCATGCCTCATCCTGCCGCGCCGTCGCCTATCTGAAAAGAGAACGAGTGAATCCGGCTCAGCAGGCCAGGCTGGTGAGCTGCGAACCCTTGCGGGCGGTCGCCGCGCGGACGGCCGCGCCGATCGCGACGACCGGCGGAACCCAGCGGGCCTCGGCGGGCGAGACGCTCCAGCAGGCCGAACCGGCCGAGAGGGTGGTCGGCGGCAGCGGGACGCCCGCGCCGTCGGTGTAGACGATGGCACCCGCGGCGGACAGCGCCTCGAGCGCCATCGCGGCCTTGCGGACGCCGGTGACCAAGTGGATCTCGCGACGCTCGGTGCCGGGCAGCTCGATCACGGGGCCGGACAGGTTGTTCGCCCGCAGGAAGCGGCGAACCTCGCCGGCCAGCTCGCCGCTGACCTCGATGGCGGCCAGGTCGTCATCGGTGATCAGGCAGAGACCGTTGGCCGTTTCTGCGACCGTCCATCCGCGCTGGGTGTAGTCCTGCGCAGCGGCGGTCATTGCGGCCGCCGAGACGGAAGTCGGAAACGTGGTGCGCACTGTTCTCTCCATTCCCCGGTAGATCTGGGTCCTGCATCTTCATGGGTCGTATCGGTACGGGCTGTCCGCGGCGTTACGCGATCTTCAAAAGTTCTTCGGGACTGTTGGCTACGTCTCTTTCGGCCACTCGTGAAAGCCAATTGCTATGACGTTGCTCGAATCGGTCAGAATTCGTTGTCCCGCCGCTACTTTCGGCCGCTGACCTGTTCTTTCGCTGTGCCGTTCCTGCGAGACGGCTGTGGATGATGTGACGCGAGTGATCCGGACGACTTTGCCGGGTGGCTCGGATATGGGATTGCGGGGAGGATTTCGACCATGAGTGACGAGTCCACCGGGGCCGATAAGGAGGGCGAGCCGCCGGATCCGGCGGAGTACGAAGCCGAATCGCGATGGATCGCCTGGCGCGAATCGGCGGCGCGCAAACTCTCCCGCCGTACCGCCGCCGAGGAGTCGCGGCCCGAGCCGTTCGAGAGCCCGCGCGCGTTCGGACAGTGGAGCGTCGAGGCGGCGCGCGGCCTGCTCGATGTGCAGTTCCGTCGTCCGGCGACGCGCACCCTGCTGCCGCTGGCCTACATCCTCGGGCTCGCGTTCGCCTGCGCGGTGCCGATCGCGCTGACGGTGTTCCTGTGGCGGGTCTCGGCGGTGCTCGGCGTGCTCGCGGCGCTGATCGGGATTCCGCTCGGGCTGACCATCGCGGCCGCGGTCCGCCTGATGCTTGAGTTCCTGGTGAACGCGTCCAGGCTGGCGACGCGGGTCGAGCACATCAGCGAGCTGGCCGACGATCTGTTCCAGGCGTTGTCCGACGTCGCCGAGCCGGTCAACCAGCTCTCCGAAGACGTTCGGGCAGTGCAGTTCTGGCGCTTCCGCCGGGGCGGCTCGCGCAGGTAGCGCGGCCGAACCACCAGCGGCTAACCATCTTTGACGTTGTGAGGCCATCGGCCTAGCTGCGCCACCGATCGTGACTCGTGTCCGATTTGCTGTGAAACAATGCTGTTCTGATGCCGGGGAACCGAAACGCGCATCCGGTAGTGCTTGTCGCGACCGCGGACTCGTGCGAGTTCGCGCGGCGCGGCCGGCGCACCGTCACGCGGGCCCGCGCCCGCGAGCGCTCCACAAGGGGGGAGAACAACTATGGCTTTACCGCAGGGCACCACCGGATCGACCATGCCCCGGCGCCAACTCGGCCGCCACCTGCGCGATCTGCGCAATCGGGCGCGCATGACCACCAGGACCGCGGCCCAGCAGCTGGAGTGGTCCGAGGCGAAGATCTGGCGGATCGAGACCGGCCAGACCTCGCTGCGCAGCCTCGACGTCGAGGCGATGTGCAAGATCTACGGCGCGCCGTCGGATCTCATCGGGCCGCTCACCGCCCTGGCCAGGGAGACCAAGGCGCGTGGCTGGTGGACCGCCTACGGCGACGTGATCGCCGAGGGGTTCGAGGTCTACATCGGGCTGGAGGAGGCCGCCGCCCGGCTCTCGACCTACGAGAACGAGGTGATGCCCGGCCTGCTGCAGACCGAGGCGTACACCCGGGCGATGCTGATCGCCGCGCGCCCCGAGATGCCCGCGAGCGAGATCGATCGGCGGGTGCAGCTGCGCCTGGCCAGGCAGGCGCTGGTCACCAGGGCCGACGCGCCGCTGCACCTCGACGCGGTGATCAGCGAGGCGGTGCTGTGGCACCGCATCGGCGAGCCCGAGGTGGCCGCCGGGCAGCTCGAGCACCTGCGGCGCATGTGCGACCTGCCCAACGTGCGAATCCGCGTGGTGCCGCCGGACTCCGGCTACCACGAGGGCATGGACTCCGGCCGGTTCGTCATGCTCGAGTTCCCGGAGCTGCGGGTCGGCGAGCAGCCCGAACCGCCGGTGGTCTACGTCGAGTCCTTCACCGGTCCGGTGTATCTGGACAAGGAGAACGAAATCGACCGGTACCGAAAGGCTTTCGCGAGCCTCGGGTCGGTCGCGGTGGACGCTCGCGAAGGCATCGAGGCGGCGCGCGACAGCTGTCGCGTCTGAATCGGATGACTATGCGCACGAACGCGTTCGGCGCTTGTACACGCCAGAAACTTTGGCGCTCAGCACCTCTGGCCGGGTGAGCCCCAGCTCTCGCTCAGGACCGCTCGGTGGGTGGGTAGCGCCCGCTCGTACACCCCGCGCCCCTTCTCCGTGAGGCAGACGAACACCGCGCGCCGATCCTCGGCGCACATGGTGCGTGACACCAGGCCGTCGCGTTCGAGCCGCGCCACCGCGCGGGAGAGCGCGCTCTGGCTCAGGTAGATGTCGTTGGCCAGGTCGCTCATTCGATAGTCGCTGCAGTCGGCGTCGACCAGCCGGTCCAGCGTCTCGAACTCGCTGAGCCCGATCTCGTGCCGTCCCTGTAGCGCTTTTTCCAGTGCGCAACTCACCGTCGCGTGCCGGTCGAGCAGCTCACGCCACTCGCCAATCAGCCCGGTCTGCGCGACGGTGCGGCGGGCTGTCTCGATTGTCGACGGGTTCGACATGGCCCCATCCTAGTGCCGCGGGGCAGTCTATGCAACTGCATTAAATGTGTTGGCATTTAATGCGTGCGCATGTAATGTTCCCCGCATGACTTCACCAGCAACCCTGGCGGCCGCCTCCGCGACCGATCCGACCAAATGGACTACCCGCCTTTGGGGCATGCTGATCACGCTGTGCATCGTGCTGTTCCTCGATGGCCTCGACGTTTCGATGATCGGTGTCGCGCTGCCGTCCATCGGCAACGAACTCGATCTCTCGACCTCAACTCTGCAGTGGCTGGTGAGCGGCTACATCCTCGGTTACGGCGGTCTGCTGCTGCTCGGCGGCCGCACCGCGGACCTGTTCGGGCGCCGCAAGGTCTTCCTGATCGCGCTGGGCGTCTTCGCGCTCGCCTCGCTCGCCGGTGGTCTGGTGAGCTCGGGCCCGCTGCTGATTCTGACCCGCTTCATCAAGGGCCTGGCCGCCGCGTTCACCGCGCCGACCGGTCTGTCGATCATCACCACCAACTTCGCCGAGGGCCCGGCCCGCAACAAGGCGCTGTCCATCTACACCGTGTTCGGCGCGGGCGGCTACTCGTCCGGCCTGCTGTTCGGCGGCCTGATGACCGGCGTCGGCTGGCGCTGGACCTTCCTGCTGCCGGTCCCGATCGCCCTGGCCGCGCTGGCCTCCGCCTGGGTGCTCGTGCCCAAGGACAAGCCCGCCGAGGAGGGCGGCCACGACCTGTTCGGCGCGCTGCTGTCCACCTCCGCCATGCTGCTGCTGGTCTACACCGTCGTCACCGCGCCGGAGGCCGGGTGGGCGTCGGTTCGCACCCTGGGTTCGTTCGCCGCGGTGCTCGTCTTGTTCGTCGGTTTCGTCGCGGTGGAGAAGCGGGTCAAGCACCCGCTGGTCCGGCTCGGCATCCTGCGCAAGGTGTCGCTGGTGCGCGCCAGCCTGGCGATCGTCGCGGTGGCCGGTTCGTACTTCAGCTGGCAGTTCATCGTGACCCTGTACATGCAGGACACCCTCGGCTGGTCGCCGCTGAAGCTGTCGTTGGCGCTGCTGCCGGTCGGCCTGATGGTCGCGCTGTCGGCGGTGTTCTCGGACAAGCTGGTCGACCGCTTCGGCACCGGCCCGATCATCGGCGTCACCATGGCCGTGATGGCCGTCGGCTACCTGCTGTTCCTGCGGCTGGACACCGCGCCGTCGTACTGGACGATGCTGCTGCCCGCGATCATGCTGATCGGCATCGGCTGGGTCGGCTTCCCCGCCATCAACATTCAGGCCACCAACGGGATCGACGACGACGAGCAGGGCCTCGCGGCCGGCGTGCTGCAGACCTCCATGCAGGTCGGCGCGGCCATCGTGCTCGCGGTGACCACCGCGATCATCGCGTCGGGCACGCACGGTGAGACCTCGCCCACCGCGATGCTCGACACCTACCGTCCCGGCCTGATCTTCGCCGCGGTCGTCTCGATCGTCGGTGCGCTGGTCGCCCTCTCGGCCTTCCTGGTCAAGCGTGAGCGGCGGGCCGCGGTGGCTGCGGAGCCGGAGCTCGAACTGGTCGGCTGACGCCGGAGGTACACCCGAAAGGCGACGGGCACCACCGAGAGGTGGTGCCCGTCGCCTTTGTGGTACTCACGAAAACGGCGGCGCCGCCGTGTCTTTGGCCGAGCGGATGAACGTCAACGGACGCCCGTCGCGCCCCACCGTCGGCCACTCGATACCCAGCCGCGGATCGAAAGCGTCGATGTCCCTGTCGAATTCGGGCGTGTACTCGAGCGAGCAGAGGTAGGTGACGGTGGAGTCGTCCTCCAGCGAGAGGATCGCGTGTCCGAGGCCCTCGGACAGATACATCGAACGCCGGTCGACATCGTCGAGCAGCACGCTGTCCCAGCGCCCGTAGGTCGGCGAGCCGGGGCGCAGATCGACGACCACGTCGAGGAACGCGCCGCGCACGCAGGTCACGTACTTGGCCTGGCCCGGCGGGTCCTCGGTGTAGTGGATGCCGCGCAACACGCCCGCCGCCGAGACCGACAGGTTCACCTGCCGCAGATCGAACGGCCGCCCGGTCGCCTTCTCGAACTCCGAGGCCTTGAACCCCTCGAGGAACATGCCGCGCCCGTCGCCGTGCTGGCGCGGGGTGATCACCCAGGCGCCGGGGACGGCGAGCTCTCTGAACTCCATGGTCACCAGTCCCGGCCGCGTTCGAGAATGTCGAGCAGATAGCCTCCGTAGCCGGAGCGGACCAGCGGCTCGGCCAGCTTGCACAGCTGTTCGTCATCGATGAAGCCCATGCGCCAGGCGACCTCCTCGGGCACCCCGATCTTGAGGCCCTGTCGTTCCTCGATGGTGCGCACGTAGTTCGCGGCGTCGAGCAGGGAGTCGAAGGTGCCGGTGTCCAACCACGCCGTGCCGCGGGCGAGCACGTCGACGCGCAGCCGATTCTGTTCCAGGTAGGCCCGATTGATGTCGGTGATCTCGTATTCGCCCCGCGCGGAGGGGCGTAGCGTGCGGGCGATCTCGACTACGTCGTTGTCGTAGAAGTACAGCCCGGGGATGGCGTAGTTCGAACGCGGCGTCTTCGGCTTCTCCTCGATGGACACCGCGCGGCCGTCGGTGAACTCGACGACGCCGTACGCGGTCGGATCCGAGACCCGGTAGGCGAACACCGCGCCGCCGTCGATCCCCGCGAAGCGGTTGAGGCTGGTGCCGAGCCCCGGGCCGTGAAAGATGTTGTCGCCCAGCACGAGTGCGGCGGTGTCGGCGCCGATGTGGTCGGCGCCGAGCACGAAGGCGCGGGCGAGGCCGTCCGGCTCGGGCTGCACCACGTAGCTGATCGCGAGGCCGAACTGCGAGCCGTCGCCGAGCAGCCTGCCGAACGCGTCGGCATCCTCGGGCGTGGTGATGACCAGGATGTCGCGGATCCCGGCGAGCATCAGCGTGGACAGCGGGTAGTAGACCATGGGCTTGTCGTAGACCGGGACCAGCTGCTTGCTGACCCCGCGCGTGATCGGGTGCAACCGGGATCCGGTGCCGCCCGCCAGGATGATTCCACGCATGACCAGGAGTCTGCCAGCTCGGTCCTGGCCCGGCGTCGGCGAGGTTCGGCTGCGGCGTCGGCGAGGCCGGGCGCGGAGTCGAATTGGTCACGGATTCGGCGTTCCGGTTTCCCGAGCGGTCGCTTCGGTCATTCTGTTGCTTAGGTCACACAAATACAGCGTCGCGATCCGACGCGTGTGAGATGTCAGCGCCGACAACTCGTCTGGGACCGCCCGGTCGTGATTCGGCGCGCCAGTAAGAGGTAGGTGCGCGATGACGGCGACCAGAGTCGGCGAACCCGGCAACGTGATGAATCCCGATAATTTGAGCGCCTCCGCGCGCCTGGTCCTGGCGGCCTGCCTCGGCGTCGTCCGGCCCGCCCTGCGCGCGGCCCCGATCACCCGCGCGACCATTCCGATCGGCGCGCTGGCCATCGACACGCTGGCCCGGCTGCGCCCGGAGCCGCAGGGCATCGATCGAGAGCAGGTGTCGCTCAACGGTTTCCGGATGGAGATCGTGCGACCCGCGGGCGCGGCGCGGGCACTGCGGCACGGCGCCCTGCTGTACATGCACGGCGGCGGCTTCGCGGTTTGTGGACTGCGGACCCACCGCCCGGTCGCGGCGAGCCTGGCGCGGCGCACCGGCCTTCCCGTGATCAACGTCGACTATCGGCAGCTGCCGAGCAAGCGCATCACCAACTCGGTCGACGACTGCCTGACCGCCTACCGCTGGCTGCTGCGCCACGGCGCCGACGCGAGCCGGATCGTCTTCGCCGGCGACTCGGCCGGCGGCTATCTGACCTTCGCGACCGCCCTGCGCGCGATCGAGGTCGGCCTGCCCGCCCCCGCCGGACTGGTCGGGTTGAGCCCGCTGCTGGATCTGGACTACGCGGCGAAGCGAAGTCACGTCAATGTCGGCCGCGATCCCTACATTCCGCTGCTCGCGCTGCAGGCCGTCGTGCGCATCGGCGCGGAGATCGACGGCAAGCTCGATCCACTGCTCTCCCCGGTCAACGGGATCCTGGCCGGTCTGCCTCCGGTGCTGCTGATCGCCGCGGAGGACGAGGTGCTGCGTTACGACTGCGAGTTGATGGCGCAGCGGCTCACCGCGGCGGGCGTGCCGAACGCGGTGGAGCTGTGGCGCGGGCAGGTGCACGCGTTCATGAGCATCGCGCCGAACCTGCCCGAGAGCCGGGCGGCGCTGGCCAGGGTGTCGCGCTTCGTCCGTGCGCGGATCGAGGAGGGCCAACAGGCGCGGACGGCGTAAGCCGCCCGGCCTGTCCAGGCGAGCCCCGTTCCGCTGTGGCCGGGACGGGGCTCGCGCATGTCCGGACCCGGACGCGCGAAACCCCGCCCGGCCGAGGGCCGAACGGGGTTCCGACGTGGTATTCGGTTGTCCGCCAGTCTACTTGGCCGGCGCCGGGGGAGCGACGAACGGCTGGTTGATGGTGGTGAAGTACTGGATCGCCGCACCGATCGCGACCGGGGCGGTCACGAAGATCTGGCCCGCGATGACGCCGAGGGCGCCCATGGCCGCGGCGCCGGCGAGGCAGCCGGCGATGATGCCGCCGACGAAGGGACCGAACAGGCCGACGATGGTGCCGCCGACGATCGTGCCGCCCAGCGCGCCGCCGAGGACACAGCCGACGGCCGCGCCGCCCAGGCCACCGACGAGCGTGCCGATGGTGGCGCCCATCGAGATGGTGCTGGTCATGCGGCTCCAGGCCGCCTGCTCACGGTCGTACTCGTTCTTCCAGGGCGCCTTGTCCTCGTAGGGCAGAGCGACCGGCTTGTAGACGGCCTTGTTCATGTCGAGCTGCGGGGTGATGGTCGCGGTGCGGCCGGAGATGTCCGCGGCGAGGGGGAACTCGAAGTCGTCGAGGCGGAACTTCAGCGGGGTGCCGGCGACGGTGGTGCCGTTGGCCGCCTTGATCTTCAGCGCGTCGTCCTCGACGACGATGGAGCCGGAGTCGATCGAGATGATGGACTGCGTGTCGGTGGCCTGAGAGGTGAAGTTGATCGGGGCTTCGGCCTCAGCGGCCGGTTCCGCGTTCACGGTGCCCGCGGTCACGCCGAGCGCGGCGATCAGCAGCGCCGAGGTGGCGGCAAACTTCTTCATAAGCATGGGGGGTAGTCCTCTATCAGTTGCATTCAGCGGGCGGTAGTGACCGCCGACCGAGTTGGCAAACTTCTAGTAACTCGATCGGCTCTGACGGAGCCCCGCTCGGCAGCAGGCGCCGGCGGGGCTCCTTGCTCGCGTTCAATGATGCGAGTTCAGTTGTGCGACAACCAGGTTCGTTACTTGGCAGGAGTGAACGGCTGGTTGATGGTGGTGAAGTACTGAATCGCCGCACCGATCGCGACCGGGGCGGTCACGAAGATCTGGCCCGCGATGACGCCGAGGGCGCCCATGGCGGCCGCGCCGCCGAGGCAGCCGGCGATGATGCCGCCGACGAAGGGACCGAACAGGCCGACAATGGTGCCGCCGACGACGACGCCGCCGAGCGCGCCACCGAGGACACAGCCGACGGCCGCGCCACCGAGGCCACCGACGAGGGTGCCGATGGTGGCGCCCATGGCGATGGTGTCCTTCATGCGGTTGAACGCCGCGACCTCACGGTCGTACTCGCTCTTCCACGGCGCCTTGTCCTCGTAGGGCAGGGCGACCGGCTTGTAGACCGCCTTGTCCATGTCGAGCTGCGGGGTGATGGTGGCCGTGCGATCGGAGATGTCGGCCACGAGGGGGAACTCGAAATCATCGAGGCGGAACTTCAGCGGGGTGCCGGCGACGGTGGTGCCGTTGGCCGCCTTGATCTTGAGGGCGTCGTCCTCGACCACCAGCGAGCCGGAGTCGATGGAGATGATCGATTGGGTGTCTGTTGCGTGGGACGTGAAATTGATCGGCGCCTCCGTCTCGGCGGCCGGTGCCGCGTTGACGGTGCCTGCCGACACGCCGAGCGCGGCGATCAGCAGCGCCGAGGTAGCGGCGAATTTCCTCATCAGCATTTTGTTCGGAACCTCGATGTGAAGCGTTCGGAGGGGACTAGACGATCGAAATCTAGACCAGCTAACGAGTGGTGAACCGGTTGTGACCTTTTATTCAAATTTTGTTCACCAATGAGACCCACTGCATGGTGCGCTCGCGGAAACATCCACGCGTGGTGCACATTTGAGCGTCCGAACGTACTGGGCATCCTACTTCTACCGGAGAGTAAGAGACGAAGGTCACAGAGCGCAACCCTGGCGGACCGACCTGTTTCGGCGGATCCCGCCTCCGCGCACTCGCCCACGTAGAGTCGTGGCGTGCGATTGCTTGTCACCGGCGGAGCCGGATTCATTGGGGCGAACTTCGTCAAGCAGACCATTGCCGACCGGCCCGGCGTCACCGTAACCGTTCTGGACGCGCTCACCTACGCCGGAAATCGGGCCTCGCTCGAGCCGCTGGCCGACCGCATCGATTTCGTGCACGGCGATATCGCCGATCTCGATCTGGTCGACGAGCTCGTCAGCGGCGTGGACGCGGTGGTGCATTTCGCCGCCGAATCACACAATGACAACTCCCTGGCCGAGCCGTGGCCGTTCGTGCAGACCAATATCGTCGGCACCTATTCGCTGCTGCAGGCCGTGCGGCGGCACGACGTGCGCTACCACCACGTGTCCACCGACGAGGTATACGGCGATCTCGGGCCCGGAGATCGCGCGTTCACCGAACGCACTCCGTATAACCCGTCGAGTCCGTACTCCTCCACCAAGGCCGCGAGTGATCTGCTGGTGCGCGCGTGGACCCGCTCGTTCGGCGTGCGCGCCACCCTGTCCAACTGCAGCAATAACTACGGCCCGTATCAGCACGTGGAGAAGTTCATCCCGCGCCAGATCACCAACCTGATCGACGGCGTCCGGCCGCGGCTCTACGGCGCGGGCCATCAGGTGCGCGACTGGATCCACGTCGATGACCACAACCGCGCCGTATGGGACATCCTGGAACGCGGGCGCATCGGGCAGACCTATCTGATCGGCGCCGACGGCGAGCTGGACAACAAGTCCGTGGTGCGGATGATCCTGGAGGCCTTCGACCGCGACCCGGACGACTTCGACCACGTGACCGACCGGCCGGGCCACGACCAGCGCTACGCCATCGACGCGACGCTGCTGCGCACCGAGCTGGGCTGGACCCCGCGCTACGGCGACTTCCGCGCCGGCCTCGCCGCGACCGTCCAGTGGTACCGCGACAACGAATCGTGGTGGCGCCCTTATAAAGCCATCACCGAGCGGGCCTACGTCGCGGCCGGCGAGCAGACCCTCGGCGGCGCGTCGGCGTGACTGCCGCGCTGAGCCCGAAGGGATGACTCAGCCCGAACGGATGTCTCAGCGGGAGCGGATCTTTCAGCCCCAGACGATGTCGTAGTACTTCCACGCCGCGCCGATGAGCGCGACCACGGTCGCCACGACGACGGTGACCGCGGGCCCGACCGTCGGGGTCTTGCCCCGGACGTCGGTGAGCCGCAACGGCATCCAGCGCAGCAGCACCGCGAACGCGACGATCGCCAGCGGCACGAAGTAGCGGCCCTGCACGCCGTCGATGATGTAGTAGCCGACCGGCGTGAACGACATGTACAGCGTCACGTAGATCATCGCCACGCTCGCGGCGACGGTCAGCGCGACGAGCAGGGTGCGCCGGAAGGACGCGGCGGTCATCCGATCCGCGACGCCGATGCTCACCGCGAACGCGAACAGGCAGGCCAGCATGGTCAGCGCGGGCACGTCGATATAGGCGAAGCCGAGCTCGCCGAAGAACTGGCTGAACCACCGCTCGTCGCGCAGCGCGATGCTCTCGCCGAACACATCGATGAAATGGCCGGGGTCGGTGAGGATTCCACGCAGCTGCTCGCCGGGCCGCACCGAATGCCACTGGTGCTCCGGTCGCATCAGGCCCATGCCGTCGCCGGTGGGCGCCGCCGTCTTCATCCAGGCGGCGAAGACGATCGCGCCCAAAGCCGCGAAGGCCCAGGGGATTCCGCGCTTCCAGCCGGTGAAGCCGAACCGGTCCGCGGGAACCAGCACCACGAGCATCGCCAGCAGCACATAGGTCGGCTTGCTCACCGGCAGCAGGACCGTCGCCGCCAGCAGCGCGCCGGTCTCCACCCGGCCGAGCCGGTCGCCGAGGAACAGCGCCTTCACCAGCAGCGCCGACACCAGGATGGCCAGCGCGTTGGTCATGGTGTCCGCGGTGACGGTGCCCGCCTGGAACACCGCGATGGGCAGCACCGCGACGGTGAACGCCAGCCACTGCACCCGGTGGTTGCGCAGCGCGTACAGCGCGAACCCGACCACGGCCAGGTAGGCGAGCAGCCCGGCGAGCCTGGTCAGCGCGATCGTCGAGCCGACGTCGAGGCCGAACAGCTCGGCGGCCCGAATGCCAACGGCGGCAGGGACATACGGCACGGGGGAGTAGGCGGCGGTATTGGTGAACCAGACCGGCTCGGTCGCGTCGGACACCGCGGCGGCGCCGAGCCGGTCGTAGGCGCCCGGCTCCTCGACCATCGAGCCCGGCTCCTCGGGGTTGGTCGTGTAATCCCGCAGCGCGTAGCCCATCAGGGCGGTGATGCTGGTCGGGACGTCGCCGCCGTAGGCGACGCCGCGATCGTCGTGAATCCGCTGCGGCAGCATCCCGCCGTGCGCGACCTGGTAGGCACGCCCGAACTGGGTGATCTCGTCGTGGCCCCAGAAGGGAGGGGTGAGCACGGTGAACAGGCCGCCGAAGATCGCGACGAGCACCGTGAAGGCGATCGTCGCGCCGCCGAGGCGCGTGACGACGCGGCCCGCGAGATCGCGGGACGATCCACCGGAAGTCTTGACCCGCACGGACTTCGGCGCACCGTCGGCCTGCGCGGTCTCCTTCGGTTCCGATGCGAGCTCAGGTTCGCTGCCCGCCGCGGTGGCGGCGCGGTCGGTCGTGGTCACCGTCCGGCTCCGCCGGCGCCGGCGTCACCGTTCGGGTGGAAGTCGTCCGCGCTCACCGCGGAGTAGCGCAGGTACACCAGCCGCGCGGCCTCGTGCCGCGAGCGCCGGATGCCGTCCAGGATCAGGCCCGCGGTCCAGGCCAGGCTGCCGAGCAGCAACAGCGTGAAGGCGAGGAACAGCGTCGGGAACCGGGGCACCGTGCCGGTGTTGTAGAACTCGACCACGATCGGGATGCTCAGCACGACCGAGACCAGCCAGCTCAACGTGCCGAACAGGCCGTAGAACATGACCGGCCGTTCGTGCCGGGCCAGGCCGATGATCAGCGCCAGGATCTTGAGGCCGTCGTGATAGGTGCGCAGCTTGCTCTCGCTGCCCGCGGGGCGATCGCGGAAGCCCACCGGCACCGCCGTGCGCGGCACCCGCAGATGCAGCGAGTGCACCGTCAGCTCGGTCTCGATCTCGAACTCGCGGGACACGGCGGGGAAGCTCTTCACGAATCGGCGCGAGAACACGCGGAACCCGCTGAGCATGTCCTCGACGTTCTCGCCGAACACCTTGCCGACCACGCCGTTGAGCACCTTGTTGCCGGTCTCGTGGCCCGCGCGGTAGGCCGACCCGCTCTCGTCCTGCCTGCGCACGCCGAGCACGTGGTCGTACGGGCCGTCCAGCAGGGTCTTGATCATCAGCGGCGCGGCCGACGCCTCGTAGGTGTCGTCGCCGTCGATCATCAGATAGACATCGGCCTCGATGTCGGCGAAGGCGCGGCGGACCACATTGCCCTTGCCCTTGGTGTACTCGTGGCGCACGATCGCACCCGCCGCGCGAGCGAGCTCGGCGGTCCGGTCCGTGCTCAGATTGTCGTAGACGTAGACGACGATCCCCGGCACGGCGGCCTGCAGGTCGGCGACGACCTTGGCGACGGACGCCTCTTCGTTGTGGCACGGCACCACGGCGGCAATACGAAGCTCGGTGGAGTCCACCCGGGTCAATCCTCGCGATCGGTGGTGAATGTGGGAACACCGGGAGGGTACACGGGTCGGCGGCGGAATTTCCGGTCGAGGCGCGGCGCGCGCGGGCTGCGGTACCGTCGGGCCGTGCCAACCAGTGAGTCGACCGCGCGGGCGGGCGAGACCGTGCCGCCCGACGAGGGATCGATCGTCCGAAAGGTGCTCACCGCACTGCGGCAGGGCAGCGCGTTCCTGGTCGTCGGCGCGATCGGTTTCCTGGTCGACGCGGGCACCTACAACCTCCTGGTGTTCTGGGGCGGCGAGGGGTTGCTCTATCACTACCCACTGCCGGCCAAGATCATCGCGATCGCGGTGGCGACGGTGGTCACGTACTTCGGCAACAAGTGGTGGACGTTCGCGCACAAGAAGACCGACAACCCCGGGCGCGAATACCTGCTCTACGCCGTCTTCAATGTCGTCGCGATCGGCCTGCAACTGGGCTGCCTCGGCTTCTCCCGCTACGTGCTCGACCTGTCTTCCCCCCTGTCGGACAACATCTCCGGCACCCTCATCGGCCAGATCGTGGCCGTGGTCTTCCGCTACTGGGCCTACGACAAGTTCGTCTTCACCGGCGCGAGCGCACCCGCCGACCCTTCAGCGAATCGGCAGCAACCGTAATCGGCCCGGCGGCATGGTGTCTGAGCGGGCATCCAGCCGCATTCGCGGCCTCGCCGCGCGCTCGGCGCCGGAGTCCGCCCGGCCGCGCCTGTTCTGCGACTGGCTACGCTGGTTGATATCCTCACCCCCGCCGCGAACGGCATCCAGGGGCAGTCTGTCCCGTCCGGCACGATAACGATTTCGAGGACTTCATGGATCAGTCGGCTACCCAGGCCGTGACCGAAACGAACGATCGAGCGCCGGCCGTTGTCGCCCCGGCCTCGCTGCGCTCGGACCGCTCCGCGCCGGATCGGCTGGTGTTGCAGCGCGGCATCTTCACCGGTCCGTCGGCGAAAGTGAGCGACGAGCTGTACGCCGTCGTCAAGGGTCGTGCGCATCGGGAACGCCAGGCGCTGCGGCTGGAGAAGGGCGCAGCCGCGCACACCAACACCTACTTCGGCCGATTCGCCGCGAGCTACTGGCAGCGCTGGACGACCGTCACCCAGGTGCGGGCGAGCATGGTGCTCGACGTGACCAAGAAGGCCAGGGTCCGCCTCGTCGCCTCCGATATCGCCGGGCATCGCCGGATCATCGACACCGCGCAGGTCACCGCGAGCGGCCCGCTGACGCTCACCGCGCCGCTGGACCAGTACGTCGACGGCGGCGCGCTCTGGCTCGAATTCGACGCCGTCGGCGGCGACCTCGGCATCACCGAGCTCGGCTGGACCACGGCCGCCCCGGATCACATCCGCCCCGTCGCGATCGCCATCTGCACCTTCAACCGGGCCGAGGACTGCGCGAACACGGTCGCGGCGCTGGCCTCCGACGAGGTCGTGCTCGCCGCCCTCGACGCGGTGTACGTGGTGGACCAGGGCACCGATCTGGTGCAGGACCGGCCGATCTATCAGGAGGTCGTGCCGGCCTTCGGCGACAAGCTGCGCTACATCCGCCAGCCGAATCTCGGTGGGGCGGGCGGCTTCACGCGCGGGCTCTACGAGGTGTCGGCGGCCAACGAGCACGCCGACGTCATCCTCATGGACGACGACATCCTGTGCGAGCCGGAGACGGTCCTGCGGCTCAACGCGTTCGCCAACATGACCGTGGAGCCGACCTTGGTCGGCGCGCAGATGCTGTTCCTGCTCAACCCCGACTACCTCAATGTCGGCGCCGAAGAGGTGCACCTGCAGCACTTGCGGCACGGGCAGAAGGTGCCGAAGGCGTTGCGCAACACCAGCATGCTCAAGCGCAACCAGGAGCGCCGCGTCGACGCCGGCTACAACGCCTGGTGGACCTGCCTGATCCCCGCCGAGGTGGTCGCGAAGATCGGGCTGCCCGTGCCCATCTTCTTCCAGTGGGACGACGTGGAGTACGGCATCCGGGCCCGCGAGAACGGCTTCGTCACGGTCACCCTGCCCAACGCCGCCGTGTGGCACGCGGACTTCTACTGGAAGGACTACGACGACTGGGCGCGCTACTTCAGCACGCGCAACTCGCTGATCGTCGGCTCGCTGCACACCGATCTGGACGCGAAGGCCATCACGCGCAGGCTGTTCCGTGAGCTGTCCGAGCAGCTGGTCGCCATGCAGTACGGCCTGGTGCACACCACGCTGCAGGGCATCGAGGACTTCATGAAGGGCCCGAAGGTGCTGCGCGACGGCGGCATCGAGGCGCTGGCCGCCGCGCGCGGCACCCGCGCCGACTACCCCGAGACGTTCAAGCACCCGGCCTCGACGCCGCCGGTGCGCTCCGGCGACATCCAATTGCGCCGCGCCACCGGCGAACCGAGCCGCCCGCTGCTGGTGCTGATCAAGCGGGCCGTCAACCAGTGGTTCGGCCGGACCCAGCACGGCGTCATCGGCGTGACCCGCGAAGACGCGTACTGGTGGCATGTTTCGCTGTTCGACCACGTGGTGGTCACCGACGCCTCCCAGTCCGGCGTCCGGGTGCGGCAGCGGGACAAGGCGCGGGCCCGTCAGCTGCTGCGCCGCACCATTCACGTGCTGCGCCGCCTTCGCCGCGAGCTGCCCGCCCTTCAGCAGGAGTACCGGGCCGCGGTGCCCGAGCTGACCAGCCGCGCCAACTGGGAGCGCCTGTACGGGCTCGCGGAAGTCAACCGCGACAACTGATTCGGCGAGCGTCGGGGGACGGGTGCGTCCCCCGACGCCGGTGCTCACCGGTGCAGCGGGGAGTTGTCCAGGAACAGATCGGTGGTGAGTTCGCCGTCACCGGGGACCACGCGGTACTTCTCCAGATCTGTGATGCCGTGGGCGGCAAGGACTTCGTCGTCGATGAAGAAGTTGCCGGAAGTCGTCTCGGCGGGGGAGTTGAGCACCAGATAGGCGGCGTCGGCGTAGATGTCGGGGGTGCGCGAGGTGGCGATCATCTGCTCGCCCCCGAGCAGGTTCTGCACCGCCGCGGTGGCGATGGTGGTGCGCGGCCACAGCGAGTTGACGCCGATGCCGTCGCGCTTCAGCTCCTCCGCCAAACCCAGTGTGGTGAGCGACATTCCGTACTTGGCGATGGTGTAGCCCAGCGCCGTGCCCGCCCACTTGGGGTCGAGGTTCAGCGGCGGGGACAGGGTGAGGATGTGCGGATTACGGTTCGCCGCGGCCGATTCGCGCAGATGAGGGATGCACAGCTTGGACAGCAGGAAGCTGCCGCGCGCGTTGATGTCCTGCATCAGGTCGTACTTCTTCATCGGCAGCGCGTCGGTGGGGGACAGGTCGATCGCCGAGGCGTTGTTCACCACGATGTCGATGCCGCCGAATTTCTCGACCGTCTGCCGCACGGCCTCGGCCACCGAGTCGTCGACGCGCACGTCGCCGACGAACGGCAGCACCTGAGCGCCGGCCGCCTCGAGCTCCGCCGCCGCGGTGTGGATGGTGCCGGGGAGCTTGGGGTGGGGCAGATCGGTCTTCGCGATCAGGGTGATGTTCGCGCCGTCGGCCGCCGCCCGCTTGGCGATCTCCAGACCGATCCCTCGGCTCCCGCCGGACATGATCAGCGTCCGGCCCGCGAGCGGCTTGGATCCCGATTCCGTCATAGACCTGCTCCTGTCGTCAGCGCCGCAGGCGAGACCCCGCGGCCTTCCACCGTGTGCACGATAAGCGTAAACCCTCGTTATATGCAATCAGTTGCATAGCAAGCGCCTCGCGGCGCGGGGCGGGCGGGTGCCCGCCCCGCGTCCGGCTCAGCGGCGGTTGTCGCGTTCCCGGTAACCCTGGCGCTGCTGCTTGATCATGACGCGCCATTCGCGTTTGCGCTCGGCCTCCAGGCGCTTGTCGGTGCGGGCCGCCATCCAGGCGTTCTCCTTGGCCAGCTTGCGGTAACTGTCCAGGCGGCGCTGGGCGAGTTCGCCGCTGTCGATGGCCGCCGAGACCGCGCAACCGGGCTCGCCGTTGTGCGCGCAGTCGCCGAATCGGCAACGGGCGGCGAGGGATTCGATGTCACTGAAGGTCTTCTCGATCCCCTCGGCGGCATCCCACAGCCCGATGCCGCGCAGGCCCGGCGTATCGATGAGCGTGCCGCCGTTCGGCAGCGGCCGCAGCTCGCGATGCACCGTGGTGTGCCTGCCCTTCTTGTCCGCGGCGCGAACGGCGTTGGTGGCGAACACCTCCTGCCCGAGCAGGGCATTGGCGAGGGTGGACTTGCCCGCGCCCGACGGGCCGATGAGCGCGACGGTCCCGTCGAGCATGGCGGTGAGCACGTCCAATCCGGCGCCGCTGCTCGCGCTGACCGCGAGCGCGCTCGCGCCGGGCGCGACGGCCCGCACCTCCTCGATCGGAATATCTTCGGCCGCATCGGCTTTGGTCAGCGCCACGATCGGCTGAGCGTTGCTCTCCCAGGTCAGGGCGAGCATCCGCTCGATCCGGTTCAGGTCGACGTCCGCGTCGGCGGCCGTGCAGATGAGCACCGTGTCGACGTTGGCCGCGAGCACCTGACCCTGCGACCGCCCGGACACCGACGACCGCATGATCGCCGACCGTCGCGGAAGCAGCTGCCGCACAGTGGATTCGGCGTCGATCGTCACCCAGTCGCCGGTGCACAGCCCGCTGACCTCGGCGTCGGCCCGCGGACAGCGCGCGCGGGCGGGGCCGGTCGGTGTGGCGACATCGCATTCGCTGCGGTCCATCCGGATCACCCGGGCGGGCACGCAGCCGTCCTCGATCATCGAGGCGTATTCGCCGGCTACGGTTTCGGTCCAGCCGTAAGAAACAAGAAGGTCGTTCTCGACCATGATGAGGAGAGTCTTTCGTTGGGCGCCGAGCCCGACCCGGACTCAGCGACTGAAGAATGAGGTGAGGTTCCGTGCGCCGGCGTGCACGAGCACAGCTCGGCCGGGCACGACAATCCGAAGGTCCCTAGCCACGGTCCACACCTCCTCAACTCTCTAGCAGTCGCTTGAACTCTGACACGTCCCGTCCCCACCCGCAACGGATTTATCAACGTCCGCGATCCAACTCCCGCACCCGTTCGCGGGCGGATGCCCACAGCCGCACTCTCTCTAGGCATCCGCACGCGTGTTATGACGGCGAGCCTCGGTGCGAACACCGAAGAGGGTGCGGCTTCTGGGCGCGGGCGGCGAGCCCGCTGCCGCGCTCCTTCCAGCATCCGCACGCGTGCCATGTCGGCGAGTCCTAGGGCGAATACCCGGAAGTGGTGCAGTCTGCTCGGCGCGGTCGCGGGCGGATGCCTACAGCCGCGCTCTCTCTAGGCACCCGCACGCGTGTTATGACGGCGAGTCTTAGTGCGAATCCCCGGAAGTGGTGCGGCTGTGGGGCGCGGGCGGCTACGGGCGCTGGTCGGGTTTGCCGAACTGCTCGTGGCGGCCGAGGGAGCGCAGGTGGAACCATTCACGCAGGCCGGCCGGGTCGCGGCGGGTGACGAGGAAGAACCAGGAGAAGCGGATCCACTCCTGGGGCAGCAGCTTGCGCATGCCGGGCTGGGACATGAGGTAGCCGCGGTTGCGGTAGGTGAAGTAGCGCTTCACCGGGTCGTCGGGGTACTGGGTGTGCATGCGGCCGCCGAGGATCGGCTTGAACTCGGCGGCGCCGTTGGGGTGCAGGTACGCGGTCTGCAGGCAGGTGCCGAAGGGCAGCCCGGAGCGGACCAGCCTGCGGTGCACCTCGACCTCGTCGCCGCGCACGAACAGGCGCAGGTCCGGCACGCCGATCACGTCCACCGCCTTGGCGGAGATGAGGGCGCCGTTGAACAGCGAGGCGATGCCGGGCAGGAAGTCCTCGTCGCCGAGCTCGGACCGCAGCCGCCGCCAGACCACGCCGCGGCGCAGCGGGAAGGCGAGCTGATCGGGTTCGTTGATATCGCAGACCACCGGCGACACCTCGACGAGCCCGTGCCGTCGCGCGCAATCCAGCAGCGTGGCAAGCACTTCCGAGCCCTCGGGCCTGCCGTCGTCGTCGGCGAGCCAGACCCAGTCCGCGCCGAGGCTCAGCGCGTGCAGCATGCCGAGCGCGAAACCGCCCGCGCCGCCGAGGTTGTGCGCCGAGCCGAGATACGTCGCCTCGATCGGCTGGTCGCGCACGAGGTCGGCGACCTCGGACTCGTTGGCATTGTCGACCACGATCAGATGGTCCACCGGACGTGATTGGGACGCAATCACTTTCAGCGACTCCGCGAGCAGCTCGCGGCGCTTGTGGGTGACGACCACGGCCACGATGCGAGCCTCGGGCCCAGTGCCCGCAGGAGTGTGCGCAGCGGCCGCGTCCGAGTCATTTGGCGCAGAGTCCGTTGCGGTCTCGACCGGAGCATCCGTCTGGGCCTCGATCGGGGCGTCCGGCGCAGTCGGCTCACTCATGCCGTGCCCATTTCGGCATGGGTTGGGGGCCTACGTGGCTACGCAAGCTACCTCCTCCGGCCCTGACCAACTCATGCTGTGTCTATTCGGCACGAGTTGGGGGCCTACGTGGCTACGCAAGCTACCTCCTCCGGCCCTGACCAACTCATGCCCGGTTGCGCTCCAATTCTCGTTCGGTCTCCAACGCCTTCTCGGCCTCCAGTTCACGCAGCACCGTCGCGACATGGTTGCCCGCGTCCGGCCCCTCGTAGGCCCGCACCACTTCCTCGATGCCGCCGCGCATGCGGATCTGTCCGTGGTCGACCCACAGCGCGGTATCGCAGAGTTGCGCGAGAAATTCGTTGGAATGACTGGCGAATACCAGAATGCCCGATCGAGCCACCAATTTCTGCAGACGCAGCCGGGCCTTTTTCATGAAATCGGCGTCCACCGCGCCGATGGCCTCGTCCAGCAGCAGGATCTCGGGGTCGATCGAGGTGACGACGCCCATGGCGAGGCGCACGCGCATGCCGGCGGAGTAGGTGCGCAGCGGCATGGACAGATACTCGCCCAGCTCGGTGAAGTCCGCGATCTCATCGATCTTGGACAGCATCTGCTTGCGCGTCTGCCCGAGGAAAAGGCCGCGGATGATGATGTTCTCGTAGCCGGAGATCTCGGGGTCCATGCCGACGCCGAGGTCGAACACCGGCGCCACCCGGCCGCGCACGCGCGCACTGCCGCGCGAGGGTTCATAGATTCCCGAAAGCAGCCGCAGCAGCGTCGATTTGCCCGCGCCGTTGTGCCCGACCAGGCCGACCTTGTCGCCTTCCTTCAGCGACAGGGTGATGTCGCGCAGCGCCTCGACGACGACGACGTCGGACTGATTGCGCCCGATCGCGCCGCCGGCCTTGCCGAGAAACGCCTTCTTCAGCGACCGCGATTTCGCGTCGAAGATCGGGAATTCGACCCAGGCCTGGCGGGTTTCGATACTCACATGATCGGTCATGGATCCGCTCCTAAACCCAGTACGGCACGCGCGAGCGGAACTGCTTCATCGCGAAGAGCGCGACGATCCAGCCGACCACGGTAATGGCGCCGACGATCACCCAGTGATACAGATGCTGATCGTCACCGAGCAACGGTGCGCGAATGATCTCCAGGTAGTGGAACGTCGGGACGATCTCGGCCAGCTTCGCGCGCTCGCTGACCGCCTCACCCTGGGACTCCAGACTTTTGGGAGTCCACATCACCGGGGTCAGCACGAACAGCATCAGCGTGAGGCTGCCGAGGATCGGCGCGATATCCCGGTATCGGGTGCTGAAGATGCCGAACACGATCGACACCCACATCGAGTTGAGGAAGAGCAGCCCGAGGGCGGGTATGGCGAGTATCGCCGTCCAGTGCAGTTTCTCCCACACACCGAACGCGACGAGCACCACGAAATAGATGAGCATGTTGTGGGCGAAGAACAACAGCTGCCGCCATACCAGGCGATAGACGTGCACACTCAGCGCCGAGGGCAGCTGTTTGATCAGGCCCTCGTTGGCGATGAAAACATCGGCGCCCTCGAGAATGCTGGCGTTGATCACATTCCAGACGATGATGCCGATGGCGACATACGGCAGGTACTCCTTGATCGGCTGCCCGAGCAGCGCGGAGTACAGCAGGCCGATCGCGGCCGCCTGCACGCCGGTCGCGATGGTGATCCAGAACGGCCCGAGCACCGAGCGCCGGTAGCGCTGTTTGATGTCCTGCCAGCCGAGCGAGAGCCACAGTTCCCGCTGCCCGAAGCCGACCCGGAAGTCTTTGAAGGCCCGCTGGAACGTCTGCGCGTCCGACGGAATCGGCTCGTCGTTCACCGGTTCGGTCGGCGTAGCCGAGGTTTGCTCCTGCACGGCGGGGGTGTTTCCGGCGCTCACCGAACTCTCCTCCGCCGGGCCGTCGTCGGCGCCGCCCGTGACGTCATCCACCGGGCGTCCGGGTTCTCCGGGCCGCGCGGCGTCGCCTCGAACGGAATCCGCGGATCGCGCGGTGTCATCGGACTGAGCGGAATCATCTGAACGCACTGGGTCATCTGACTGCACTGAGCTCTCTTCAGGACGGCTCTCTTCAGGACGCCCCGGACTCATGTCCGAGTCGGGGCGAGCGGCAGCGGCGGGCACGGTGCCCGACACTACCCTTGGACATTCCTATTTACCCGGTCGGCACACACGCGCGGCCGCGCCTCACAGGTACTGCCCTGAACCGCCCGTCACGTGGTTGGCCGGGCCGCCGCGAGGGTCGCCCGCGTGGATGCCGGGCGGTAACGCGCCCTGACGCATCTGTTCCAATTGCGCCCGCGCGGCCATCTGCTGCGCGAACAGCGCGGTCTGGATGCCGTGGAACAGGCCCTCGAGCCAGCCGACCAGCTGGGCCTGGGCGATGCGCAGCTCGGCGTCGGACGGAATGGCGTCGTCGGTGAACGGCAGCGTGAGCCGCTCCAGTTCGGCGCGCAGTTCCGGAGCGAGGCCCTGCTCCAGCTCGCGCACCGACGACTTGTGGATCTCCTTGAGCCTGGAGCGGCTCGCGTCGTCGAGCGGAGCCGCGCGCACCTCCTCGAGCAGCTGCTTGATCATGGTGCCGATGCGCATGACCTTCGCGGGCTGCTCGACCATGTCGGCGAGCGATTCGCCGGTATCGTCCCGGTCGTCCGACTCGTCCTTTTTATCCTCGTCGGTCACCACCTGCGCGGTGAACGGCGCGTCCGCCGCGGCCTCCGCCGGGATGACCAACGGGCGACCGTCCGGTCCGACAACGACGATGTGGTCGGGTGCCTCATCCGATTGCGTCATGGTCCCTATCATGTCGCGTCGCTCCCGAACGCGCTAAGTCGGTGCTCACCTGGGGTGCGGAGAACAGGAGGTTCGGCTCCGCCAGCGAAGGTGCGAGGACACCGTGAGCGCTCGGGGATACGAATGTCTGACGGCCGTCGGAGTGCTTGCGAGCATGAATGTGCGAGGCTGCTCGCAGCGCTTGGGCCACGAATGTCCGAGGCCGCTTGGAGCGCTTGCGAGGACGAATGTCCGAGGCCGCTTGGAGCGCTTGCGAGGACGAATGTCCGAGGCCGCGTCCTGGCGGCCGGGCGGCGTTCTATTCTGTTCGGGTCGTGTGGTTCGGATTTGCTGAAAGTCGGTTGCCATGCTGAGTCCCAGGTCGCTGTGCCTCCGCCGCGAAGCGGAGGGGAACACGGTTACACAGGCTCGCCCGCTGCCCTTAGAGTGGCCAACATGACTTACGACGTCGCGAGGGTTCGGGGCCTGATACCGTCCCTCGGCGACGGCTGGATCCATCTCGACCCGCAGGCGGGCATGCTGGTGCCCGACGCGGTATCTCGCGCCGTCTCAACGGGATTCCGAACTTCTTCGTTTTCGCATATCGGCCGCAACGGCGCCGCCGTGCGCAGCGCCGCCATCCTGGACGCGGCCCGCGAGGCGGTGGCCGATCTCGTCGGCGGAGATCCGGCGGGCGTCGTGCTCGGCCCGGATCGGGCGGTGCTGCTCGCCTGGCTGGCCGAGTCGCTGAGCTCGCGGCTCGGGCTGGGCACCGGCATCGTGCTGTCCCGCTTGGACGACGAGGCGAATGTCGCGCCATGGCTGCGCATCGCCAACCGGTACGGCGCGCACGTGCGCTGGGCCGAGGTGGAGATCGAGACCTGCGAGATGCCGTCCTGGCAGTTCGAGGAGTTGATCGGTCCCACAGCGCGTTTGGTCGCGCTCACCGCCGCCTCGCCGATCGTCGGCTCCGCGCCCGCGGTGCGGGTGGCCGCGGACCGGGTGCACGAGGTCGGCGGCCTGCTCGTCGCCGACGCGTTCGGCGCGGCGCCCTACGCGCTCATCGACATCGACGAGCTCAACGCCGACGTGGTCGCGCTCAGCGCGCCCGCCTGGGGCGGTCCGCAGATCGGCGCGCTGGTGTTCCGCGACCCGGCCTTCCTCGACCGCATTCCCTCGATGTCGTTGAACCCCTACGCCAAGGGCGCCGAGCGGCTCGAGGTCGGCGGACACCAGTACGCGCTGCTCGCCGGCCTGACCACCTCGATCGACTTCCTCGCCGGACTCGACGAACGAGCCCGCGGCAGCAGACGCCAGCGCCTGGAGATGTCGATCACCTCGCTGCAGGACTACCACGACCAGCTGTTCGAGCATCTGATGGACGTGCTGGACAAGATCCCGAACCTGACCGTCATCGGCCGCGCCTCCACCCGAATCCCCACCGTCAGTTTCACTCTCGCGGGCATGCAGGCCGAGAAGGTCGCCGCCAAGCTCGCCGACAACCGCATCGGCACGCTCAGCGGCGTGCACGGCGGCAGTCGCCTGCTCGACGCGCTCGGCGTCAACGACGAGGGCGGCGCGGTCACCATCGGCCTCGCGCCGTACACCACGAAGTTCGAGATAGATCAGCTCGGCCGCGCCCTCGTCGCCCTGGAGTAGCCCGAAGGGCTTGCGTGGCAGCTCGTTTCGGCTCAGAGTTCCTGAACGCGCAGCACGACCTTGCCGAACACGTCGCCGGAGTCCATCAGCCGATGCGCCTCGGCCGCCTCGGCGAGCGGCACCTCCGCGTGGATCACCGGCACCACGGAACCGTCGGCCACCAACGGCCACAGGTGCCTGCGCACCTCGGCGATGATCTCGGCCTTGCTGCCGTGACCCGTGGCCGGCCTGCTGCGCACATTGGTGGCGTGCACGGTGCCCCACTTGCGCAGCAGCGCACCGATATTCAGCTCACCGTTCACGCCGCCCTGCATGCCGATCACCACCAGGTGCCCGAAATCGGCCAGGGCATCCACGTTGCGGGCGAGGTAGGCCGCGCCCATGTTGTCCAGGATGACGTCGGCCCCGGAACCCTCCGCCCGCACCGTGGCGACGAAATCGTCCTCCCGGTAATTGATCAGCACGTCCGCGCCGAGCTCCGCGCACCGCCGCAGCTTGTCGGCCGACCCCGCGGTGACCGCGACCCGAGCGCCGAGCTCGCGCGCCACCTGAATGGCGTGCGTGCCGATACCGCCGCCGCCACCGTGCACCAGCAACAACTGGCCCGACCGCAGGCCCGCGGTCATCACCAGATTCGACCACACCGTCGCCGCCACCTCGGGCAGCCCCGCGGCCGCGCCCAGATCCAGGCCCTCGGGCACCGGCAGCAGCTGCGCCGCAGGCACGACCGCCTTCTCGGCGTAACCGCCGCCGGCGAGCAGCCCGCAGACCCGATCGCCGACCCGCCAGTCGGACACCCCGTCACCGAGCTCCGCGATCACCCCGGAAACCTCGAGGCCCATCAGCTCGCTGGCGCCCGGCGGCGGCGGATACAACCCCTGACGCTGCATCAGATCGGCCCGATTCACCCCCGCGGCCGCCACCTCGACCAGCACCTCACCATGGCCGGGCACCGGGTCCGGCGCGTCCGTCAGCGCCATCACCTCGGGCCCGCCGAAACCGTTCAGCTCGATCGCACGCACGTGCTCCATACTGCCCCCGACCCTCCCGCCGCCGACCTCTGACCCCTCTCGCCCGCGGGCCATCGCACCCCCGCAGACCGATACGTCTTTCCCCACAATGGATTTCCGCAGTTCGGGCCGTCATAGAATGAGCACCGTGCACTCCGAACCGAGCAGCCCCGTGGCCGCCGAGCCGAAGTGGCTCACCCCGGCACAGCAACGGGCCTGGCGGGCCTACATGGATGGGCATCAACGCCTGATGGCCACGCTGAACAGGCAACTACAGCGCGACAGCGACCTCAGCGTCGCCGAATATCGCATCCTCGTGCTGCTGTCAGAGGCCCCCGGCCGATCACTGCGGATGAGCGAACTCGCCGACGGCGTGCTGTCCTCGCGAAGCCGCCTCACCCACCAGATCCGCCGCCTCGAAGGCGAACGCATGGTGCGCCGCAACACCTGCCTCGAAGACGGCCGCGGCGTCCTCGCCGAACTCACCGACGAAGGCATGCGCCGCCTCGAAGCCGCCGCCCCCGGCCACGTCGACGCCGTCCGCCGCGACTTCATCGACCTGCTCACCCCCCACCAGCTCGAGGTCATCGGCGAGGTCTTCGCCCGCATCGATCAAGAAATCGGCACGCGCCCCCTCTGACCCATCCGCTACCATCGTCACCCTGGAGACGTGGCAGAGCGGCCGAATGCACTCGCCTTGAAAGCGAGCGTGGCGTAAAACCCACCGGGGGTTCAAATCCCTCCGTCTCCGCTCCATTCGCCGGTGGCCCATGCCCATGGAGAGCATGGGCATGGGCTCATTTCGCAATGTTTTTTGGGGGTGCAACCCCCAAGCCCCGCCCGGCGGGCTTCGCCCCCGGACCCCCTTTCTGGTGCGGCAGTCCTGGAAGGGTTGCAACCTCGATGCTGGGCGGGGTGGGCTTCGTTTCGGGACTTTCGCCCTCGTGGGAACAGGGCTCGGGGCCGCCTATGGTGACCCGTACGCCTGTCGCGCCTGCGAGGACGTAGCCGACGATGGTCGCGTGACCCATGGCAGCAGGTGGCGGCCACGGTGGGTCTTAATTATTTGCTGGTATCGATGACGTCGCCGATGAGCGTCCAATGCTCACCTTCGAAACGCTGTATCCGCATGGCTTCGAGCGGGAATCCGTCGCCGGGGCCGGTTTTTATGGTGACGCCGGGCAGCAAGAGGTCGATGTCGATGTGGTCGAGGGCGTGCATGGCGTCGCGGAGGCCTTCGCGGGTGGGGCATTTGGCCGCGTCCATGGTCTTGTGGAGGGTCTGCGCCATTGCCCAGCCGACTGCTGTGTACTGGTTGGCGGGGTCGGCGTCGCGGGCGTATTGGGCCACTTTTTGCTGGTAGGTGTGCATTCCGGAGTCGGTGGACCATTGGGCGTCGGCGGGGTCTTTCATGAACGCGACCGAGACGACGCCTTGCACGTTCTGGAAGCCGACCTGGGTGAGCATGCTGACGGTGTTGGAGACCTGGGCGAGGATGTGCAGCGGGTTCCAGTCGGTGTTGCGGGCGTCGGCGGCGAGCGCCTGCGAGGCGAACTTGGGGGTGGAGAAGTTCAGCAGCACATCGGCTTTGGAGTTGGCCAGGTTGCGCAGCTGAGGTTCTACGGTGGGGTCGGTGACTTCGTAGCTTTGTTCGCTGACGACTTTGATGCCGCTGCCCGCGGTGGCCTCGGTGAAGCTGGTCAGCAGGTCTTTGCCGAAGTCGTCGTTCTGATAGAGCACGGCGACGGTGGCGTTGGGACGCTGTGCGCGAACGTATCCCGCGTAGGCCTGCCCCTCGGCGCGGTAGCTGGGCTGCCAGCCGATGGTCCAGGGATGGTGAGTGTCGCTGCCCCACTTCGTCGCACCACCCGCGACGAACGCCTGCGGGACCTTGCGCTGATCGAGGTAGTCCCACACCGCCGACGAGGTCGCCGTGCCCAGGGTGGAGAAGACGGCGAACACCTGATCGTTCTCGACGAGCCGCCGGGTCTCCTCGACGGTCTTCGGCGGCTGGTATCCGTCGTCGCGGATCAGGAACTCGACTTTGCGGCCGCCTATCCCGCCCTGTTCGGCATTGATGTAGTCGAAATACGCCCGCGAACCCTTGGGGAGTTCGCCGTACGCGGAGGCGGGGCCGGACAGCGGGTAGACGCCGCCGAGTTTGATGCTCTTGTCGGTGATGCCGGTGCTCTGCTGTCCCTTGCAGTCGCCCTGCGTGACGGTGCCGCCGGCTTCGTCCCGGCCACCGCAGGCGGTGACCGTGAGCAGCACGGCCACCGCCGCTCCCACGGCTCGGATCGCCTTATCGCGCATTGGTTTTCCCTTTCCGAAGGAGGTGCTCCAGCCAGCGCGCCGCGCGGCCGGCGAGCCCGGCCAATCCGTTCGGCGCGAGGTACATGACGGCGATGATCAGCAGCCCGAAGATGACGCCGGGCGCGGCCTGGTTGACGTCCTGGGCGAAGCTCGGCACGTACATCACGAAGAGCCCGCCGAGCAGCGGCCCCCACTGGGTGCCGAGCCCGCCGACGACCAGCCCGGCGAGCAGGGTGATCGAGAGCCCGACGGCGAACGAGTCGGGCGAGACGAAGGCGATCACCCAGGTGTAGACGCATCCGGCGACACCCGCGAGCATGGCGCTCCACGCGAAGGCGAGCGTTTTGTAGAACGCCGTGCGCACGCCCATCATCTCGGCGGCGACCTCGTTGTCCCGGATGGCGTGCATGGCGCGGCCGACCCGGGATCGCAGCAGCCCGGCGACGAGCAGGAAGCACACGACGGTGGTGATCAGGGCCAGAAAGTACAGCCACTGGTCCTCGGCCAGCCCGGACCACTGTGGCGCAACGGGTTTGGTCAGGGTCAGGCCCATGGAGCCGCCGGTCCACGTCTCGAAACGCTTGAGCAGCGGCACCAGGAAGATCGCGATCGATAGGGTGACCAGGGCCAGGTAGAGCCCGCGCAGCCGGAGCGCGGGAACACCGAGCGCGAACCCGAGTACGAACGCCACGGCCGCGGCGATCGGCAGCGCCGCGAAATACGGTGTGTCCCAACGGTCCATCAGCACCGCCGTGGTGTAGGCCCCGACGGCGAAGAAGGCTCCGTGACCCAGTGAGATCTGACCGGTGTGCCCCACCAGCAGATTGAGCCCCACCAGCGCGATCGCGTAGATCATGGCCATCGCGAGCTGGAAGGTGCGAAACGGCGCCAGTTGGAACGGCGCGCAGCAGGCGAGGACGAGCACCGCGAGGGTCGCGAGCCAGCGCCAGTGTCGCGCCGCGAGCTTCAAAAACGATTCACGTTGCGCCACAGTGTGTCCAGCCCGGGTGACCTGGTCGATGATGTCGCTCATACCCGCTCCACCACCGCTCGGCCGAACAGTCCCTGCGGCCGGACGAGCAGAACGCCGAGGATGATCACCAGCGGCACACCGATTTTGAGTTCGGTCCCGATCGCGTCGACATACGCGCCGGTCAGCGTCTCGGCGACGCCGACGATCAGACCCCCGGCCACCGCACCGCCCGGACTGTCGAAACCGCCCAGCGTCGCCGCCGCGAAGGCGTAGATGAGCACCCCGCCCATCATGTTGGGCTCCAGGAAGAGCAGCGGAGCGGACAACACCCCGGAGACCGCCCCGACGAGCGCCGCCAAACCCCAGCCGAACGCGAGGACGGCCCCGACGCGGATGCCGACGAGCTTGGCGGACTGTGGATTACACGCGACCGCCCGCATCGCCAAGCCGACCTTGGTGTAGCGGAACAACAGATACAGCAGCCCCATCACCACGCCGACCACCGCGAGTATCCCGAGGTTGCCGTATCCGGCGGTCACGCCGCCCACCCGTAAAGCGCCGTCGGGGAACGGATTCGGGAACGACTTGACCTGAAACGACCAGATCCATCCCGCGGCGGCGTTGACGAAGAAGAACAAACCCACCGTGACGATGACCAAGGTCAGCTCGGGGGCGCCCTCGACCGGCCGGATGATCACCCGCTCGATGAGCATGCCGCCGAGGAACGAGATGCCCAGCGCGGCAACGAGTGACAGCCAGAACGGCGTGCCGTTCTGGAGGAACTGCCACGCGAGAAACGCCGAGAACATGGCCAGCTCGCCCTGGGCGAAGTTGACGATGCCGGTGAACCGGTAGATCAGCACCAGCGCGAGCGCCAACCCGGCGTAAAGTGCTCCGGCGCTGACCCCTTCGAAGATCTGCTGTAGGAACCCGGCCATGGTCACACCCGATATCCGAGGTAGGACCTGGCGACCTGTTCGTCGGCCTTGATCTCGGCGGCGCTGCCGGACAACACGATTCGGCCCGTCTCGAGCACATGCGCCTGATGCGCGTTCTCCAGTGCGAGATGAGCGTTCTGCTCGACGACGATCACCGTGGTGCCTTCCTCTTCATTGATGGTGCGCACGATTCGGAAAAGCTCCTGGGTGACCAGGGGCGAGAGGCCGAGCGACGGCTCGTCGAGCAGCAGTAGCCGCGGCGTGAGCATGAGCGCCCGGCCGATCGCCAGCATCTGTTGCTGGCCGCCGGACAGGCTGCCCGCCTGCTCGCGCAGCTTGTCCTCGAGCACCGGGAAGTAGCCGAACACCCGGCGCAGTCCGGCCTCGACGTCGGCGCGGCGACGATGCCGGTACCCGCCGAGCCGCAGGTTCTCCTCGACGGTCAGCGGCGTGAAGGTGCCGCGTCCCTCCGGCACGTGGGCGACGCCGAGGCGTGCCATCGCCTCGGGTGCGCGTCCGGTGAGGTCGGCGCAGTCGAGTCGCACCGCGCCGCGGGGCCGGACCATTCCGCACAGAGCGCGCAGCAGCGTCGATTTTCCGGCGCCGTTGGCGCCGAGGATCGCGCAGACCTCGCCGCGACGCACGGCGAAACTCAGCCCGTGCAGTACCTGGGCGCCGCCGTACCCGGCCCGCAGCTCGGTGACGACTAGAAAGGACTCCTCGCTCATGCCGCCGTGCCCAGGTACGCCGCGATGACGGCCGGATCACGTTGTACCGCTTCGGGTTTCCCCTCGGCGATCACCCGGCCGAAATCGAGGCAGACGACGCGATCACAGGTGCCCATCACGAACCCCATGTGATGCTCGACGACCACGACCGTCAGATCCGACTCGGCACACAGGGCCCGTAACCGATCGGCGAACTCGCCGACCTCGCCGTGGCTGAGCCCATTGACCGGCTCGTCGAGCAGCAGCAACCGGGGCCGCACGGCCAGCGCCCTGGCCAGTTCGATCCGTTTGAGCGTTCCGAACGGCAGCCCGGCGGCCGGATGCTCGGCGACCTCGAGCAGGTCCAAGCGGTCGAGCAGCTCATCGATCTCGGTGCGCAGAGCGCGTTCCTCGCGACGCACGCCAGGCAGGCGCAGTGCGGCGGTGCTGAACCCGGCGTCGGCCCGATGGTGCGCGCCGACCAGAACGTTGTCGCGCACGGACATTCGGGGGAACAGCCCGAGATTCTGAAAGGTTCTCGCGATGCCCAGCGCCGCCAGGGCATCGGGTCGCGCGGCCAGCAGATCGGCGTCGCGGTAGCGCACGATGCCGGAATCCGGCCGTTGACGGCGGGTCAAGCAGTTGAACAGGGTGGTCTTGCCCGCCCCGTTGGGCCCGATCAGGCCGACCAGCTCGCCGTGTCCCACCCGGAACCCGACCTCGTGCAGTGCGGTGATGCCGCCGAAGCGGACGGACAGGTCGGATATCTCGAGCATGCGGTCTCCTGCCCATGTTTGAGACATGGGTAAAAATCCTTGCGGGACAACAACTTCTGCTGCCCGGCGAGTGCGCCGGAGGTCAGCGTAAAGGCGCTGGTCAGCGCGCACATCGGCTCCGTAGGCCCAAAGTCGGGCCGCGATGTTGTCCGCGCAGGACATGGACGGGGCAGCGTGCGGCCGTATTGACACCCCAGAGGCCGGGATGGAGTATCCGCGTATGTCAGCTGGGTCACACTCGGACGATGCCGGGTATCCGGATGATGTACAGGCTGAGCGCGTTCGCATCATCGCCAACGCCTATGACCACGCGGAGCAGATCGCCGACGCCGCGATGGTGGCGATACTCGCGCAGATCCCCGCCTACGCCGCCCGCGACGACGCCTTCCACGCCGACGTGCACAACCAGTTGGTCAAGCTGTGCCGGTCCGGGCTGCGCGCGTTCCTCGACCACCGCAAGGTCACCGTCGACGAGATCGCCTACACCCGCCAGGCCGCGGCGCGCCGAGCCAGGGCCGGACTCACCCTCGTCGACTACATCGCGGCCTTCCGGCTCGGACAGCAGGCGACGTGGAAGTCGCTGCTGTCCTTCGCCGGCGAATCGGCGGCCGGACGGCAGGCCGCGCTCTCGATGGTCGTCCCGCTGGCGCGCTACAACGACCTGATCAGCACCGAAGCGGCCAACGCCTATCTGGAGTTCCAGCGGGCCTGCACGGCCGGCTCCGGCAGCGAAGGACAGGAGCTGCTGGAGAGTCTGCTCGCCGGCGCGCTACCCGAGCGCGGGCCGCAACTGGCCATGGCCGGTGCACACGGGATCGGCGCGAACGGCGGTGCCGCGATGGTCGTCGTCACCGCGACCGTGCTGGCGGGCAAGCCGCGCGGCGCGCAGGACACCACCGTCACCGAGGCGCGACAACTCGCCGCCGCGGCGATGGCGGGTGTCGGCGTCAACGGCCTGCGCACCCTCGCGGTCGTGCGCGGGGCCGAGATCATCGCCGTGCCCGCGCTCAATCGCAGCGCGAGCACCGAGGAACTCTGTGAGCGGCTACGGGCGATGCAGCGGAAGCTGAGCGCGACGGGCATTACGCTCGCCGTCGGCGTCAGCACCGTGGTCACCGGCGTCGCGCAGCTGCCGAAGGCTTATCAGCAGAGTCGCAACGCCCTCGGTCTGCTGCTGGAGGCCGGCGGCGTGCTCGCGCTGCCGCACATCACGCCGTTTCGATACCTCATGCTGCGCGCCGACGACACCGCCCGGCACCTCATCGATCCCGGCATCGCGGCGCTCCTTTCCGACGACAGAGTCCGGGGCGGCACGCTCGCCGACACCATCCGCGCCTTCGCCGCCGCGGACATGAACCTGCGTGAGGCCGCCGAGAAACTGCGCATCCACCCCAACACCGCCAAGTATCGGCTGCGGCGCATCCAAGACCTGACCGGACGCAGTGTGCGCAGCGTCAACGATCTGATCGAGCTGCTCGTGGCGATAGAGTTGCAGCCGGGCGAGGCGTGGCCTTTGTCTCGAGGCGGCGGGTGAACCGTTGTGCTCCAACGCGTTACCGGGCAGGATCCGATCATGTGATCAACAGACGAATCCCCTCAGCTCTCCTGCTGGCCGTGTCCGCCGCGGCCGTCACACTCGCCCCCCTCACCACGGCTACGGCCGGCGCGGAGGCTCCGTTCAAGGCTCCCGTGGTCACCTTCGAAGGGACGGGGCCGGGCACGGTGACGGCCACC
>NZ_BAGH01000008.1 GCF_000308715.1 Nocardia tenerifensis NBRC 101015
CGTGGGAGAAGGCGTTCGGCATCGGCGCGGAGACGAAGGGTGACAACGAGTGAGTCTCGCCGACAACACCGCGGTGAACCGGCCGCTGCAGAGCACGAACGGCCACGGCGGACCGGTGTCCGCGGTGCCCTCGACCGCGCCGGTGCCCGCCGAGGTGCGAATCCTCAACGCGGTGCAGGCCAAGATCGGCACCCCCGAGGTGATCAAGGCGGCCCGCGGCATGTCGCACTTCGGCGAGCACGCGCTCGGCTGGGTGGGCGTCGCCGCGGCGGGCTGGCTGGTCGACAAGCCGCGGCGCAGGCAGTGGGCCGGCGTCGCGGTCGGCGCGGTCGGCGCGCACGCCGCCTCCATCGTGATCAAGCGGATCGTCCGGCGGCCCCGCCCCAACGATCCGTCGGTGCAGGTCAACGTGTCGACGCCGAGCAAGCTGAGCTTTCCGTCCTCGCACGCCACCTCGACCACCGCGGCGGCGGTGTTGCTCGGCAGAGTGACCGGGCTACCCTTGCCTGCGGTGCTCGTCCCACCGATGCTGCTTTCCCGGGTCGTCCTCGGGGTGCACTATCCCTCCGATGTGCTCGCTGGTTCGGCGCTCGGTGCCGCGTCCGCCGCCGTTGTGCTTGCCACGGAAAAGAGACTCGATGACCGCCACAGAAAGAGCCTTGGTTGACCATGAGGGAGCGCAGCGAGCGAATCACGATCCAGCGTGCGTCGCACACGACGGCGCCGAGCGCCCGCGAGGTGAGGTCATGAGCGAAGAGCCGACCGGTGCCGACCTAGCCGAGGCGGTGGTCAAGGGTCCGCCGAAGACGTTGGCGGGCGGGCTGATCAAGGCCGTCCGGCCGCGGCAGTGGGTCAAGAACGTCCTGGTGCTCGCCGCCCCGCTGGCCGCGGGCACGGTCAACGAACTCGACGTGCTCACCCACGTGGGGATCGCCTTCGTGGTGTTCTGCATGGCGGCCTCGGGCATCTACCTGGTCAACGACGCGCTCGACGTGGAGGCCGACCGGGCGCACCCGACCAAGCGGTTCCGGCCGATCGCCGCGGGCGTCGTCCCGGTGAACCTGGCCTATCTGCTGTCGGTGGTACTGCTCGTCGCGTCGATCGCCGGCTCGTTCCTCGCGTCCTGGAGCCTGGCCGTGGTGATGGCCGTCTACATCGGCATCCAGCTGGCCTACTGCTTCGGCCTCAAGCACCAGGCGGTGCTCGACATCTGCATCGTGTCCTCCGGCTTCCTGCTGCGCGCGGTCGCGGGCGGCGCGGCCGCGGATATCGCTCCCTCGCAATGGTTCCTGCTGATCATGGCGTTCGGCTCGCTGTTCATGGCCGCGGGCAAGCGCTACGCCGAACTGCAGATCGCGGTGAGCACCGGCGCCAAGATCCGCAAGTCGCTCGAGTACTACACGCCGACCTATCTGCGCTTTATCTGGACCCTCGCGGCGACCGCCGTCGTGGTGTTCTACGGTCTGTGGGCGTTCCAACAGGACAGCCTGAAGGACACCAATTGGTACGCAATCTCGATGATTCCGTTTACCATCGCAATCCTGCGTTACGCGGTCGACGTCGATGGCGGCGAGGCCGGTGAACCCGAAGAGATCGCACTGGGGGACCGTGTCCTTCAGTTCCTCGCAATCGCCTGGATCGGAGCGGTAGGTGTCGCTGTCTATCTCACCTGACGAGATGTTGGTAGCGGAAGTGGAGCAGATGGATTACGCGAACGAGGGGCCGGCCACGCAGCCGGCCCGCTCGGCGTCGCGGCTCGCCCTGCTATCCCGCGCCACCTTCGTCGGTGGGATCGCGCTCACCGTAATCATTTTCGCCGTCGGCGGCTGGCAGCGTCGCTGGATCGCCGACGACGGCCTCATCGTGCTGCGCACCGTGCGCAACCTGCTGGCGGGCAACGGGCCCGTCTTCAACGCGGGCGAGCGCGTCGAGACCAACACCAGCACGGCCTGGACCTACATCGTCTGGTTCTTCAGCTGGCTGACCCAGGCGCGGCTCGAGTACGTGGTGCTCGGCGTCGCGTTCACGCTCTCGCTCGCCGCGGTCGTGTTCGCCATGCTCGGCGCGGGCCGGCTGTGGGGCGGGGCGAAGTCGACGCTGCTGCTGCCCGCCGGGGTGCTGGTCTACATCGCCGTCCCGCCCGCCCGCGACTACGTCACCTCGGGCCTGGAGAGCAGCCTGGTCATCTGCTGGCTGGGTCTGCTGTGGTGGCAGCTGATCCGCTGGAGCCAGGCGGAGCGCGTGCGGCTGCCCGGCCTGTTCGTCCTGGTGTTCCTCGCGGGGCTCGCCCCGCTCATCCGCCCGGAGATGACCCTGGTCGGCGGGCTCGCGCTGCTGATGATCGTCCTCGCGCCGATGCCGGAGTCCCGGTTTCGCCCGATCATGTTGCGCTGTCTCATCATCGCCGCCGCCGGGCTGGTGCCGATGGGTTACCAGATCTGGCGCATGGGCTACTACGGCCTGCCCTACCCGAACACCGCGGTCGCCAAGGACGCGGGCGGGGCGAAGTGGAAGCAGGGCTTCGTCTACCTCTGGGATCTGGTCGGCCCGTACTACCTGTGGGTGCCGCTGCTGGTGCTGCTCGTCGCGGGCATCGTCGCCGCGCGCGGCCGGGCCGCGGCGCTCGCGGACCCGGCCGGGCGCCACGCCGCGCCAGAAGAGCGGCCGCGCTGGAACATTCGGCGCATCCGGCATCGGCTGCGCTCGCCGGGCGCGGTGGTCACGCTCGTGCTGCTGAGCGGTTTCGTCCTCACCGTCTACGCGTTGCGCGTCGGCGGCGACTTCATGCACGGCCGGATGCTGCTGGCCCAGCTGTTCCTGTTGCTGCTCCCGGTCGCCGTGGTGCCGATCCGGTTGCCTGCGGGCGGATTACGGACCGGGACGGCCGCCGACTGGTCGTTCGCGGTCGTGCTGTTCGCCCTGCTCGGCACGGTGGGCTGGGCGCTGTTCGCCGCCAACACGACCGCGATCAAGTCCGGCACCAAGATCACCTCGACCGGCATCGTGGACGAGCGGGTGTACTACGTCCTCAACACCGGCCACGATCACCCGATCCTGGCCGAGGACTACCTGGACTACCCGCGCATCCGGCCGATGGTCGACAACATCACCGAGACCCCGAACGGCGGCCTGCTGCTGAACTCGCCGTCGTTCATGTTCTGGTACGTCGCCCCGCCGCCGCAGCCGATCCCCGACGGCGGCGCCGGGCACACGGTTTACTTCCTCAATCTCGGCATGACCAGCATGAACGTCCCGCTGAACGTGCGCGTCATCGATCAGATGGGCCTGGCCTACCCGCTCGCCGCGCACACCGAGCGACTCACCGACGGCCGGATCGGCCACGACAAGGCCCTCTACCCCGACTGGGTCGTCGTGGACACCGGCATGGTGGACAAGAAGCCGTGGATGCCCTGGTATCTCGACGAGAAGTGGGTGACCCAGGCCCGCACCGCGATGTCGTGCCCGGCTACCGAGGCGCTGATGATCTCCTACCGCGACCCGCTCACCTTCGAGCGTTTCCGGCACAACCTGCGTCACGCGCTGAGTTTCGCCAAGTACCGGATCGACCGGGTGCCGAAGTACGAGATCGAGCGCTGCGGATTGGCCGACCCGTTCCCCAAGCCGGCGGCGGCGCCGCGCTGAGTTCGCTTCTCGTGCTCACTTCACAAGATCAATAATCCGGCCGGGCCTCTTTTCACAGGGGGCCCGGTCGGCGCTTTGGGCAGGTTCCACAAATTACCCGTACACCGCTCTGTCTCGGTTCGATAACGCCCTTGTCACGATGACGCGCTAGGCTGCGAAAGTACGCCCGTCGTGCCGTCCACTGGTGGTGGCCCTCGGCGGGTCATCGTTGGACGACGGCCGATGCCGTCGAATGAACGAGAGGTCGAAACTGATGCGAGGCGTGTTCGGGCGTCTGAATACTCGAAGAGCCGGATCGTGGTTGAAGCGTTCGGCGCTGGTGTCGATGGCGATTCTGCTGCCGCTCGGGGTGTCGGTGGCAGGTCCGGCCGGACCGGCTGCCGCGGCGTTCAATCCGGACGGCTTCGATTTCTGGGTCGACTCGGAGATGGGTCCGATCAAGAACCGGGTCTTCCGCGCCGCCGACGGCAACACCTCCCGCGTGGTCTACGCGCTGGACGGCATGCGGGCGCGGCCGGATCTGAGCGGCTGGGAAGTCGACACCGAGGTCGTGCGCGAGCTGACCAAGTGGAATATGAACGTCGTCATGCCGGTCGGCGGTCCGTCGAGCTTCTACGCCGACTGGAACGGGCCGAGCAACTTCTTCGGCCTCGGCAGCGCGGGTTCCTCCTCCACCGGCTCCGCGAACTCCGGCTCCGGCAACTCCGGCTCCGGTCTGCTCTCGGGCTCGGCGGGCATGGGCAAGTCGAACACCTACAAGTGGGAGACCTTCCTGACCCGCGACCTGCGCAACGCGCTGCGGGACCGGCTCGGCTTCAGCCCCAGCGGCAACGCCGTGTTCGGCCTGTCCATGGGCGGCAGCGCGGCGCTCACCCTGGCCGCGTACCACCCGGACCAGTTCCGTTACGCCGGCTCCTACTCCGGCTACCTGAACATCTCCGCGCCCGGCATGCGCGAGGCGCTGCGCGTGGCCATGCTCGACGCGGGCGGGTTCAATATCGACGCGATGGCGCCGCCGTGGGGCCCGCAGTGGCTGCGGATGGATCCGTTCGTGTTCGCGCCGCGGCTGAAGGCCAACAACACGCGGCTGTGGGTCTCGGCGGGCAGCGGTCTGCCGAGCGCCGCCGACGGGCTGAGCTTCAACACCGTCAACGCGATGGGGCTCGAGGCGCTCGCGCTGGCCAACACTCGCGCGTTCCAGGTCCGGATGGCGACCCTCGGCGCCAATAACGCCACCTACGATTTCCCGGCCGTCGGTGTGCACAACTGGACCTACTGGGCCGACGAGGTCTACCGAATGATCCCCGACATGTCCGCCAATATCGGATGATGTCGGCTCCGTTCGTATGAAATGGCCGCCCGGTGCACAATGCACCGGGCGGTCTTTTTCGTCGGGCAGGCGTCCAAACGCCGTTCGGTAACGAATGTAGATGGGTAGCGGTGGGCGAGTTGTGGGATGAGTCACTTTCCAGCAACATATAAGCTTCCGTTGCCGATTGATACACGAAGAACATGCACGGAGGTCGATTCGTCCGGATTCCGGTGGACGGCGGCACTCAGTGTCCGCACAGGGGGCCGGTAGAGATCGCCAGCTATTTGCCCTCCGGCCACCCGAACGAAAGGTCGAGTTTGATGCGTACTGCCCGCTGGAAAGGGAAGCCCGGCTCGTCCGGAGCGACTGGTTCGTGGGTGAAGCGATCCGCGCTCGGGGTCGCCGTGGCCCTCTTGCTGCCCTTCGGCATCGCGGCCGCGGGCAGCGGCGCCACCGCCTCCGCGGGAATGGACCCCGGTGCGTTCGACTTCTGGGTCGACTCCGGCATGGGACCGATCAAGTCGCGCATCCTGCGCGCCCGCGACGGCAACACCAACCGGGTCGCCTACGTGCTCGACGGCATGCGCGCGCCGGAGACCCTGAACGGCTGGGAGATCGAGACCAACGTTCCCGCGGCCCTGGCCGACGCGAACATCAACGTCGTCATGCCCGTCGGCGGCATGTCGAGCTTCTACGCCGACTGGAACGCGCCCAGCGAACTCGCGGGCATCCCGGCGGGCACCGGCTCGTCCTCCGGCTCCGGCGCGCTGAACATCCTGGCCGCCGGGCCCGGCAAGAGCTACCGGTACCAGTGGGAGACCTTCCTGACCCGCGACCTGCGCAACGCGCTGAGCGAGCGGCTCGGCTTCAACACCACCCGCAACGGCGTGTTCGGCCTGTCCATGGGCGGCAGCGCGGCGCTCACCCTGGCCGCCTACCATCCGGACCAGTTCAGCTTCGCCGGCTCGTACTCCGGCTACCTGAACATCTCCGCGCCGGGCATGCGTGAGGCCATCCGCATCGCCATGCTGGACGCGGGCGGCTACAACGTCGACTCGATGGCGCCGCCGTGGGGCCCGCAGTGGCTGCGCATGGACCCGTTCGTGTTCGCGCCCAACCTGGTTCGCAACGGCACCCGCCTGTGGATCGCCGCGGCCAGCGGCCTGCCCGCCGCCAGCGACCCGCCCACCTTCAACACCCTCAACGGAATGGGCCTGGAGGCGCTCGCCTTGGCGAACACCCGCGCGTTCAATGTGCGGATGGACTCGCTGGGCGGCGGCAACGCCGTCTACTCCTACCCGGCCTACGGCATTCACGCGTGGAACAACTGGACCGACGAGGCCTACCGGATGATTCCGGACATGTCCGCCAATATCGGCTGACGAATTCGTCGACCGGCCGCCCGGTGCTACCCAGCGCCGGGCGGTCTGTTGTTTCGGCCCGTCGACAAGATCTATTGGCTGGCATATCGCTGGCTAACGAATCTTGGTGTCGGCATTGTTGTAAGACCTCGCCATGGTGGGAAGATCGGCTAACCACTGGTTACGCGACGATCCGTCCGCCTCCGCGCCTCCCTTGCGCGACAACGGAACTCGGCCGCGCACGCCACGCCGGTCCGGGTCCGCGCCGGACGGTCCTGACACTTCCGGCCATCAGGGGAGAATTTGGGGTTCCGGCACGACAATCACCGGGTGAACGCGATAGGGTCACCGCACCATCACAGATTGCGTACGGGCGGATTTCGGCCACGTGGTTGCCTCGGCCTTGCTAAGGCCACCGGTGTCGAATATCGTCCAGCGAGCGCAAGTGTGACCAGATCGTTGTTACGCACTCAGCTGCGCTGGAATGTCGGGGTTCCGGTGCGTGGTGACGTGCGGCTCGTTGGCAGCACTGGTGCGGTTGCGCCCCCCGGGGTCGCGGTCGGCACCACAACAGGCAGAAAAGCAGAAAGAGAGCAGGATTCATGCGTTTCGGCAGGGCGGCCGCGCCGATGAGTACGAAATCGGACCGGCGAGGCGCACCTCGTGGTTGGCGTAATCGAATTCTGGCTGTCGGTGCCGCTGCGCTGGCGCTACCGATCGCCGCGGGCGTGGCGGCCCCGATCGCCACCGCCGCGCCGGTGCACGCACCGGTGTTGCGTGCTCCCGCAGGCGGATTCGAAGACCTGATGGTCCCGTCCAGCATGGGCCCGATCAAGGTCCAGGTGCAGTGGGCGGCGCGCGGCGGCAACGCGGCGCTCTACCTCCTCGACGGACTGCGGGCGCGCGACGACCGCAACGCCTGGTCGTTCGAGACGAACGCGCTGCAGCAGTTCGCGAACGACAACATCACCCTGGTCATGCCGGTCGGCGGCCAGTCCAGCTTCTACACGGACTGGTACCAGCCGAGCAACCTGAACGGCCAGAAGATCACCTACAAGTGGGAGACCTTCCTCAGCAAGGAACTCCCCGCCTTCCTCGAGGGCTACGGCGTCTCCCGCACCAACAACGCGGTGGCCGGCCTCTCGATGGGCGGCAGCGGCGCGCTGGCGCTCGCCGCGTACCACCGCGACCAGTTCAAGTACGCCGCGTCGTACTCGGGCTACCTGAACATCTCCGCGCCGGGCATGCGTGAGGCCATCCGCATCGCCATGCTGGACGCGGGCAAGTACAACGTCGACTCCATGGCCGCGCCGTGGAGCCCGGCCTGGCTGCGGATGGACCCGTTCGTGTTCGCGCCGCAGCTCAAGGGCCTGCCGATGTACATCTCGGCGGCCAGCGGCCTGCCGGGTCAGTTCGACCAGCCGAACTCGGCGGTCGGCGTGTTCAACACCGGCAACGCGATGGCGCTCGAGGCGCTCTCGCTGGTGAACACCCGCGCGTTCCAGGCTCGCCTGGCCTCGCTCGGCATCCCGGCCACCTTCGACTTCCCGGCCCAGGGCACCCACTCCTGGAAGTACTGGGAGGGCGAGCTCTTCAAGTCCCGCAACGGCATCCTGGACGCCCTCGGCGCCTGGTGATCACCGATTGACCACGACTCAGGCCGTGCCCCACGGGGTACGGCCTGAGTCGCGTTTTGGGACAGGCGGTTTTCTTATCGCGCGTGTCCTCCCCGGAACGCGGCGCGGACCGGAGTAGAAAAGCTCTTGTGGCAAGGATTCGGCGCGGCAGATGGGGGAGACGCGAGCGTCGGGGCGTTCGCCCGGCTCGCGGGCGATTAATGCTGCTCGCCACCGCGATGGTGGTGCCCCTGGCCGCAGGTCTCGCACCCGCGTACGCGCAACCGGCCCCCGCGCCCGAGGCGCTCGCCCCGGCGACAGTGCAGAAGGTGATCTGGCTGACCGACCGCCGGGTCGCGCTGTGGATCAACTCGCCGTCCATGGCGACCCCGATCCAGGTGCAGCTGCTGCTGGCCAGAGACTGGAACACCCGGCCCGACGCACGCTTTCCGCTGCTATATCTGCTCGACGGCCTGCGCGCCACCGACGACGAGAGCGGCTGGACCAAGGACGCGGGCGCCATCGACTTCTTCTCCGACAAGAACGTCACCGTCGTCCTGCCGATCGGCGGCCAGTCCAGCTTCTACTCCGACTGGATCCAGCCGAACAACGGCAAGAACTACAAGTGGGAAACCTTCCTGACCAAGGAGCTGCCGCCGCTGCTCGAGGGCGCCTGGCGGGCCACGGATGTCCGTGGGATGGAAGGACTTTCGATGGGCGGCACGGCCGCCATGTTCCTGGCCGCGCGCAATCCGGGCTTCGCCAAGTACGCCGCCTCCTACTCCGGCTTCCTCACCACCACCACGCTCGGCATGCCGCAGGCCATCCAGTTCGCCATGCGCGACGCGGGCGGCTACGACGTCGGCGCCATGTGGGGCCCGCCGACCAGCCCCGAGTGGGCCGCGCACGACCCGTACACGCAGGCGGACAAGCTGAAGGGCGTCAGCCTCTACGTGTCCAGCGGCAGCGGCGCGACCGGCCCGTTCGACCAGGCCTCGGGCATCCCCGGTGTCAGCACCAACTACGCGGGCATGGGGCTCGAGATCCTGTCGCGGCTCACCTCACAGAACTTCGTCAGCAAGCTCGGCAGGCTGGCCATTCCGGCACAGGTGAACTACCGTCCGTCCGGCACCCATACGTGGCCCTACTGGGACTTCGAGATGCGGCAGTCCTGGAATCAGGCCGCCTCCGCGCTCGGCGTCGACCCCGGCAAGGGCCCCTGCACCACCGGCGGCCAGATCGCCACGGTGGCCGCCGCGAACAACTGGCTGGGCGACTGCCTCTCCGCCGAGTACCCCGTGGCCGGCGGCGTGGCCCAGGACTTCCGGTCCGGCCGTGTCTATTTCGCGCCCGGCATCGGCGCGCACCCGGTGGGCGGCATGATCGGCGGCGGATACCAGGCCGCGCAAGGCGCCGCGGGTCCGCTCGGCCTGCCGACCGGCGACGAGCGCGGCCTGCCGGACGGCAAGGGCCGCATGCAAACCTTCCAGAACGGCTCGCTTTACTGGACTCCGCAGACCGGCGCACAGGTCGTGCGCGGCGCGATCCTCGACGAGTGGGGCAGGCAGGGCTACGAGGGCGGCCCCGCCGGTTACCCCGTCGGACCCGAGGTCAAGACACCGGTCCGCGACGGCGCCGTGCAGTCCTTCGAGAACGGCCCGTTCTACTACAGCCCCCAGGCCGGCGTGCACCGCGTCCAAGGCATGATCCTCGGCAAGTACGCCGAACTGGGTTACGAGAACAGTTGGCTGGGCTTCCCCGTCGCCGAGGAGCAGCCCAGCAAGGACATGGGCCGCTACAGCCGCTTCGAAGGCGGCAACGTCTACTGGAGCCCCCTGTCCAGCACCTGGACCGTCCGCAACGGCCCCATCATGGACGCCTGGCAGACCGCCGGCTACGAAAACGGCAAACTCGGCTACCCCATCAGCGACGAGTTCCCCATCCCCGGCGGCGTCCAACAGAACTTCCAAACCGGCTTCGTAGTCATCAAGGACGGCAAACCAGAAGTCCATGCCCTCTAGCTGTTCGGGTCTAGTAGTTTGACCGCCACACGCACTGGCTAACACAAACCGGAACACATCCACTCCACTCACCCCAACGGAGCGAGTCTTACGAGCGACCCGTTCGTGGCCCGTCTCGCGTCCGAGCGGTCGAAGCGCATGCGCCGCAGGCGCGAGTCTCGACCGCTCGGACGCGAGACACCCGGGGGCCACGAACACGCCGCGGCCACGCGGCCAATAACACAGCTATGTTGGGGGGCGACCTCCCCCGTTTGCGAACAGATCGAGGACAGAATTCATGCAGAGGACCCGTGGCAAGGTATTCGGCGTTGTCGTGGCGATCGCCGCGACCGGCCTGCTCGCCGCCTGTGGCGGTAACGACTCGACCGCGTCGAGCACGCCGACGCTGACCCGCACCACGGCGGCGACGCAGCCGCCCGCCTCGTCCACCACCAGCGCCGATACCGGGCAGCAGGCGCCGGCTCCGGCGCCGCAGCCCGAGCAGTCGCCCGCCGAGACGGTGGCGCCCGAGCGTCCGCAGCCGGTGCCCGCTGAGTCCGCGCCGCCCGCGGACACCTCGAAGCTGACCGACAAGGACAAGAAGTACCTCGACGCGCTCAAGCAGCAGGGTGTCACGCCGTCCACCCCGGACATCGCGCTGAGCGTGGCGAACTACGTCTGCCAGGGCACGGCGTCGGGCGCCTCGGAGCAGGATCTGATGACGTTCGTGACCGCGATGGCGGGCTCGGATCCGTCCTTCGACCCGGCCAAGATGCCGGTGGAGAAGGCGGGTCAGGCCTACATCACCGCCGCTAAGCAGAACTACTGCAAGTGAACGCCAGGCGCGGTGCGACGGCTCGCCGGTCCCGGCCGGTGGGCTGTCTCCTGCTGATCGGGATCCCCGTCCTGATCATCATCGTGGCGCTGCTGCTGTGGTACCTGCTCGCGGGTTTCCTGCGGCAGCCCAAGCCGGGTCCGAAGCCGCCGAAGGAGCCGACCTCGCAGTCGGCGAGCTGCCCGGACGTGCAGATGATCTCGGTGCCGGGCACCTGGGAGTCCAACAGCAACGACGACCCGCACAACCCGACCGCGAACCCGGTGTCGTTGATGCTCAACGTCTCCGGGCCCGTCGGGCAGCAGTTCCCCAAGGAACGTCTGGACGTGTACACCGTCCCGTACGTCGCGCAGTTCTCCAATCCGATCGCGATCCCGCCGGACGGCCAGGCGTCGTACAACAACAGCCGGTCCGAGGGCACCCAGCGGATGGTCGACGCGATGCGGGCGCGCTTCGCCGAGTGTCCGCTGACCACCTACGTGATCGCCGGTTTCTCGCAGGGCGCGGTGATCGCCGGCGACGTGGCCTCGGAGATCGGCCAGGGCAAGGGGCCGGTACCCGCGAACAAGGTGCTCGGCGTGACGCTGATCTCGGACGGCAGGCGCACCGGCGACACCGGTCCCGGCCAGCCGGTCCAGGTCGGCGCGGTGCCGCCCGGGGTCGGCGCGGAGGTCGCGCTGAAGGGCCTCAATGTTCCCGGCATCACCATGACCGGCCCGCGGCCCGGCGGCTTCGGCGAACTGGCCGAGCGCACCTTCACCATCTGCGCGCAGGGCGACCTGATCTGTGACGCGCCGCGAGAAGCGTTGAGCCCGTGGAACATCATGGGCAGCGTCGGCGCGCTGGTGCGTGCGGCGGGCAATCCGGTGCACGCGCTGTACAACGGTTTCGTCGTCGACGACAACGGAACCACCTCCACCCAGTGGACCGCCGAGTGGGCGCGCAAGCTGATCGAGTCGGCGCCCCATCCGCCGCATTCGTGAGTGAGCGAACCCAACGCGCGCCGCGTTCGTCGCGTGACCGAGCCGAGCCCGGGCGGCGCGGCGTCGTGAGATGTCACAGGCGATGTTTCGGTCGGCACGCAGTCCACCCAGTACTGGTCCGGCAAGGGCGACTCGGGTTGGCCAGGACGCTGTAAAGTGCCGCAGGTGATCGCGACGCAGGCAACACCGGCACAGTGTTCGCCGGTCAACGTCCTGCACCGTCGCGCCCGAATTTCCTTACAGCCAGGAGCATGAGTTCATGACAGAAGCCGCCGCACCAGCCGGTGAGTTGACCGCGCTGGGTACGCCGTTGCGCAGCTTCCGCTTCGCGGCAGCTGGCGAGGGAAATAAGCAAGAGGGTGGCGCCCGCAAGTTCATCCAGACGGCGCAGCAGGCCGAGGAGTACGGCTTCGACACCTTCGTCGTGCCGGATCACCTCGGCGACCAGATCGGCCCCATCGCTGCGCTCGGCGCGCTGACCCAGGCCACCGAGAAGATCCGTCTCGGAACGTCGGTGCTGGCCAACGGTTTCCGGCACCCGGTGGTGCTGGCCAAGGACCTGGCCACCATCGACGTGCTGTCCAAGGGCAGGCTCGAGGTCGGCCTCGGCGCGGGCTGGAAGCAGGACGAGTTCCTCGCCTCCGGCCTGCCCTACGAGACGCCGGGCGTCCGGCTCGCCAAGCTGGACGAGGCGCTGACCATCCTGGACGTGCTGCTGCGCGGCCAGGAGTGCACCTTCGAGGGCGAGTACTACCAGGTTCGTGGGGTCAAGGGCACGCCGAGGCCGAGGCAGGGTCCGCGCCCGCCGATCTGCACCGGCGGCGGCGGCCCGAAGATGCTGCGGCTGGCCGCCAAGCACGCCGACATCATCTCCGTCGTGCCGGTGACCACCAAGAACGGTAAAGGCCTCTTGTCGGGCATCACCCTGGAGAAGACGATCGAGAAGGTGAACCTGATCCGCGAGGCCGCGGGCGACCGGTTCGCCGACATCGAGCTCAACTGGGCGATCACCGCCATCGTCATCACCGACGATCGCGAGAAGACCGCCGAGATGGCGCTTTCCGCGATCGAGCGTGGTCTGCACCCGGATCTCGAGGTCGACGTGAAACTCTCGGTCGAGGACATCCTCGCCTCGCCCTACGTGGCGATCGGCAGCTTCGAGGAAATCGCCGAGCAGATCCGTCGTGTGCGGCAACTCACCTCGATGTCGTATGTCGGGGTGTTTCCCACCCAGATGGACGCGTTCGCCCCCGTTATTCCCCTGCTGCGAGACGAGTGAGGCTCGCTTCTCTGTAACATGACTCTGGTTTGAGTACATCTAGCCGATAGCGGTCACCGCGCAGACCGCCCAATAACTGCAGGCTGACTCGAGCACTTGGAGCCACCCGCGGGCGAAAGCGAGTCGGGGCCTCACAGGTAACCACGGCGTTGTCGCCGTCTTGCTGCGTGTGCCTCGGAGGAGAAGAAGGAATGGAAGAGACTTTCGACGACTACCTGGACGAGACCGGGAACATCCGCATTCCCGAGGATCACACCCTGGTCGATCACGTCGAGAAGCACACCCGGAACGACGCGAACACCCTGGCGTACCGCTACATCGATTACTCGCGGGAGCGCGATGGCGAGGCTCAGGAGCTGACGTGGCGTGAGTTCGGTATTCGGCTGCGCGCGGTGGCCGCCCGACTGCAGCAGGTGACCACCCCGGGCGACCGGGTCGCGATCCTCGCGCCGCAGGGCCTGGACTACGTGATCTCCTTCTTCGCCGCGATCTACGCGGGCACCATCTCGGTGCCGCTGTTCGACCCGGACGAGCCGGGCCACACCGATCGCCTGCACGCCGTGCTCGCCGACTGTGAGCCCGCCGCCATCCTGACCGCGAGCTCGTCGGCGGCCGGGGTGCGGCAGTTCTTCCGGTCGCTGCCCGCGGCGCAGCGCCCGCGCATCATCGCGGTGGACGCGATCCCGGACAGCGTCGGCGAGGCCTGGGTGCGCCCCGACATCGCCATCGACGACATCGCCTACCTGCAGTACACCTCGGGCTCGACCCGGACCCCGGCCGGCGTGGAGATCACCCACCGCGCCGTCGGCACCAACCTGCTGCAGATGGTCGACGCGATCAACCTGGACTGGAACTCGCGCGGCGTCACCTGGCTGCCGCTGTTCCACGACATGGGCCTGCTGACGGTGATCCTGCCCGCGGTCGGCGGCAAGTACATCACCATCATGTCGCCCAGCGCGTTCGTGCGCAGACCGTACCGCTGGATCAAGGAGCTGGCCGCGCAGTCCGACGGCGCCGGAACCTTCGCCGCCGCACCGAATTTCGCGTTCGAGCACGCCGCGGCCCGCGGCCTGCCGAAGAACGGCGAGTCGCTGGACCTGTCGAACGTGATCGGCCTGATCAACGGCAGCGAGCCGGTCACCACCTCCTCGATGAAGAAGTTCAACGAGGCGTTCGCGCCCTACGGCCTGCCCAAGACCGCGATCAAGCCCTGCTACGGCATGGCCGAGGCGACGTTGTTCGTCTCCGCGACCAAGGCCGAGGACGAGGCGAAGGTCACCTACGTCGACCGCAACGAGCTCAACGCCGGTCGCATGGTCAAGGTCGAGCCGGACGCGGAGAACGCCATCGCGCAGGTCTCCTGCGGTTACGTCGCGCTGTCGCAGTGGGCCGTGATCGTGGATCCGGAGACCGTCGAGGCCGACGGCGGGCACGAGCAGCCCGACGGCCGGGTCGGCGAGATCTGGCTGCACGGCAACAACATGGGCATCGGGTACTGGGGCAGGCCGGACGAGACCACGGCGACCTTCCGCAACAAGGTCTCGCACCGGCTGGCCGAGGGCAGCCACGCCGAGGGCACCGAGCCCGACGCCAACTGGATGCGCACCGGCGACTATGGCGTGTACCTCGACGGCGAGCTATACATCACCGGCCGCGTGAAGGACCTGGTGATCGTCGACGGTCGCAACCACTACCCGCAGGATCTCGAGTTCTCCGCGCAGGAGGCCTCGAAGGCGCTTCGCCCCGGCTTCATCGCCGCGTTCTCGGTGCCCGCGAATCAGCTGCCCGCGCTGGTCTTCGACCAGGGCAGCCACTCGGGCCTGAAGTTCGACGCCGACGACGCCTCCGAGCAGCTGGTGATCGTGGCCGAGCGTGGCCCCGGCGCGGGCAAGGCCGATCCGCTGCCCATCGCCGACGAGGTGCGCGCCGCGGTGGCGTCGCGTCACGGCGTCACCGTTCGAGACGTTCTGCTGGTGCCCGCGGGTTCGATCCCGCGTACCTCCAGCGGCAAGATCGCCCGGCGGGCCTGCAAGGCCGCCTACCTAGAGGGAACACTGCGGGGTGGTTACACCCAGCAGGCGTTCCCCGATGCACCGGAAGAGTAACCGCCGACGGGTGGCCTCGGGCAGCCGACATATCGTCCACTGTCCGTCAGGGTGGCACGCCCGTTACCGGCCTCGCGCATCCGCGCTCGCGAGCGCTCTACGCAGACAGGTAGCTTGAGGAATTGATGGCTGACAACGAGGGCACGTCCACCACGACGACCGAATCCCAGCCCGCAGGCGCGGCGGCCGACCAGGCCCCGGCGCAGGCGGCCGACGCCTTCACCGAGGCTTCCGGCGGCGCGCGGACCGATATGACGGTCGGCGAGCTGCGCGAGTGGCTGCGCAAGTGGGTCGCCGAGGCGACCGGGCAGCCGATCGAGCAGATCACCGTCGATCGGCCGATGGAGGAGTTCGGGCTCGCCTCGCGTGACGCCCTCGCCCTCGGTGGGGACATCGAGGAGCTCACCGGGGTCGTGCTGACGGCCACCATCGTCTACAAGCATCCGACGATCGCCTCGCTGGCCGAGGTGGTCATCAACGGCGAGCCCGAGGAGGCCGACGACTCCTCCGACGACGCCGCCTACACCTCCGGGTACTCCGCGAGCGAGGCGCACGACATCGCCATCGTCGGCCTGTCCACCCGGTTGCCCGGCGCGGGCGATACCCCGGAGTCGACCTGGGACTTCCTGATCAACCGCGGCGACGGTATTCGCGAGCTGCCGGAAGGCCGCTGGGAAGAGTTCCTCAGCGAGCCCGCCGTCGCCCAGGCCGTCGCCGAGGGCAACACGCTCGGCGGCTACCTCGATCAGGACGTGGTGAAGGGCTTCGACGCGGAGTTCTTCGCGATGTCGCCGCTCGAGGTCGAGCGGGTCGATCCGCAGCAGCGCCTGATGATGGAGCTGACCTGGGAAGCGTTGGAGCACGCCAGGATTCCCGCGAGCGACCTCAAGGGCGCGGCGGTCGGCATGTTCGTCGGCTCGTCCACCAGTGACTTCATGCTGATCTCGGCGCTCGGGCTCAGCTCGGAACAGGATCCGAACGTGCCCGCGTCCGCGCAGGCGTACGGGATCATGGGCAGCTCCACCGGCATCATCGCCAACCGGATCTCCTACTTCTTCGACTTCCGCGGCCCGTCGGTCACCGTCGACACCGCCTGCTCGTCCACCATCGTCGCGGTGCATCAGGCGGTGCGCGCGCTGCGCGACGGCGACGCCGACATCGCCCTGGCCGGCGGTGTGAACATGCTGCTCGCGCCGATGACCACCCTCGGCTTCGACATGGGCGGCGGCGTCGCCAAGAACGGCCGGATCAAGGCGTTCTCCGCCGACGCCGACGGCATGGTGCGCTCCGAGGGCGCGGGCCTGGTCGTGCTCAAGCGGCTGGTCGACGCCGAGCGCGACGGCGACCGGATCATGGGCGTCATCAAGGGTTCCGCGGTCAACAACGACGGCCGCTCCAACGGCCTGCTCGCGCCGAACCCCGACGCGCAGGCCGACGTGCTGCGCCGCGCCTACCGGGACGCGGGCATCGCGCCGTCCACCGTCGACTACATCGAGGCGCACGGCACCGGCACGCCGCTGGGCGACCCGATCGAGGCCGACGCGCTCGGCCGGGTGATCGGCCGCGGCCGCGACGACGACAAGCCCGCGCTGCTCGGCTCCGTGAAGAGCAACGTCGGCCACCTGGAGTCCGCCGCGGGCGCGGCGAGCCTGGCCAAGGTGCTGCTGGCGTTCGAGCACAACGTGCTGCCGCCGAACATCAACTACGCGGGCCCGAATCCGTTCATCCCGTTCGAGCAGGCGCACCTGAAGGTGGTCGACGAGCCCACCGAGTTCCCGCGCTACAGCGGCAAGGCGACGGTCGGCATCTCCGGCTTCGGCTTCGGCGGCACCAACGCGCATATCGTTGTGCAGGAGTACGTTCCGGCCTCGGCCGAGGTCGCGAAGGACGAGCCCGCGGCATCGACCGAGGCGGCCGTCGCGGGCGACGCGCAGGTCGCGGACCTCGACGACGAGGCAACCGACGTGATCGCGGAGGCGGACGCGGTCGTCGAAGCGGCCGAGGAAGACACGGCCCAAGACCTCGCGCCGGTGGCCGCGGCTCCCGCGGTCGAGCCGGAGTGGACCTCCGCCCGCACCGAGCCGCTGCCGGTGATCCTCGCGGTCTCCGGCTACCTGCCCTCGCGCCGCCGCCGCGCCGCCGCCGACCTGGCCGACTGGCTGGAATCCGATGCGGGCCGCGATGTTTCGCTGATGGACGTGGCCAGGTCGCTGGCCAAGCGCAGCCACTGGCGCTCGCGCGGCGTGGTGATCGCCAAGACGCACGAGGAGGCCGTCGCCGGGCTGCGCGCCATCGCGGCCGGCAAGCCGGGCCCCGGCGTCTTCACCGCGGACGCCCCCGCCGTCATGGGCCCGGTCTGGGTGCTCGCCGGTTTCGGCGCGCAGCACCGCAAGATGGCCAAGCAGCTGTATCTGGAGAATTCGATCTTCGCCAGGACCGTGGACGCGGTCGACGAGTTGGTGCAGGACGAGGCCGGTTACTCGGTGCGCGAGTTGTTCCTCGACGACGCGCAGGACTACAACGTCGGCACCTCGCAGGTCGGCATCTTCACCATCCAGGTCGGCCTCGCCGCGCTGCTGCGCGCGCACGGCGCGGAACCCGAAGCGGTGGTGGGTCATTCGATGGGCGAGGTGGCGGGCGCCTACATCGCGGGCGGGCTGACGCTCGAGGACGCGGTGCGGGTGATCTGCGCGCGTTCGCGGCTGATGCTCGAGGGCGAGCAGATGCTCAGCGACGCCGACGTGCGGAACATGGCGCTGATCGAGTACAGCGCCGAGGACGTCGAGAAGCTGCTGACCGAGTTCCCCGACGTCGAGGTCGGCGTCTACGCCGCGCCCACCAACACGGTGATCGGCGGCCCCAAGGACCAGGTCGAGGCCATCGTGGCGCGGGTCGAGGCGGCGGGCAAGTTCGCCCGCATCCTGCAGACGCGCGGCGCGGGCCACACCTCTCAGATGGATCCGCTGCTCGGCGAGCTCGCCGCCGAACTGGCCGGCATCGAGCCGGCCAAGCTGAAGACCGGCCTGTTCTCGACGGTGAACAAGGAACAGTTCTACCGCGCCGGCAGCGACCCGGTGCACGACGAGGACTACTGGGTGAAGAACATGCGCCACAGCGTGTACTTCACCAACGCGATCAAGCTCGCGGTCGACTCCGGGCACACCACGTTCCTCGAGCTCGCGCCGAACTCCGTTGCGCTGATGCAGGTTCTGGGCACCACGTTCGCCGCGGGCGTGCACGACGCGCAGCTGATCCCGACGCTCAAGCGCAAGGAAGACGAGTCGGCGGGCGTGATCGGCGCGCTGGCCCAGCTGTACGTGCACGGGCACAAGGTCGACCTGTTCTCGCTGCTGCCCCCGGGCGAGTACGCCGACGTGCCGCGAACCACGTTCGTGCGCAAGGAGTTCTGGCCCAAGGCCAAGATGTCGGCGAGCGGCAACACCCGCGTGCCCGGCGCGCACGTCGCGCTGCCGGACGGCAGGCACGCCTGGGAGGTGCAGGCCACTTCGGCGGGCGACCTCGCCGCGCTGGTGCAAGCCGCCGCGGCACAGGTGCTCAGCGACGTATCCCTCGGCGCCTCGATCACCCACGGTGCGATCCCCGCGGCGGGCACCCTGACCACCACGCTGACCCCGCACCCCGGCGGCGCGTCGGTGCAGGTGCACGCCAGGGAGAACAACGTCTTCCGGCTGCTGTTCGACGCGGTCGTCACCTCCGGTGCGCCGCTGCCCGAACCTGTTGTCGCGCAAGCACTCCCGGCCGCCGCGGCGGACTCCACGGCGAGCACCGAGCTGGAGGTCGTCGAAACCTTCGGCGAGCGTTGGGATCCCAACGGCACGCAGTCGCTCGAGGACCGGCTCGCGCTGATCGTGGCGGAGTCCATGGGCTACGCGGTCGAGGACCTCCCGATGGAGATCCCGCTGATGGAGCTCGGCCTCGACTCGCTGATGGCCATGCGCATCAAGAACCGCGTCGAGTACGAGTTCGACATCCCGCAGCTGCAGGTCCAGGCCGTGCGCGACGCCAACCTCACCGAGGTCGGCAAGGTGCTGCGCTACGCCATCGACCACCGCGAGGAGATGCTCGCGGTCGCCGAGCGCCAGGCCGCCGGCGAGAAGATCGTGGTCGACGCCGAGTTCATCACGGCGGCCCGCGCCGCCGTCGAGGCCGGCGCCGACCCTGCCGAGGTCGCGAAAGCGGCTGCCGCCGAGGGTAATTCGCTGGACGCGGAGAACACGTCGGTGGAGGCGGAGGCCGAGGAGATCGTCGCGGAGGCCGAGTCGTCCGCCGGTATCACCGGCGCGGCCGCCGATACCGCGACGCCCGCACCGGCCTCGGCCGAGCGGGTTGCCGCGGCCGATGCCAAGGAGTCGGCCGTCGAGCAGTCGCTCGACAAGGTGGACACCACCGCCGTCGGTGCGGCGGAGAAGCTCACCGCCCAGGCCGCGCCCGCCGCGGCTCAGCCCGTCTTCGGTGCTCAGCCCGCGGCCGTCGAGGAAGACGTGCCACCGCGCGACGCCGCCGAGCGGCTGACCTTCGCCACCTGGGCGATCGTCACCGGCCAGTCGGCGGGCGGCATCTTCAACACCCTGCCGATCCTCGAGGAAGAGGTCGCCGAGAAGCTGGCCGAGCGGCTCACCGAGCGGGTCAAGGCGGAGATCACCGTCGACGACGTGCTGGACTGCGAGACGATCGAGCAGCTGGCCGATGTCGTGCGTAGGTTGCAGGACAGCGGTGCCGACGTGGACGGATTCGTCCGGCCGCTGCGGGCACGTGCCGAGGGCTCGAATGCGGTGCCGGTCTTCGTCTTCCATCCGGCGGGCGGTAACACCCTGGTGTACGAACCGCTACTGAAGCGTCTGCCCGCCGGCACACCGATGTACGGTTTCGAACGAGTCGACGGTGCGATCGAGGAGCGGGCTCGTCAGTACGTACCGGAGTTGCGCAAGTTGCAGGGCAACGGGCCGTTCGTGCTGTACGGCTGGTCCCTCGGTGCGGTTCTCGCCATGGCATGCGCCCAGCTACTGCGCGCGGACGGTGCGGATGTGCGCGTGGTCGGCCTGATCGACCTAGCTATCCCGAGTCAGCCAGAGGACAACAGTCCCGAGGAACGGGTGCGTCGCATAGAGCGGTACCAGGCCTTCGCCAAGAAGACCTATGGGGTCGAGGGTGAGCTCCCACGTGAGCAGTTGGAAGAACTGGCTCAGGCTTCCGACGAGGAACAGTTCAAGATGATCTCGGACCTCATCAAGATGAGTGGCACGAAGATACCCGGCGGTGTGCTCGAGCACCAGAAGACGTCGTGGATCGAGAATCGTGCGCTGCAACAGGTCCGGCCGACACAGTACGACGGTGATGTGGTGCTCTATCTCGCCGATCGTTACCACGACGGCGCGATCGAACTGGAGCCGCGTTACGCCGAGCGGCTGCCGAACGGTGGTTGGGACGAGTACCTTTCCCATTTGGAAATCGTCCACATCCCGGGCGACCACCTGCAGATCGTCGACGAACCGCGGATCGGGAAGATCGGAGCCGACCTCACCGCGAAGCTTGCGACGATCACCCCTTGAAGGGGTGCACCTGACGAAAGGGGCGAAGTGACCACGACTGCCGAGAAGCTCGCCGACCTGCGCAAGAGACTGGACCTCGCGCAGGAACCGGCGGGCGAAGCGGGGGTGGCGAAGCGGGCGAAGAAGGGGATCCCGAGCGCCCGCGACCGGATCAACATGCTGCTCGATCCGGGCACCTTCGTGGAAATCGGTGCGCTGGTGCGCAAGCCGGGCGATCCGAGCGCGCTCTACGGCGACGGCGTGGTCACCGGGCACGGTCTGGTCGAGGGGCGGCCGGTGGCCGTCTTCTCGCACGACCAGACCGTCTACGGCGGCTCGGTCGGTGAGATGTTCGGCCGCAAGGTCGCCGGGATCATGGAGTACGCGGCCAAGGTCGGCTGCCCGGTGGTCGGCATCAACGACTCCGGCGGCGCGCGGGTGCAGGAGGCGGTGACCTCGCTGGCCTGGTATGCCGAGCTCGGCCGTCGTCAGGAACCGCTGTCCGGTCTGGTGCCGCAGATCTCGATGATCCTCGGCAAGTGCGCGGGCGGTGCGGTGTACGCCCCGATCAACACCGACATCGTGGTGGCGACCGAAGAGGCGTACATGTTCGTCACCGGGCCCAAGGTGATCCGCGAGGTCACCGGCGAAGACGTCAGCCTCGAGGAGCTCGGCGGCGCGCAGAGCCAGGCCGAGTACGGCAACATCCACCATGTCGCCGCGGACGAGCAGGCGGCGTTCGCATGGGTGCGCGACTACCTGAGTTACCTGCCGACCAGCTGCCAGGAGCTGGCGCCGATCGTGAATCCCGGCATCGAGCCGACGGTCACCGACAGCGACCGGGAACTGAATTCGCTTGTGCCCGACTCGGACAACGCCGCCTACGACATGCACGACGTGCTGCTGCGCATCTTCGACGACGGCGGCTTCCACGAGATCGGCGCCAGCGCCGGCCGCAATGTCATCACCGGTTTCGCCCGCGTCGACGGCCGCTCCGTCGGCGTCGTGGCGAACCAGCCGATGGTCTACGCGGGCGCGCTGGACGCGCGGGCGTCGGATAAGGCGGCGCATTTCGTGCGGCTGTGCGACGCGTTCGAGATTCCGCTGATCTTCGTCGTCGACACCCCGGGCTTCCTGCCCGGCGTCGAGCAGGAGAAGATCGGCGTGATCAAGCGTGGCGGCCGGTTCCTGTTCTCCTTCGTGGAGGCGACCGTGCCGAAAGTGACCGTGGTCATTCGCAAGTCGTACGGCGGCGGGTACGCGGTGATGGGCTCCAAGCAGCTCGGCGCCGACGTGAACCTGGCCTGGCCGACCGCCCGCATCGCGGTGATGGGCGCCGAGAGCGCGGTGAGCCTCATCGGCGGCAAGCAGATCGAGGCCGCGCCGGAGGAGCAGCGGGCGGCCATGCGCCAGCAGATGATCGACTTCTACAACGCCACCATGGCGACGCCGTGGGTGGCCGCCGAGCGCGGCTACATCGACGCGGTCATCGAGCCCGCCGACACCCGCCTGGAGCTGCGCAAGGCTTTGCAGCTGCTGCGCGACAAGTCGCTCGCGCGCAATCCGCGCAAGCACCACCTGCTGCCGCTGTAGCCGGAGTCGGGCCGCATCGGCGTTGCGGCGCGGCCCGATTCACCCGAGCGTCAGCCGAGGCTGGCGGACTCGATGACGACGTCGTCGACCGGCACGTCCTTGTGCCCGCCCGCGGAGCCGGTCCGCACCGCGGCGATCTTGTCGACCACCTCGGTGCCCTCGACCACCTTGCCGAACACCGCGTAGCCCCAGCCGGACGGGGTCGGCGCGGAGTGGTTCAGGAAGGCGTTGTCGGAGACGTTGACGAAGAACTGCGCGGTCGCCGAGTGCGGGTCGTTGGTGCGCGCCATCGCCACGGTGTACTTGTCGTTCTTCAGGCCGTTGTTCGCCTCGTTATCGATCGGCGACTGCACGCCCTTCTGCCGCATCCCGGGCTCGAAGCCGCCGCCCTGAATCATGAAGCCGGGAATGACACGGTGGAAGATGGTGCCGTTGTAGTGGCCCGCGTTGACGTAATCCACGAAGTTCTGCACCGTGTTCGGCGCCTTCTGGTCGTCAAGTTCCAGGACGATCGGTCCGTAATTCGTCGAGAGATTCACCTTGGTCATACCCACACCTTGCCAGCCCGCCGTCGCGCGCCTTTTGCCGGTCTTAGGATGCGGCGCGACTATCCCTGCGGGTCGGCGGCGGGCAGTACGGATCCCAGCGACGAGTTACTCGGGCAACCATGACATTTCGCCAGGTCACAGGGCCGCAATCCAATTCGTATTTCAAATGATCTACAAACGACGCCGGATCTCGCGAGAACACGGTAACTCGCCGGGCGCGTCCGCCCGCGATTCGGTACTAATCCACCGGGCGACGCCGAAACATACCGCGCCCCCAGTCGGCCTAATGACGCGCAGAGGCGGACCAGCCGGGGGAGAGACGTGACGGGGTGGGGCGGCTAGCATTGCCAATCGTGCCCGACGCCGCTACTGCTGTCCTGACGAAACCGCCCGCCGTTCCAGCGGCCTCGACGGCCGATTTCCGGACCGCGCGAATAATCGCGCTGGTCGCCGGATTGCTCGGCGCGCTGTTCGCCTTGGCGACCCCGTTCCTGCCGGTGACGCAGACGACGGCGCAGTTGAACTGGCCGCAGACCGGACAGCTCGGCAATGTGCAGGCCCCGTTAATGTCTCAGGTCCCGATCGACCTGAGTGCCAGCATTCCCTGCAGCGCGGTCGCGCAGCTGCCGGAGCGCGGCGGCATGCTGCTGGCCACCGCGCCGCCGCAAGGTGACCGGGCCGCGCTCGAGGCCCTGTTCATCCGGGTGTCGGACACCAGCGTGGACGTCGTCGACCGCAACGCCGTCGTGGTGTCCGCGCCGCGCTCGGACATGGGCCGCTGTTCGTCGCTGGAGCTCACCTCCGACCACGACCGCACGCACGCGGAGTTCAAGGGCCTGACCACCACCATCACCAAGCCGGTCGAGGGCGCGGCGCCCGGGACCGAGGAGCAGGTCGAGGTGCCGGTCGAGGGCACGCTGAACGGTGACCTGCGTCCGCAGGTGGTCGGGGTGTTCTCCGAGCTGAAGGGCGCGGCGCCCGCCGGACTCGGCCTGCACATGACCATCGACACGCGCTTCTCCACCAGCCCGACCGCGATCAAGCTGATCGCGATGATCGCCGCGGTGCTGTGCACCCTGGCCGCGCTCGCCGCGCTGGCCCGGCTCGACGGCAGCGACGGGCGCGGGCACCGCCGGATTCTCCCGTCGAACTGGCTCAAGCCGACCTGGGCGGACGGCGCGGTCATCGGCACGTTGCTGGTGTGGCATTTCGTCGGCGCCAACACCTCCGACGACGGCTACATCCTGAGCATGGTGCGCGTCGCGCCGCACGCGGGCTACATGGCCAACTACTTCCGCTGGTACGGCGTGCCGGAGGCGCCGTTCGGCTGGTACTACTACGTGATCCAGCTGTTCGCGGAGTTCTCCACCGCGAGCCCGTGGGTGCGCCTGCCCGCGCTGGCCTGCGCCATTCTCTGCTGGATGGTGATCAGCCGCGAGGTGGTGCCCCGGCTCGGGCGGGGTGTGCGGCACAGCAAGGTCGCGCTGTGGACCGGCGGGCTGGTGTTCCTCGCGTTCTGGATGCCGTTCGACAACGGCCTGCGTTCGGAGCCGATCGTCGCGCTCGGCGCGCTGCTGACCTGGGTCTCGATCGAGCGAGCCATCGCGACCGGGCGGCTGCTGCCCGCGGGCGTCGCGGTCCTGGTCGCCGCGTTCACGCTGGCGGCCGCGCCGACCGGCCTGATGTGTGTGGCCGCGCTGCTCGCCGGTGTGCGCCCGCTGGTGCGGATCGTGGTGCGCAGGCGACGCCAGTTCGGCTCGGCCGGGTCGAAGTGGTGGTCGACGCTGCCGCTGCTCGCGCCGATCGCCGCGGCCGGGCTGCTGGTGTTGATCGTCGTCTACAGCGACCAGACCTTCGCGGGCATCCAGGAGGCCAACCGGGTGCGGCAAGTGACCGGGCCGAACCTCGCCTGGTACGAGGACTACCTGCGCTACTACTACCTATTCGTGGAGACGGTCGACGGTTCGCTCGCCCGCCGGTTCGCGTTCCTGGTGATGCTGCTGTGCCTGTTCACCACCATGCTGGTGCTGTTGCGGCGCAGGCAGGTGCCCGGCATCGCGAGCGGGCCGAGCTGGCGGTTGATGGGCGTCGTGTTCGGCACCATCTTCTTCATGATGTTCAACCCGACCAAGTGGACCCACCACTTCGGCGCGTACGCCGGCATCGCCGGCTCGCTGGCCGCGGTGACCGCGGTCGCGGTGTCGGCCTCGGCCCTGCGCGCCAGGAAGAACCGCGCGATCTTCCTGGCCGGGTTGTTGTTCGTGCTCGCGCTCGCGTTCTCCGGCATCAACGGCTACTGGTACGTGTCCAGCTTCGGCGTGCCGTGGTTCGACAAGCGGGTCTCGCTGCACGGCTACCAGTCGAACACCCTGATGCTGGCCCTGTTCGGCGTCGCGCTCGCCCTGGTCGCCTGGCACTCGCTGCGCGAGGGTTACGCCAAGCCGGAGGCCTCGCCGAAGTCGGCGCGCGGCAAGCGGATTCGCAAGTTCGCCGCGATCCCGCTGACCGTCGTCGCCGCGCTGATGGTGCTGCTCGAGGTGGCGTCGCTGGTCAAGGGCGCGGTCTCGCAGTACCCCGCGTACTCGCTGGCCCGCTCGAACTTCGACGCGCTCGGCGGCAGCACCTGCGGCCTCGCCAACGACGTACTGGTGGAACCGAATCCGAACGGCGGCACGCTGCAGCCGATCATCGATCCGGCCCATCCGCTCACCGACCCCAACGACCCGCTCGCCGGCGTCGACCCGGTCGGCTTCGACCCGAACGGCGTGCCGAACGACCTGTCCGCCGACAGCGTCGAGGTGAAGCCGGGCACCGGCAACACCTCCACCCAGTCGGTCGGCGCCGCGTTCGCCGAGGGGCAGAGCGCGGGCACCGGCGGCGGTCAGGGCGCGCGCGGCGTGAACGGCAGCACCGTGGCGCTGCCGTTCGGGCTCGACCCGGCGACCACGCCGATCCTCGGCAGCTACCAGAACAACGTGCAGCAGCCCGCGCATCTCACGTCGAGCTGGTACGGGCTCGCGCCGCGCTCCGCGGACAGCCCGCTCGTGGTGATCTCGGCGGCCGGGCGCATCCTCTCGGTCGATGACACCGGCGACACCAAGTACGGCCAGTCGCTCACCGTCGACTACGGCCGCAAGCTGCCCGACGGCAGCGTCGAGAAGCTCGGCACCTATCTGCCGCGCGACATCGGCCCGTTCCCGTCCTGGCGCAACCTGCGCGTCCCGCTCGACGAGATCGCGCCGGAGGCCGACGCGGTGCGCATCGTCGCCAACGACCCGATCCTCATCGGTGACCAGTGGCTGGCGTTCACCCCGCCGCGCATGCCGAAGTTGCAGTCGCTCAACAGTTTCATCGGCCCCGACCAGCCGGTCCTCGAGGACTGGGCGGTCGGCCTCCAGTTCCCCTGCCAGCGCCCGCTCTATCACAAGAACGGCGTCGCCGAGGTTCCCGGCTACCGCATCCTGCCCGACCGCCCGCTGGCCATCAGCTCCACCAACACCTGGCAGGCCCAGGAGTTCGGCGGCCTGCTCGGCTTCTCCCAGATGCTGGCGAAGTCGGTGACCGTCCCGACCTACCTCAAGGACAACTGGGCTCGTGACTGGGGCTCCCTGGAGCGCTACGACCAATACGACCGCACCGCCACCCCCGCCGAACTGGAGACCGGCACCGCCACCCGCTCCGGCCTCTGGTCCCCCGGCCAACTCCGCGTGTTCTGACACCCATCGCGCGACCGCAGGCCCGTTGAGCAAGGCACTCGCTCAACGGGCCTGCGCCCGTTCGTGGCTGCCTGATTCGCTGCCGACCTGGAAACATCCGGGTCGAGCGGGATCGGTGCCCGGTAGGCTCACGGCATGACGAGCGGCGCACCCAGCGACTGGTACCGGTGGATCCCGGAGCAGATCAGCGCGCGGGACTATGAGCTTCTGCCAGAAGACTTCTGCCGCACGATCGAGGTCGTCGACGGCCACATCGTGAAGTGTGAGAGTCCGTCACGCTTGCACAATCGGGTGGCGCGCCGCATCGCCACGCACATGGAGGCCGGACGCAAACCGGAGCCGTGCCTGATGGTCGATACCGATGTCGACGTCCGCATCAGCGACGTTCCGTTGAGTCTGCGCAGACCCGATGTGATCGTGTACCGCTGCCTCGATGATGACGCGAAGCTCTACGCGGGTGACACGGTGCTCGTTGTCGAGGTGGTTTCACCCGACAGTTCCTTCCACACCGACACCGTGGAGAAGAAGGCGGCCTACGCCGCCGCGGGTATTCCGGTGTACCTCATAGTTTTTCTGACCGAAGCGGCCGACGGCATCGAGCTGATCGAGGAGTATCGCCTGTCCGAAGGGCGATACCACCTCGTCTGCCTGCACACCCGCCGCCTGACAGTGGACTCACCCATCCCGGTCGACATCGCGTTCGGTGACCTGGCGTCAGGATAAGCGGCGCATGACCGATTTGCGACTGTGGCCCGGCTAGGTCTTGACAGCGTCAATGCGGGCTGAAGTGGCGAAATCCGGTGCGGCTTCGACTGTTCCAGTGAAAGACAGACGTCGTGTCGGGATGGTCGGGTGCTGATCAGTAGGTCGACCATGGCTGGCGATCAAGCGCAGGACGACCGGCCGGAGGTCCTTCTGCTCGTCCTCTGTCAACAGCCGGACGAGCGAAGGTAGGTCCATGTGATCGAGGGCGGCGGTCATGGCATCAAGACCATCGCTCGCGAACTCGCTTGACCTGTCCATTGCCGTGGCGACTCCGCTCCGCGCGAGGTGGGGTGGTCGGCCCGTACCTTCGCGGTGACGGGAGGGTTGCTCAGACCTGTGTCATGCGCAGACCGAGTTCGCGGCGGAGGACCTCTTGGGAGGGGAGGCGGTTGAGTACGCGGAGGACCGCGGGGCGCAGTTCGCGTTGCTCATCGGGGGTGAGCAGGCCGACCAGGTCGCGCAGATCCATGTGATCGAAAGCCGACGTCATAGTGCACAGGTTACGGATTTTCGCGGGTTTCGTCCTGCGATCCCGCGGCGATTTTGCCGTCCAACCGGTCTGTTTACAACATCTTTGCGGCGCCGCAACACCGAACCGGCCGGTCCGGTGTTGCGGAAGGGCTACCGCGCCTAGCGAACCCGGATGGGATCGTCCTCGGCCAACCCACTGCGGGTCTCGACGGTGACGCCGATCTCAGCCGGCTTCGCCTTCGGGTCGTAGGGGGTGAACTTCTCCAGCGACCCCCAGTCGCGCGACCAGTCGCGGTCGAGGTAACTGGGGATGGTCTCGGACTTCAGCAGCAGCCCCGTCCAGCCGAGCGGCCCGCCACCGATATCGTCCTGCCAGGCGTTGGACGCGTCGGAGCCGACGCGGTCGGGCAGGATGCGCCACGCGGGCGCCTCGGCGACCCCGTCGTGATGGTCGAACGGGCGCTGGCACGGGAACGCGAGCCCGACGTGCCAGTCGAGCAGCACCGGATTCGCCGAACCGACAACGGAGTTCAGCGTCGCCAGCCTGGGCAGCCGGGGCGGCGTGACCGCGAGCCACTGCTTGGGGGTGATGTCGTTGTCCACCGCGACCAGGCGCACCGCGTTCACCTCGGCGGGCAGCTGGTTCAGCGGCACCCGCAGGTTGCGCCAGGACGGCGCGGGCCCGATGTCGATCGGGTCGACCGTGCCGAGCTTGCGCACCGACCCGTCCGCCTCCCGCACGCCGTACTCCACGTGCAGTTCCTGGCCGTAGGTGACGACGCCGTCGGCGTCCACGTGCCGGATGCGGCCCGCCGCGGTGATCGCCAGCACCTGGTAGGCCGGGTCGTCGCGCATGTCAGCGGTCAGGTCGAGGCGGTACCACTGAGAGGTCAGCGCGGCCTGGCGCTGCTCGTCCTGCTGGTAGCTGCCCATGACCGGCGTGGTCGCCGGGTCGAGGCCGAACGGCAGGGCGACCTTGCTGCCGTTGACGCCGATCCGCGTGGTCGTTCCGCCGCCGGTGCCCGCGCCGGTGGTCTTGGTGGTCTTGTTCTTGGAGTCGGAGTCGACGGAGTTGGCGCCGCCGGTCACGGTCTCGTCCGCGTCGGCGGTGAGGTCGCTCGCGACGCCGTCGGGCGTGAATCCCTTACTCTCGGCGGCCAATCCGTCGGCGGGCGCGCCGGAGTACGGCAGCAGCAACGACTTCGACGTGTCGGTCTCCACCAGCACCTCGTTGGCGAGTGCACACGAATCTCCCTTCAAGGACTGGAGATTCGACTTGGCGACCGAGTACGCGGGGTACTGCGCGACCGCCGCCTTGGCCAGCGAGGCCACCTCGAACAGCACGAGGATCGCCGCGGCGATGGTCAGCGGCGCGGTCGCGAACCGATCGAAACGCTTCGGCGCGCGCTCGCGGCGATACGGCTCCCGATAGTGCAGCCACACCGCGACCACCAGCGCGAGCCCGCTGAGCCCGAGGAACAGCGTCGAGAAGCCCTTGCCCGCGACCAGCGGGGCCTTGTCCCACCACGGCACGCCGTAGCTGGACACGTACCACCAGCCGTTCGAGCCGGTGAAGGTCACCGCGAGCAGGAAGAGCACCGCGGCCGCGAACAACGCCCTGTTGCGCGGCGACCGAATACCCTCGCTGCCCACCGCGACCGCGGCCAGCGCGGCCAGCGATCCGGCCAGCCCCGCGTACACGCCGAAGTGGTGGGTCCACTTGGTCGGGGTGAACATCATCAGCATCAGCGACGCGAACACGATGCCGAGAATGCGCACCGACGGCCCGCGCGAGGTGCCGGGAATGCGCCCCTTGCGCAGCACCTGCAGCACGCACACCAGCAGGCACAGCAGCATGACCAGCACGCCGAACCGCCGCGCCAGCGAGCCGTCCGGCGAGAGCATCAGCAGCGAGTCCCAGCGGGTGCGTTCGTCGAACCAGGCCACGTTCGGCCCGACGATGGTGCGCACCCGGGTGGCCTCCAGCACCGTCGACAGGGTCTGATCGGCGAAAACCACTACCAGCACAAGGGTTCCGGCGGACAGGCCGGGCGCGAGCAGCGCGAGATAGCGGAAGGCTCTTGTCGCCCAGGATGATCGAGCCCCGTAGAGTTCGTGCGCACCGTTTCCTGTTGCCGCGCCACGGTTCTCGGGCGCGTCGGCTGAATCGCCTCTTTCAGTGACGCGGTACCCGGGAACAACCCCGCGCGCCCGCTTGATGATGATCTGGAGCACCGGCCGCGATCCCGCGATCAGCGCCGCGATGCAGATCAGCCCGGTCGGCCCGGCGGCCAGCGAGAATCCCGCGATCAACACCGCGACGGCGGCCGGCAGCAGCCGCCCGGTGGCGATGGCCCGCTCGATCGAGCACCAGGTGAGCAGCGCGCCCGCCGCGATCAGCGGCTCGGGCCGCAGGCCGTTGTCGTAGGGCAGCCAGAAGGCGAGGAACACCAGCCCGGCCGTCCACAACGCGACCTTGTTCCGCCGCACGCGAGCGCCCAAGCGCGGCAACACTTCCCGGCTGATCACCAGCCAGCACACCACGCCGGCCAGCAGGGCGGGCAGCCGCATCCAGGGGCTGGCGTCGGTGACCCGGGTCATCCAGGCGAGCACCTCGTACGACCAGCCGAACGGCGCCTCCGGCACCCCGAACCAGCGGTAGTAGTTGGCCATGTACCCGGCGTGCCCGGAGGCCCGCGCCATGTTCAGGATGTAGCCGTCGTCGGAGGTGTTGGCGCCGATGAAGTGCCACAGCCCCAGCGTGCCGAGGACCACCGCGTCGGTCGCGGTGAACCGCCACCAGTGCGCGGGCAGGAACCGGCGGGCCCGCCGCCGATCGCCGGTGTCGAGCAGGTGCAGCGCGATCAGCGCGATCACGGTGCACACCACGGCCGCGACGATCGCGGCGAGCTTGAGCGCCGACGGCGAGGAGGAGAAGCGCGAGTCGAGGTCGGCGTGCACCCGGGCTCCGGTCAGCCGCCCGGCGTCGAGATCGGTGAACACGCCGACCATCTGCGGCCGGATGTCCCGGGTCACGGTGTTGCGGAACGGCGTTCCGTCCTGCCGGGACGCGCCGGTGATCTCGGTGGTCGTCGCGGCGGCCGTCGAGTCGACGGTGAGCGCCGTACAGCCCGCCGCGCTGATCTCCGCGACGGGCGCGGACAGCAGCGGAATGTCTCGCAGCACCACGGAGAGCGTTCCGTCGGCGACCGAGACGACCAGCCCCTTGGTCGCCGCCTGGCCCGACGAGACCGGCGCGGTCGACATCACCGTGCCCGACGGTCCCACCGCCTGCACGAGCGAGCACGGCAGCGTCGCGCTCAGCCGCAGCGGCTGATACGACACCAGCGGCGCCTCGACGCTGCTGAGCCCGGCCTGTGGCCAGTCCAGCGTCGCCCGGTCCTGCCGCACCGGCAGCAGCGGTGTCAGCAGCGCCAGCACGAATCCGAGGAGCCCGGAGACGAGGGCGATCAGGCGGTAACGGGTGAACGCTCGAGTTGATCGGTCCGGTCGCACGGGGGTTGATGCTAGCCACCCGATGGTTCGCGACCGGTGATCACCACTATCTCAGCGCGCGAACATCCCAGACCCACACCCCGTCGACCGGCTTGGGGCCGAAGCCGAGCAGCTGCGTCACGGTGGTGCGCAGCGTGTCGCTGTTGCTGATCGGGGGCAGCACCAGCACGTCGGCCCGCCAGAAGTTCAGGTCGTCGCGGATCTGGGCGCGCGCCTCGTCGGTGATCGGCGGCACCTTGCCCGTCTCCAGCGCCTGGACCAGCAGCGCGGTCGTCGGACGCAGCTCCGGGCCGTAGATGCCCTTCTTCTGCGTGCCGGTCGGTCCGACGAAATACCCGCCCGCGAGCGGGAACTCGAAGTCCGCGGCGGCCTGCCAGCGCAGCGCGCCCGCGTCCATCGGCCGCGGCGGCGGAATCAGCACCACGGAGCCGTCGTCGACGTAGTCGCGCACCGTTCCGTCCGCGAAGAACGCGGGCGTCGCGGGCCGCTGGACGACCGGCAGGACGGTCGGAATCAGCGGCGTGAGCGCGAACAGCAGCGCGCCGAACCAGGCGAGCGGGCGCCAGTCGACCGGGGACTCCCGCCACCAACCGATCGCCCGCTGGGTCGCCAGGGCCAGGATCGCGGCGATGGCCGGGATGGCGGCCATGGTGAGCCTGCTCTCCAGCACGGTGTTGAGCAGCGGGACGTGTTCGGCCCAGCGCCAAGGCAATTCGATGCCGGTGTCGCGCTTGCCGAACATGGCGACCGCGCCGAGCGAGAGCACGCCGAACACCACGATCACCACGCCCGCGGCCCGCACCACGCGTTCGCGCCGCAGCAGCACGATGGCCGCGGCGAGCACCAGCAGCAGCGGCCAGCCGAAGTAGGCGTTCTGCTCGGTCTCGTTGATGGCGACGTACTGGCCGGGGGAGAAGATCCCGCCGAGCGACTCGGACGGGAACTGCGTAATCGCCTTCAGGTCGTTGCCCATCGGGCCGTGGTCGATGGAGCGGTAACTCTGCGGCCCGAAGAACTGCCACCACAGCGGTATCGCGGTGAGCACCAGGGCGATCACGCCGGCCAGCAGGACCGGCGGGGCGATCCCGCGCAGCACGCGCAGCCCCAGTCGCGGCGTGTGCAGGTAGTACACGGCCGCGAACAGTGCGAACGACAGCGCGAAGATCAGCAGCGGCTCCTCGCCGAGCGCGATCTGCAGCGCGACAAGGAATCCCAGCACGGCGGCGTCGCGGATGTGCCGACGCCGGTCCGCGCCGCGGGCAACGGCTCGCCGAGCCATCCGGATCAGTAGCCCGGCCATGATCGGAAGTAGAAGCAGCACAACGAAGTTGGGGTGCGCGTTGGCGTGGGAGATCATCGCGGGCGCGAAACCGCAGAAGAGCCCGCCGATTCCGGCCGCGGTCCGCGACTCGACCAGCTCGCGGGAGAACAGCCAGTACCAGGCCAGCGCCGTGGTGGCCAGGCCCAGCGTCAGCACGAGCACGAACGTCACGGTCGGGCCGAACAACAGGGTGATCGGGGTCAGCGGCACCCCGACGCCGAACATGGCCGTGTTGGCCATCATGTTCACCCCGGCCGGGAAGTTCTGCAGATTGGTGCCGAGCGGATTCTCCAGATGCGCCACCGAGTGCGCGGTGACCGCGAAGAACCACTCCCACATCGTCTGGTCCTGACCGCTCTTGATCAGGTACCCGCTCTGCGTATTGCGCCACTGGCCGGACAGCACGACGACGGCCGAGACCAGATAACCGACGGCGACGATCGCATCGATCCGGTCGACCCGCAAGCGTGGCAGTCTTCGCTTGCGAGCCGTCCCCCTGGTGAGCACTCCGGTCCCGGTGGTTTCCCCGCCGACGACCGCTACCGCCAACTCGTCCTGCGTGCCCGAATCGACCTGTTGTGCCCGTACCACCCGCGAACTTCTCCTACAACTAGCGCTGACTCAGCCGCCCACGCTACCCAAACAGGCTGTGCCTTGCCTGGCAACGAAAGCGTCGACCGAGCCGGGACAGGGCAGCGGCGCAGCTCGAGCCGCGACCGCGCCCTGTTTCGTGAGCTGCGCTACCGACGGAGGGTGACCAGCGTGAACGGCCCGATGTCGGTGATGGTGAAGCGCGGGTCGGCGAACAGATCCTTCGGGAAGGCGACGGTGTAGCGCTGCACGTTCGGGTCGTTCGGGTAGACGTCCCTGGCCAGGCGCAGCGTGTAGGTGTCGCCGCTGTTGCGGAACAGGAAGGCGTCCGGGGCCCGCCACGGGCTCGCCGCCAGCGCGTCGAGCAGCGCGCCGGGCGTCTTCAGCTTGCTCCAGCCCTCGATGGTCGCGGCCCGTCCCGCGAAGTCCGCGAGCGGATTGGCGTAGTGCGAGGTGAGGGCCTGGAAACCGTAGTAGGGGTAGAAGGACAGGAAGCTGGTGTCCGCGGTGAGGACCACCGTGTCCGAGCGCGGCCGTCCGGTCTGCGCGGTGAGCGCAGCGTCCACCGCGCCGTAGTGCGCCACCGCCGACGGGGCGCGCTGGTCCGCGCGGACCCCGTTCCCGTCGGTGTCGGTGTACGCGGTGGTGATCTCCGGAGCCAGAATGTGCGGGATGTTCTGGGTGAACGCGAGCGCGCCCGCGATCGCGACCGCCACGGCCGCGAGGCGGAACCGGCTCGGCTCGCCGATCGCCTGGTAGATGGCCCGCGCGCCCTCGACGAACCCGAACGCGCCCGCCGCGCCGAGCAGCACGAGCAGCACCGGTTCCAGCCGGAACGACAGCAGCGTGGTCCCGGCGGCGGTCGCCGCCATCGACAGCAGCGTCCACAGATAGATCGCCGCTACGCCGATGCCGAGCGCCTGAGCGCGCCGCGAGGAGGCCGCGCGCACCACGAGCCAGACCAGACCGACCAGGCACAGCGCCCCGGGCAGCGAGAACTCCGCCATCGGGAGCGGCAACTCGGCTCCGGACTCCGGCAGGTAGTGGAATGCGGAACCGGACCGCGAGGGCACCCCGTGCAGCGCCTTCAGCAGAATTGGCAGCCAGACGATCAAGGCCACCAGCCCGGCGATCACACCGATCACCACCAGTCGAGCCAACGGGGAAATCGCCGCCCGCCACGCGGGACCGGAGTCCTCGGCGGTGTCGCCGAGCCGCGGATGAGCGGCCGCGTACCGTTCGCGCACCGCGAGCCCGGCCGCCACCAGCCCCATCAATCCGACGGCGAACGCCGCGACGCCGAAGTACAGCGTGTAGAAGGTCGCGGCCACACCGAGGAACAGTCCCGTGCCGAGCACGGCACCCCAGCCTCCGGCGGTCCCGCGCCCACCCTCGTGCGGCCGGTGCAGCGCGCCCCACCCGAGCACCAACGCGGGCGGCAGCAGCAGCACGATCACCGAGCTGTAGGCCTCCGGCGAGGAGTACGCGACCGTGAGCGCGGTGACCGACGCGGCCACCGCGATCGCCCAGTCCGCGCGAATCAGCTTGGACCACAGCACAAGTGCGATCACCGCGGCCACCGAGATCGATCCGATCGCGTACGGCTTGAACGCCTCCCAGCCTGCCATGCCCAGCACGTCGGCGACGCGTCCGCCGATCCAGAACCACCCCGCCGGATAGAACGGCGGCAGGTCCGCGTAGGTCATGTCGTGCAGCGCGGCGGAGTCGGTGAGCCGGGTCAGGTACTCCGTGCGGAACTCCTGATCCACCGAGACGCCGAACAGGTACAGCTTCGTCGCCGCCAGCGGCATGCCGAGCGTGCACGTGACGAAGGTCGAGATGCCAACCCAGGAAAGCACTTTCGCCACCCACGGCCGGGCGAACCACGTGCCCCGCCGCGTCCGCGTCGACGCGATCGCGGCGACCAGGAAGACGGCCGCGACGACCTGCCCCACCGTCGTCAACGCCCGAGTCACATTGGAGGAGTTGAACGCCGGCCACTGCACCATCGAGAACGCGACCAGCCCCACCGCGGTGACCGCGACGGCGACCAGCGTCGCCACGAACGCCTCGCCTATCCCGGACCCGATGTGCCTGGCCAGCAACGAACCTCGCCCGCGCACCGGCGCAGGCGTCGC
>NZ_BAGH01000007.1 GCF_000308715.1 Nocardia tenerifensis NBRC 101015
TGGGGTTCGGGTTGTGCATCGGGGCCGGGGTGGCGGTGCAGGGGCGGATCAACGGGGCGCTCGGTGCGCGGTTGCACGACGGATCGCTGCGGCCACCGTCAGTTTCGGCCTCGGGCTGCTGGTCCTGGTGCTCGTGTTCGCGTTCAGCGGTCGCCTGCGCGAGGGCGCCGCGCGGGTTCGGGTCGCGCTGGCGGCGGGCACGCTGCGCCCGTGGCATCTGCTCGGCGGGCTCTGCGGTGCGCTCTTCGTCGCCTGTCAGGGCCTCACGGTCGCGGCGATCGGCGTCACGGCGTTCACGGTCGCCGTGGTCGCGGGCCAGCTGCTGAGCAGTCTCGTGGTGGATCGCCTCGGCGTCGCGCCGAACGGCCGGACTCCGGTCACCGCGTTGCGGTTCGGCGCGGCCGCCCTCGCCGTGATCGCCGTGCTGGTCGCGGGTTCGGGCCGCTCGGGCGCGCCGATCGGCGCCCTCTCGGTCCCCGACTCTTTGCGCGGTGCGCCGACCGCACTGCTGATCGTCCTGCCCGCCTTGGCGGGCATCGGCATGGCCTGGCAGCAGGCGGTCAACGGTCGCGTCGGTGCGGTCGGCGGCGCGCTGTCGGCCACCCTGACCAACTTCTGCGTCGGCCTTGTCGCCCTGGTGGTGCTGGAGGGCGTCATCGTGATCGACTCCGGCCTACCGACCGAATTCCCCACGCGGCCATGGCTTTATGTCGGCGGCCTGATCGGCGTGGGGTTCATCGCCCTGGCCGCCCTCACCGTCCGCTGGATCGGCGTCCTGCTGCTCGGCTTGACCTCCGTGGCGGGCCAACTCCTGACGTCGATCGTGCTGGACATCGCCGCCCCGACCGAGGCGGGCCTGTCCGTCACCGCGGTAGTGGGCAGCGCCCTGACCCTGGTCGCCGTCGGCATCGCCACCCGCTCCCACGGCTGAGCGCGGGTCTCAGCTCAGCTTGCGTGAGCGCAGTTCGTGTCCCTTGGACGTCTTACAGCGCCCCGACTCCAGGTCCCACTGCCAGCCGTGCAGGTTGCAGGTGAGCGTATTGCCCTCCACCACACCGAATTTCGACAGGTCCGCCTTGAGGTGCGGGCAGCGGCGCTGCACCTCCCACCCGGCCAGCTCGGTCGAGGCGGAGTCGTCGTGCGCCTCGGCGAACCAGCCGTCGGCGTAGGCGATCCGCTCGTCGGTGAGACATTTGAAGAAGGTGTAGAGGAACTCGTTGTAGCCGCCGATCCGCCACGCCTGGAAGCGGGTGGACAGGAAGATGGTGTTCACCCAGTCGGGTTCGTTGTCCCGCAGCACCGTCCGCACCAGCTCGGGCGCGATGCGGAAACCGTAGCGGTACTTGCCTTCTCCGTCGATCGGCCCGCGCACCACGCGCTTGGGGAAGTCCAGGACCACCGTCTCGTCGCCGATCACCAGCCCGACCGGGTAGCCGATGCCGTCGCAGATCAGATCACTCTGCGCCATGATCGGCTCGAACAGCGCCTTCAGCGGTTCGAGCAGCGGGCCTTCGCCGGTGGCCCAGGTCTGCTTCTCCGCCGCGAGCACCGGCGCGAGCCGCTGCGCCATCAACTCGATGTACTCGGCCTTGTTGTCGTAGATCAACCCGGGCTCGAAGGGGTGGGTCAGCTCCAGCTCGGCCCCGCGGACGTCGGCGACGGACCCGGGGATCATCAGGATCCCGCCCTCGTTGCCGTGGATGCGCATCTGCTCCAGGAACACCATCTGGTCCGGGAAGATATTGCCCTCGTCGCCGTGGTCGTCGTTGAGGTAGCGCAGCTCGTCGTCCAGGAACACCGGCGGCCCGGCCGACGGCACCACCCAGGTGGCGCCGACCTGCTCGATGTAGCTGCGGCACCGGTCCATGCCGCGCTGGCGCTTCTGCTTGCCGAAGTTGGACTTGGTCCGGCTGGGGATGTCGTAGACCATCGGGTACCAGATGGCGCCCGAGTACTGCAGCAGGTGGATGTCGACGTGGCCGAACGCGTCGTGCAGCACGTCCATGTCGACCGGGCGGGCGTCGTTCATGTTGAAACACGTGGTCTCGCCGTCGGAGACGACCAGCCCGGAGTCGCCGATCGGGCCGTCGGCGGGCGCGCGCAACGCGATGATCATGATGTCGATCTCGGCGCCGTTGGCGCTGATGGTGTGCTTGACCGAGTCCTCGGTCTCGAAGAACTTGTGGAAGCCGAGCTTCTCCAGTTCGCGCTTCAGATCCGGCACCGGGTAGTCCGGCAGCAGCACCGTCGCGTCCTTGTTGACGTGCTCGGCCAGGTTCTTCGCGTCGAAGTGATCGCGGTGCAGGTGCGAGACGTAGAGGAAATCGCAGTTGCCCAGCTCGTCCCAGTCCAGCTGGGTGTTGTCCGGGAACGGGAACCACGACGCGAAGTACGCGGGGTTGACCCACGGGTCGCAAAGGATCGACCCCGCCGCGGTGCGGATGTGGAATCCGGCGTGTCCGACGCTGGTGATCTGCACGAGCTGCTCCTCCTACCGTTACCAGCCCTCCAGGGTAGTGGCTGGGTGGACCGGCGGCCGACGCGGTGCCGCCGGTGTCGGGGGCGTCGTCGCCGAAGCGGGCGCGACTACGCGGAAACGTCGCCGATGCAGTAGCCCTGGGCGCCGGCGACCAGGGTGAAGGTCCGGGTCTGGGTCGTGCCCGCGGGGTTGGTCACCGGGACCTGCACCGCGATGTAATCCCCGCGTAGTCGCTCGGAGCTGATCTCCTGATCGGCGAATTTGGTCGCGCCGGTCAGCTTTCCGGGAGTGACCGCCAGCGGCGCGGGGATCCCCTTGCCGGTGCCGGTGGGATCCCATGTCGCCGGCGTCGCCTTACAGATCAGCGGGTAAGTGCCCTCCTTATCGGCGGCGTCGAGCGGCGTGCCGACGAATCGGGCCAGGTAGCGGCGCACGGTGTGCCGGGCGTCGGCGTCGTTGTAGTCGATGTCGGCGCCCGCCGAGGCGACCCGCGGGCAGGCGTAGCCGGTGTCGAGCGCGGCGCGGTCGACGGCGACGGTGGTGTTCCTGGTCTTCCAGGTGATGCCGTCCGAGGTCGCCGTGCCGGGCTGGGCGAGGGCGGCGAGAATGGACTGCTCGTCGGCGTACATGTCGGCCACGTTGCGCGGCGCGATGGTCCAGCACTTGGCCTGCAACTGCGCGACGGTGGCCGTCTTCAGGTCGTCGGCCCAACGCCGCACCGAGGCGGGCAGTTCGGTGACCGGGCCGACCGAGGGCGCGGCCGCCGCGGTCGTGAACGGCACGGGAGTCGCCGGGATGGCGGCGGGCGGTGTCTTGCTCACGGCCGAGACCGCCACCGGCTCGTCATCGCCCGGGATGCCGACCGTCGAGTCACAGCCCGCGAGCACGAACGCGCCGGTGAGCGCCAAGCCACCGAGCAGGACCCGCGTGCCGCCCCGTCGAGTGAACTCCGCGTGCGGCGTTTTCCGGTCGCGTCCAGAGGGATTCGGACGGGCGCATTCCACTTCGACGATCCTCTTCTCTTACACCATGCGACGGGCCGATCGAGCCGCCCCGGACCCGGCGTGACCCACAAAGCAGCGGCCCACTGCCGGAGGGGACAGTCAGCGACTACGCTAGCGGAATTGTGGAACCCGTCTACCGGACGATCATCGGCCTCGCCCGTACCGTCTTCTTCGTCGAAGGCCTGAAGTTCACCGTCAAGGGCGATGAACATATCCCCGCGCGGGGTGGTGCCGTGCTCGCGGTCAACCACACCGGGTACATGGACTTCACCTACGCGGGTCTACCGGTGCGCACGCCCAAGCGCTATATCCGGTTCATGGCGAAGAAGGAGGTCTTCGACGACAAGATCTCCGGCCCGATTATGCGCGCGCTCAAGCATATTCCGGTCGACCGGGGCGCGGGCGCGGACTCCTACAAGGCCGCGGTGGATTACCTGCGGCGGGGTGAGCTCGTCGGCGTGTACCCCGAGGCGACCATCAGCCGCAGCTTCGAGATCAAGGACTTCAAGTCCGGTGCCGCGCGCATGGCCATCGAGGCCGACGTGCCGATCATCCCGATCGTCATCTGGGGCGCGCAGCGGGTGTGGACCAAGGGTTTCCCGAAGCGGCTGGGCCGCACCAACACTCCGATCTCCATCGCCGTCGGCGCGCCGATCCCGCCGTTCGAGCCGGCGTCGGAGCTGACCGCCGAGCTGCGCTCGACCATGCAGGAGATGCTGCTCGACCTGCAGAAGGACTACCACCACGAGCCGGGCGCGTACTGGGTCCCCGCCCGTCTCGGCGGCAGCGCTCCTACCCTGGAGGAGGCCGACGCGCTCGATGCCGCCGAGGCCGCGGAGAAGGCCGCGCGGAAGAAGACGGCCTAGTAACAGCGGAGATGCGGATGGCGCGGGAACCGGTTTACGACGTACTCACCGGCTTGGTCCGCACCATTTTCCTGGTGCAGGGTCTGCGGATCAATATCGCGGGCCAGGACCGGATCCCGAGCTCCGGCGGCGCGGTGCTCGCCGTGAACCACACCGCGTACCTGGACTTCATGGAGGTCGGGCTGGTCGGGCGCCGGTCAGGGCGCAATGTGCGATACATGATGAAGGCCGAACTCGAGCACGGCATCGTCGGCTTCCTCATGAAGCACTGCAAGGCGATCGGCGTCGACCGAACGGCGGGCGCGCAGTCCTACAGTCGCGCCGTGCACGCGCTGCGCGATGGCGAACTCGTCGTGGTCTACCCGGAGGCGACGATCAGCCGCAGCTTCGAGTTGAAGGAGTTCAAGTCCGGCGCCGCCCGCATGGCGATCGAGGCCGGCGTCCCGATCATCCCCGTGGTCATCTGGGGCGCCCACCGCGTCTGGACGAAGGACATTCCGAAACGGCTGGGCCGCCATCGGTTTCCGATCAATATCCGCGTCGGCGAGCCCATACCACCGGCGGAACCTCCGGAAACCCTCACCGCGACGCTCCGCACCCACATGAGCGAGCTGCTCACTGAGGCCCAGCGCGACTACCCGATGGAACCCGGCGCCCGCTGGGTCCCCGCCCGCCTCGGCGGCACCGCGCCCACCCTGGCCGAGGCCGCCGTCCTCGAGCAGGAAGAACTGGCTCGCCGCCGCGCCAAGTCCCAGCGTCCCTGACCCTCAGATGCGGTCGAGCGGCCGGCAGGGGGAAGGTGTGGGAACCGCGCCACGCAGGAACGAGCGCGGCGGGACACCCATGAGGGTGCGGAAGTCGGCGGTCATGTGCGACTGGTCGAAGTAGCCGTTGTCGGCGGCGAGCTGAGCGAGCGAGGTCGCGTCGGGCGGCTCGTGCTCGCCTCCGCCGACGGGGGTCCCGGCCCGCACCTGCGACAGGATGCGGCGCACGCGACCTATTCGCGCGAAATGCTTGGGGGAGACGCCGATCCCGGCGGTGAACAGGTTGCGCAGCTGACGTTCGCTGACGGCGAGCTCGCGGGCCAGGGCGGTCATGGAGCGACCGTCCGGCCGCGCCGACAGCGCCGCGACGGCCGAGCGCAGGATGTCGCGCTGCGCCCGTCGGGTAGCGTCTTCCGAGATGCGCTGCGGCAGTTGGTCTTTCAGAAACGCGAAGATCTCGTCGGCGTCCAGCTCGTTCAGTTCGCCCGCGAGACCGGCCGCGATGCCGGGCAGATCCGTGAGGCGGACCACGCGATCGGTGAGGGCGGACGCGGGCACGCCGAGCAGCGGCCGGACCGCGCCCGGCGCCAAACGCAGCCGCAGACACGCCGCCGGCTTGTCCGGCTGGTAGTAGCGGGCCCTGGTCTGTGGCCCGATCACGAACGCCGCGCGGGGCGCGGACTCCTGCCTGCGCAGCACGATCGTGGTCGCGGCTTGGGGGACATGGGCGAACGACCCGGCCGGGTCGCGGATCGTCGGAATGCGCCCGAGCTCGGTGAGCCAGGGCCGCAACGACTCCGGCGCGGGCACCGTCGCCTCGACGAGGTCGGCCGTCACGACGAGCGCCGGACGCGAGAGGGTGGTCACCGGATCCACTGTAAGCACCGAACAGGGGACCGGGTGTGCCGAATTTTCCTAGAGAACCGGCTGGTCGAGACAGCAGCGTTGGGCTCATGATTCTGATCACCGGTGCCACCGGCACCATCGGCAGCGAGATCGTCCGGCAATTGGCGGCGCGCGGCGAGCGGGTCCGCGCGGTCACCCGCGACCCGGCCCGGGCCCAGTTTCCCGACGGCGTCGAGGTGGTCCGCGGCGACTACCATGACCCGGCCTCGATCGCGGCGGCCGCGTCCGGCGCCGAGGCCGCGTTCGCCGTCGGCATGCTCGGGCCGGAGTACGCCGATCTCGACCGCGCGCTGATCGTCACCGCGGTCGAGGCCGGAGTTCGCCGCATCGTGAAGCTCTCCGCCATCGGCACCGGCGAGGCCGAGCTGGGTCACATCGGCGGCTGGCATCTGCCCGGCGAGCGGGCGGTCAGGGACAGCGGCGTCGACTGGACCATCCTGCGCCCCAGTTCTTTCGCCTCGAACACGTTGAGCTGGGCCGACGCGATCCGCACCGGGCAGCCCGTGCCGAGCATGACCGGCGGGGGCAGTCAGGGCGTCGTCGACCCGCGCGACGTCTCGGCGGTGGCGGTGGAGGCGCTGCTCACCTCCGAGCACGCCGGCCGCGTCTACACCCTGACCGGTCCCGAACTGCTGACCGCCGCGGACCAGGCCGCCGTGCTCGCGGAGGTGCTCGCCCGTCCGGTGGAGGTCGTCGATGTGCCGGACGCGGTCGCCCGCGAAAACATGCTCGCCGCAGGGCTTTCCGAGGAGTTCGTCGCGGGCGCCCTGGCGGGCCAGGCCTATGTTCGAGGGGGCGGTAATGCCGTCGTCACCGACGACCTGCGCCGAGCCCTCGGCCGCGCACCCCGCACCTACCGGGAATGGGCGACCGATCATGTCCACGCGTTCCTCGATGCGCCGGATCTGCCCCGCAAGGTCTCCATCACCTAATGCGTCGGCTCGCGCAACGCCGAACGGGGCGGCACCGTTGGGTGCCGCCCCGTTCGATCGCTCGAATTACGCCGCGGTGGAGCGGAAGGTGCGCAAGCGAAGGCTGTTGCTGACGACGAAGACCGAGGAGAACGCCATGGCGGCGCCCGCGAGCATCGGGTTCAGCAGCCCGGCCATGGCCAGGGGGATGGCGGCGACGTTGTAGGCGAAGGCCCAGAACAGGTTGCCCTTGATGGTGCCGAGCGTCCTGCGGGACAGGCGAATCGCGTCGACCGCGGCCCGCAGATCGCCGCGGACCAGCGTGAGATCGCTCGCCTCGATGGCCACGTCGGTGCCGGTGCCCATGGCCAGGCCGAGGTCGGCCTGCGCCAGCGCCGCGGCGTCGTTGACCCCGTCGCCCACCATCGCGACGACCTTGCCCTCGGCCTGTAGCCGTTCGACGGTGTCGACCTTGTCCTTCGGCAGCACCTCCGCGATCACCTCGTCGATGCCGACCTGGGCGGCGATGGCCGCCGCGGCGGCCTTGTTGTCGCCGGTCAGCATGATCGGGGTGAGCCCGAGGGCGCGCAGCTGCGAAATCGCCTGAGCCGACGAGGGTTTCACCGCGTCCGCGACCACCAGCACACCGCGGGCCTTACCGTCCCAGCCGACCGCCACCGCCGTCTTGCCCTCGGCCTCGGCGTCCCGCATGGCCCGTACCAGCTCGGCGTCGAGCTCCTGCGACCAGTCCGCGAGCAGCCGGGCCCGGCCGACGACCACCGCGTGCCCGTCCACCACGCCCTGCACCCCGAGGCCCTCGATATTCGCAAAGCCCTCGACCGCTTGCGGCGCACCGACTTTCGCCGCGGCGCCCTTGGCGATCGCCTGCGCGATCGGGTGCTCGGACGAGTCCTCCAGCGCCCCGGCGAGCGCGAGCACCCGATCGGCGTCTTCGCCCTCGGCCGCGACGACGTCCAGCAGGGTCATCCGGCCGGTGGTGACCGTGCCGGTCTTGTCGAGCACCACGGTGTCCACCCGCCTCGTCGACTCCAGCACCTCCGGGCCCTTGATCAGGATGCCGAGCTGCGCGCCGCGACCGGTGCCGACCATCAGCGCGGTCGGCGTGGCCAGCCCGAGGGCGCACGGGCAGGCGATGATCAGCACCGCGACCGCGGCGGTGAAGGCGGCGGCGACCGAACCGCCGGTGCCGAGCCAGAATCCGAGCGTCGCGACCGAGAGCGCGATCACGATCGGCACGAAGAACCCCGAGATCTGGTCGGCCAGCCGCTGCGCCTGCGCCTTGCCGGTCTGCGCGTCCTCGACCAGCTTCGCCATCTGCGCCAGCTGAGTGTCCGAGCCGATCCGGTTGGCCCGCACCACGATCCGGCCGCCGACGTTCACCGTCGCGCCGACCACCGCGTCGTCGACGCCGACCTCGACCGGCACGGACTCGCCGGTCAGCATCGAGGCGTCCACGGCGGAGGAGCCCTCGACCACCACGCCGTCGGTGGCGATCTTCTCGCCCGGCCGGACCACGAACCGGTCGCCGACGGCCAGCTGCTCGACGGGTATCCGCTGCTCGGCCCCGTCGCGCAGCACCGACACCTCCTTGGCGCCGAGCTCGAGCAGCGCGCGCAGCGCCGCGCCGGCCCGTCGCTTGGAGCGCGCCTCGAAGAAGCGTCCGGCCAGGATGAACGTGGTGACGCCCGCCGCGGCCTCCAGGTAGATGCTGCCCGTGCCGTCCATCCGCGAGATGGTGAACTCGAACGGGTGCTTCATGCCCGGCGTGCCCGCCGTGCCCCAGAACAGCGCGTACAGCGACCAGCCCAGCGCGGCGAGGGTGCCCATCGACACCAGCGTGTCCATGGTGGCCGTGCCGTGGCGCAGGTTGGTCCACGCCGCGCGGTGGAACGGTAGCGCGCCCCACACCACCACCGGCGCGGCCAGCGTCAGCGACAGCCACTGCCAGTTGGTGAACTGCAGCGCCGGGATCATCGCCATCGCGATCACCGGCACCGTCAGTACCAGCGAGACGAGCAACCGGGTGCGCAGCGAGGCGGTCGGATCCGGCTCGGCCGCAACGGTTTCCGTGACCTTCGGCGTGGGCAGGGTCGCGCTGTAGCCGGCCTGCTCGACGGTGGCGATCAGGTCCTCGGGCGAGATATCGCCGGTCACGTCGACGCGGGCCTTCTCGGTCGCGTAGTTCACCGTCGCGGTGACCCCGTCGAGCTTGTTCAGCTTCTTCTCGATGCGATTGGCGCAGGACGCGCAGGTCATGCCGCCGATCACCAGTTCGACCTGCCCGATGCCGGGTGGTTGTTTCGTGGTGGTCATCGTGTGCTCCGTTCTGTGCGGCACGGTAGTGGAGATTCGGTCGGCGGCGTCGGCGATCAGTGGCCGTGCGCCGGTTCGGGGGCGGGCGCGCCGTGGGTCACCGGCTCGGCCGTCGCGGCGCCCTGGCCGACGGTCAGGGTGAACTCGGCAGTGCGGACCACGCCTTCGTGCTGGAAGTCGAGGAACAGTCGATAGTCGCCCGCGCTCGGCGCGGTGACGTAGAAGGTGATACCCGGTCCCGAGGGGGTGATGCCGTCGCCTGGCTCACCCTCCGGGTGGACGTGCAGGTAGGCCAGGTCGGCGGCGCGCAGCGCGACGAGGTGGCCGTAGGCCGCCAGGTAGGGCTGAAGATCGGTGACCGGTTTGCCGTCCCGGCTTACCGACAGCGTGATCTTCGACGACCGGCCCACGTTCACGGTGCCGTCGAGGGTGACCGTGTAGTCGCCGACCGTGCTGGTGGTCGACGCGGCCGGTAGCGGTCGCGGGGCATAGTCGCCCGCGACGCGCAGATCGGTGGCCAGGGTCAGGTTCTGACCGCCCTCGGGGATGAAGTCCGCGAAGACGCGGTAGTCGCCCGCGCGGGTGAGGTCCAGGGGGACGCTCCAGGTTCCGTCGCCGGCCAGGGCCGGGTGCACGTGCTGGAACGCGGCCATGTCGCGGCGGACCACGATGAGGTGCAGGTCCTTGTCGTGGTTGCGCTGGTAGCGGGTCAGCGGTGTGCCGTCCTGGTTCAGGATGCCGAAGCGCAGCGGGACGTTCGGAGCCGCGGCGGTGAGCGCGGTGTCCAGCCGCAGGGTGTATCCGTCCTCGGTGGCCATCGTGGCTCCCGCCGCGTCGGCCCGGGTGGGCGCGGCCGCGTCGTGCGCGTGCGAATCAGAGGTGGCCGGCTCCGGGCCGATCGTCGCGCCGACCGTCACGGCGATGCCGAAGACGGCCGCGAGGCCGAGGGCGAAGCCGGCGAACTTGGTGGATGCCTTCATCGGAAACTCCGTGTGTCTCGGTGTCAGCCGGTGACCGTGTAACCGGCCTGGCCGACCGCCTCGGCGATCGTCGCGCGGTCGATCGGCGCCGCGCTGTCGACGGTGACCCGGCCGGTGGGGAGGTCGACGGCGACACCGGTGACCCCGTCGAGGCGGCCGATGCCCTCGCGCACCCGTCCGGCGCAGCCGCCGCAGGTCATTCCGGTGACGGTCACGGTGATCGCGGTGCTCATGGTGTCTCTCCTTCTGTCGCGACGGCCTCCGCCGTGCTGATGAGAATTACCATACCCCCCTAGGGTACTGAGTCAAGAAGTTCTTTCGAGGAGATCGGGGTGCGCCTGGTCACAGACGTCTCGAGACACGAAAAAGCCATCGCCCCGGAGTGGGGCGATGGCTCGTGGACGGTGGCGTGTCAGCTCGCGTGGAGACGGCGTGCGGTGGGGGAGGACTCGGTGTCGGCGGGGTCGGGGTGCGTGCCGAAGAGGCGGTCCGCCGTGCCGGAGGTGGTGACGGTGAACCAGTAGTGCTCGTTCTTGTAGTGGTGGTGGCGGTGATTGCGCCACACCGCCCGGTAGAGCGAGCCTTTCGGCTTGTAGTCGGTGTGGATGAGGTAGTGCGTCCACTCGTAGCCGAGGCCGAGGGTCGTGATGGTGAGCAGGAACGTCAGGCCGAGTCCGAGGCGCGGAAAGGCGAAGGCGGCCAATGCGATCAGGACCACGACCAGCACCGAGAGCGTCCTGGTCGGGATGAAGATCAGCGGAATGTCGCGCGGATCCACATGGTGCGCACGGTGTTTGCGGGCGAGCTCGCTGTCGATCGGTATCGGGCCGAGTTGCCGAGGCCGCCAGTGCAATACGGTGACGTGCACGATCCACTCGAAGATCGGGAAAACTGCCAGAATCGCCGCGGGCACCAGCGCGTCGGTCGATTGCCAGTCGCCGACCAGCACCCGGCCGATCAGGGCCGCGAGGAGCGTGAGTCCGATGAGCCATGGCGAGGGGTGGCGCAGGAACTCGCGGAACGCCGCGGCGAGGGTGAGCCCGCGCCGCAGCGACCGTTCGTCGTTGCGTACCCGTGCGGCGGCCGAATCCTGCTGTGATGGACGAGATTTCGTCATGGTGTTTCCTAGGTGAAGCGTGCCCGGGGTCCGTCGAGGACCTCGAGCAGTGCGGTGGTCGCCGGCTCGAGCAGAGCTCGGGCGGTATCGGCGGCCTCTTGCGGCCTGCCCGCCACGATGGCGGCGGCCAGTTCGCGATAGGCCCCGACATTGCCCACCTCGGCGGACATGATCGGGGCCAGCGCCGCGAGCGCCGGTTCATAGGCGGCGCGCAGCATGTTGAACATCAGCCGGAACACGATCGAGTCCGCGGCGTCCACGACGAGATCCCAGAACTCCATCGCGTGCCGCTGCTGCGCCACCAGGTCTTCCTCGATCGCCAGTGCGGCGATGCAGTTCTCCAAGGCTTCGCGGACCGTATCGCGTTGCGCGGCAGGCGCATTCGTCTCGGTTCGGGGCATCTTCGCGGAAGCTGGTCGCGCGTCCGGAGTCGAGCGTGGCGCGGCCTCGGCCAGTCGCGATGCGGCGAGCTCGGCGACCTTCGGCCCGTTGTGCAGCCGCGCCTCCAGGATGCTGCGCGCCACCGCGGGCTCGAGCTCACCACGCTGCACCAACAGCCGAGGCAACACCTCTAGCCCCGCCCCGCGCCGATAGTCCAGCACGGTCGTCGCGTCCCCCTGCCGCACCGCCACCAACCCCGCCGCCGCCAGCCGCTGCAACGCCTCCCGCACCGCGGGCCGCGAGACCCCCAACGCCTCCGCCAACTGCCGCTCGCTGGGCAAACTAACCCCCGGCGCCAACTCCCCACTCAACACATCCGCCGCGATCTGCTCGAAAACATCCCCCGACACCGACCGCTTGACCACAGGTTGCAACGCCATACCCCCACCCTCCGCCAAATAGGTCAGGAGGTCAAGTGGTCAGACCAATTTGATCAAGCCCTGCTCGGCTCCGCCAAGGCAGCAACAACGAACTCGCCAAGACGGCGACGGCCGCACACCCGATGGCGAACCGGACGCTGGTCGCCGCCGCCAGAGCGCCGCCCAGCGCGATGAAGACCGGCTGACAGCAGCGCGAGGTGATGGACCACGCGATGCCTACCCGCGCCATGAACTCGTCGTCCGTCGCGCGCATGCGGAACGCGGTGAACACCGGATTGAACACCCCCGCGCAGAACAGCAGCGCCGTCTCCGCGATCACGACGACGACCAGTCCGGACACCCCGGGCCCGGCGAGCACGAGCAACCCCATCCAGCAGGTGCGCAGTACGCCGAAGCCGAGCAGAACGTCGCGTTCACCGAAGCGGGCGATCAGTCGCCCCGTCAGCAGCGATCCGACGATGCCACCGAAGCTCGGGATCCCGAGCGCTATGCCGTACTGCCACGGCGAGAGACCCAGATCGCGCAGCATGAGAACTGCCAGCAGTGGACCGGTGAGTCTGACGGCGCCGCCGAAGACCATCGCGTTCCAAAACAGCGCATGGAGCGTGCGGTGCCGAAAGATGTGGGTCCACCCGCCGCGAATATCGGCCGTCCAGTGGCGCTCGATCTCCGCCACCGGTGGCGGAGGCTCAGGCTGTGCCAACGAGCGAACCCCCAACGCGGACAGTAGGAAACTAACGGCATCGATCAGCACCGTGACACCCGCCCCGAAGACTCCGATCAGCATGCCGCCGATCGGCGCGCCGACACCGGAGACGGTCCAGAACGTCGTCTCGAATCGGCTGTTCGCGGTGGCCAGCATCGAGTCCGGCACGAGAGCTTTGAGGTGCGCACCACTGGCGGCGTTGAAGACCATCGTCCCCAGCACCTGGGCGGTGGCCACCGCGCACAACTGCGCGTAGCCGAGAATCCCGAACGCCATTGCCACCGGCACGGTCGCGAGCGTCACGAAACACAGCAGGTCCGCGCTGATCATCACCGGGCGTTTGCGCCGGAACTCGACGAACGGCCCGAGCGGCAGCGCGACCACCGCGCCGACCACCGCCGAGAGCGCCGCGAGCAACGCAACCCGAAAGTCGGACGCCCCCACCACAATGATCGCGATCAACGGCAAAGCGCCTGTGCTGAGCGCACTTCCGAGTTGGCTGACGGTGAATGCGGCCCAGAGGCGATGAAAGTCCGTGGAGAGCTTTGGCTCCGCCGCCAGGGCGGATCTTGCGATCAACTGCTCAGCTCGGGTCGGAGCCGCGGATGGCGGATAGCCAGAGGGCGGTGGCGGCGGCGACTGTGGTGGCGGCGAGGAAGGTGGTGAGGGTGCCGCCGTCGATGTAGATCCACAGGAGGGCGGCGAAGGGGGCGGCGACGGTGGGTTGGGCGTCGAGGAGGAGGCGGCGGCGTAGGCGGGTGGCGGTGGTGGTGAGGGTGGGGGCGTCGGGGTCGGGGAGCGACGGGTTGTCGATGAGGCGGCCCGGGGGTTCGGTGGCGCGGATGCGGCCGGCGGGGTAGAGGCGGTGGCCCGCGACGTGGATGGTTCGGTCGGTGAGGTCGGCGCGGGTCGGGGTCATGCTCACGAAGGCCGGGTCGAAATACACCGGCAGCCAACGCGGACGGCCGGTCCCGCTGATCTCCAACCACGAGCGGCTCACCAGTCGATGCTGCTGACGAATACGCGAAATGCCAACGCCGCGAGCGCTTCCCGCAGGCCAGAACGCCAAAACCCCCTTAGCGACGGCGATCCGGTAGCCCGAATACCCAGCGATCCCCAGCACCACCGTCATCAACCCCGCAACCTGGCCCAGATCGCCGAACGGCGCCCAAGCGAGGCATACCGCCAGGGCGCCGATCGTCACGCTGATCGGATAGGCCAGAGGATGGCCCGATCCGAAACTCACTTCAGGAAGCCAACTTTGGTGTAGTCCAGCGACGCCAGACCCGCCGCGCCATAGTTGGCGAGGTTGGCACGCACCGCCACGTTCCCGGTGGACTGCATCAGCGGCAGGGAGTGACCCTCCTCGAAGACCTTGCGGTCGATCTGGTTGGCCAGTTCCATCGCCTTCGCCGGATCGAGCTCGGAAATCGCCTGTTCGATCAGGTCGTTGAGTTCAGGCGAGCCGATCCGTCCGTAGTTGCCCTGGAGATCGTTCGGGTTGTATCCGTAGATCTGGTTCAGGCTTCCGAGCGGGAACGGATCGCCCACCCACGACCACTGCGCCACATCGAAATCGCCGGGCTGGATCACGTCGGTGAAAAAGCCCTTGCCAGACTTGGTCTCGATGTTCAGCTTGACCCCGACCTGGGCCAGGTTCTGCTGGATGATCTGCGCGATCTGTACCCAGGTGTCCTCGTTGTACATGATGTCGCGAAGCTCGAGCTTGCGGCCGTCCTTCTCGCGGACATCGCCGTTGAGTTTCCAACCGAGGTCGTCGAGTTCCTTGGCGGCGGCAGCGGGGTCGAAGCCGAGACTGTTGTCCTGATAACCGGCCTGGCCCTGGATGTACACATGGTTGTTGAGCGGCTTCGGGCTCTCGACCAACCCGTTCTGGATCGCGGTCACGATGCCTTGCCGGTCGATTGCCTTCGAGATCGCCACGCGCAGCTTGGGATCTGATAGCACCGAGCCCGGCGCGCCGTTGAACGTCAGATGGTTCCAGCCGTTGCCCGGCGCCCGCCGGATAGCCACACCGGCGGTGTTCTTGGCGGTCTTCAACTCGTCCCGAGTGCCGAGAGCGGCCACGTCGATCTCGTTGTTCTGCAGCGCGGGCAGATCCGCGGAACTGTCGAGGATGCTGTAGGTGATCGTGTCGAGCTTCGGTGTGTCACCCCACCATTTCGGGTTGCGGCCGAGCACGATCCGACCCTGCGAGCGATCGGTCGACTGCACGATGAACGGCCCGGCCGTGAGCCCGATCGCGTCCACCTCGCTCTTGTTGAACGACTCCGGCGTAGCGGTCACCGTCTTCGGCACGAGGAACGAGTTGCCCGCGAACTGGCCGCGCCACTCGGCGAAATGCTGCTTGAAGGTGATGATCGCCTGTCGATCGTCGACACCGCGTTCGACCTTCTCCACCCGATCGAATCCGCTGTTGTTCGCGATCAGGAAGGACTTGTCGGCGCCGCTGAGCGCGTTCGCTTGGGATTGGATGTCTTCCCAGGTGATCGGACTGCCGTCGGACCACACGGCCTTGGGATTGATCGTGTAGGTGACCTGCTGAGGGCTGGTATTGGTGAGCTGGACATCGGTGAAGTAGTCGGTGTTGACCGAAAGCTCGCCCGCGGCATTGGTTTTGAACGCTCGCGGCATCATCGGGCGTTCCAGGCTGCCGATCTCGTAATCGTTCCCGTCATTCGACAGCGTGTTCCAGTTCGCGGGATACGCCGAGATGGACAGTCGCAGATTGCCGCCGTCGCGCAGGTCCGCGACATCGTGGGGATTGATGTCGTTGGTCGTGCCGACTGCGGCGGCCGCGCCTTTCGGCGCTGCCTCGTCGTCCGAACCACACCCGGTGGCCACGAAACCGACGGCGAGCAGGGGAACCGTGAGGAGGGTCACCGATGAACGAAGCCGCACGGTTCGCTCCTTTCAGCAGACAAGCTGCGTAGTCACTTCAGGAACCCGATCTTGGTGTAGTCGTAGGACGCCATGCCCGCCGCACCGAAGTTCGCGAGATTGTCGCGAACAGCGACATTGCCCGGAGATTGCATGAGCGGTAGCGAGTGCCCTTCCTCGAAGACCTTACGGTCCACCTGGTTGGCCAGTTCGATGGCCTTCTTGGGATCGAGTTCCGAAATGGTCTGTTCGATGAGGTTGTTGAGTTCGGGTGAGCCGATTCGGCCATAGTTGCCCTGCAGATCGTCCGGGTTGTAGCCCCAGATCTGGGACATGCTGCTGAGTGGGAACGGGTCACCCACCCAGGTCCACTGTCCGACGTCGAAATTGCCCGGCTGGATGACATCGGTGAAAAGGCCGGTGCCCGGCTTGGTTTCGATGTTCAGCTTCACGCCGATCCTCGCGAGGTTCTGCTGGATGATCTGCGCCATCTGCACCCAGACGTCCTGGTTGTACATCACGTCACGGATCTCCAGTTTTCGGCCGTCTTTCTCGCGGACATCGCCGTTGAGCTTCCAGCCGAGCGCGTCGAGTTCCTTGGCCGCCGCATCCGGATCGAAGGGCAGGCTGTTGTCCTGATAGCCGGCCTGACCCTTCAGATAAATGTGATTGTTCAGTGGCGTCGGGTTCTCCACCAGCCCGTTCTGAATCGCGGTGGCGATGGCTTGGCGATCGATCGCCTTCGAGATGGCGACGCGCACCCCGGCGTCGGCGAGCAGCGAGCCCGGCGCACCGTTGAAAGTGAAGTGCGACCAGCTGTTACCCGGTGCGCGCCGGATAGCGATTCCCGGCGTATTGCGCGCCGTCTTCACCTCGTCCCTGCTCGCCAAGCCGACTGCGTCGATCTCATTGTTCTGCAGCGCGGGCAGCAAGGCCGAGTTGTCGAGGACACTGAAGGTGAGTGTGTCGAGCTTCGGGTTGTCACCCCACCACTTCGGATTGTGGCCGAGGACGATGCGACCCTGTGCCCGGTCGACGGACTGGACGATGAACGGGCCCGCCGACAACGTGAGGCCTTGCAACTGGCTCTTGTTGAACGCCTCGGGGGTAGCGGTGACCGACTTCGGGAAAAGAAACGCGTTGCCCGAGAACTGCCCCCGCCAGTCGGCATAGTGCTTGCTGAAGGTGATGACTGCCTGTCGATCATCGACACCACGTTCGACCTTTTCTACCCGGTCGAACCCATTGCTGATGGCGATCAGGAAGGACTTGTCCGCGCCGCTGAGTGCCTTCGCCTGGGATTGGATGTCTTCCCAGGTGATCGGACTGCCGTCGGACCAGACGGCCTTGGGATTGATCGTGTAGGTGACCTGCTGAGGGCTGGTATTGGTCAGCTGGACATCGGTGAAGTAGTCGGTGTTCACCGAAAGCTCCGCTGCCGCGTTGGTTTTGAAGCTGCGGGGCATCACCGGTCGCAGCAGCGCCGCCGTGTCGGCGTCATTGCCGTCGTTGTGTAGACCGTTCCAGTTCTGCGGAAACGAACTCAGCGCGAGACGCAGGTTTCCGCCGTCACGCAACTCACTGACATCCTTCGGATTGATGTCGTTGGTGGTGCCGAGCGCGTCCGTCGAACCGGCCGGTGCACCGCTGTCGTCGGAACTACATCCGCCCACGATCAGGCCGATGGCGAGCAGCGGAATCGCCATTCGCGTTGTCACTGAACGAATCCGCATGGTCCGCTCCTTCTCGCAGGGTGCTGCGTAGTTACTTCACAAATCCGGTTCTATCGGCTGACGGCCGGCACGGGCACCGCGTCGATCAGTGCCCGCGTGTACTCATGTCGAGGGTCGGCGAAAATCTGTTCCGCGGGGCCGGATTCGACGATCTGGCCGCGGTACATCACGGCGATGTCGTGGGCGAGGTTGCGGACCACGGATAGGTCGTGGGAGACGAAGAGGTAGGACAGGCCGCGCTCGAGTTGCAGGTCGCGCAGCAGGTTCAGGACGCCGGCCTGGATGGAGACGTCCAGTGAGGAGACGGGCTCGTCGAGCACGAGGATCTCCGGGTCGAGCGCGAGGGCGCGGGCGATGCTGATGCGCTGCTTCTGGCCGCCGGAGAAGTCGGCGGGGTAGCGTTCGGCGTGCTCGCGGCGCAGGCCGACCTGTTCGAGCAGCGCGGGCACCCGGCGGCCGATCTCCTCGCGTGAGCGGCCGTCGATGCGCAGCGGCTCGGCGATGGCGTCGAAGATGGGCAGCCGCGGATCGAGGGACGCGGTGGGGTCCTGGAAGACGATCTGCATCTTCCTGCGGATCTCGCGCTTACGCGCCTTGGTCAGGGTCGCGACGTCGCTGCCGAGGATCTCGATGCTGCCCGACTCGGGGCGGACCAGGTCGAGAATCTGGGTGAGCGTGGTCGATTTCCCGGAGCCGGACTCGCCGACCAGGGCCAGCGTGCGGCCCGTGCGTACCTCGAAGCTGATGCCGTCGACCGCGCGGATCTCGCCCTTGCGGCGCTTGAACAGGATGCCCGACGTGATGGGGAAGGTCTTCACCAGCTCCGAGACCCGCAGCACCACTTGGTCACTGACCGCGGCCTCGGCACTCGGCTCGGCGACCTCCTGCCGGTAGGCCTCGAACAATCCGTCGGTGCCGACCTCCGCGGTGCGGATGCAGGCGGCGGCGTGACCGGGGTTGGTCTTCTCCAACGGCGGCTCGGCGGCGCGGCAGTCGGCGATCGAGATCGGGCAGCGCGGCGCGAACGAGCAGCCGGGCGGCAGCGCGTGCATGGCGGGCGGCGCCCCGACGATGGGGATCAGCGGCTGACGGGGCGGGCGGTCCATCCGCGGGATGGAGCCGAGCAGGCCCACCGTGTACGGCATCCGCGGCGCGCTGAAAAGCTCGGCGGTGGTGGCGGTTTCGACGATCTTCCCGGCGTACATGACCGCGACCCGGTCGGCCAGGGTGGCCGCGATGCCCATGTCGTGGGTGATCATGATGACGCCGGCGCCGGTGATGTCGCGCGCCTTGCGCAGCAGGTTCAGGATCTGCTTCTGCACGGTGACATCGAGCGCGGTGGTCGGCTCGTCGCAGATGATCAGCGCGGGATCGTTGGCGATCGCCATGGCGATGACCACGCGCTGGCGCATGCCGCCGGAGAACTCGTGCGGGAAAGCCTTGGCGCGCAACTCGGGCTCGTCGATGCCGACCAGGCCGAGCAGCTCGACCGCTTTGGCCGCCGCCTCCGCCCTGCTCAGGTCGCCGTGGGCCAGCAGGGCCTCGGCGATCTGCTCGCCGACCCGGTACACCGGGGTCAACGCCGAGAGCGGGTCCTGGAACACCATGCTGATGGAACTGCCACGCAGCCTGGACAATTCACGGTCGCCGAGGCCGAGCAGCTCGCGTCCGCGCAGCCGGATCGAGCCGCCGACGCGCGCCTGCTCGGGCAGCAGGCCCATCACCGCGAGCGACGACACCGACTTGCCGGAGCCGGACTCGCCGACGATGGCGAGCACCTCGCCGTCGGAGACGGTGTAGTCGACACCGCGCACGGCCTCGATGCGGCCCTCCTCGCTGGGGAACGAGACGCGCAGGTCGGTGACCTCCAGCAGCGGCGCGGTGGAGTTGGCGCCCGTCATACCTTTGCCTTCTTCTTGGAACGGGCCCGCTTGGCGCCGGGATCGAACGCGTCGCGCAGTCCGTCACCGACCAGGTTGGCGCACAGCACGATGGTGATCAGCAGGCCGCCGGCGAACAGGAACAGCCACGGGTAGGTCAGTGCCGACTTGGTGCCGGCCGCGATGAGCGAGCCGAGCGAGACGTCCGGCGGCTGCACACCGAAACCGAGGAAGCTGAGCCCGGTCTCGGCCATGATCGCGGAGCCGACCGCGAGCGTGGTGTCGATGATCAGGATCGAGGCGATGTTCGGCAGGATGTGGCTGACGATCACGGTGCGCGTGGGCGCGCCCATATACCGTGCGGCCCTGACGAATTCGCGGTCGCGCAGGCTGAGCGTCAGGCCGCGCACGATGCGCGCGCTGATCATCCAGCCGAACACGCTGAGCAACAGGATCAGCAGCAGAATCGAGCCGCTGCCCTTGGTCCGCGGCGCGAAGATCGCGACGATGATGAAGCTGGGCACGACGAGCAGCAGGTCGACCAGCCACATGACCGCGCGGTCGGTCCAGCCGCCGAGCAGCCCGGCCGTCGCCCCCGCCGTCGCGGCGATGGTGGTGGAGAACAGCGCGACGCACAGGCCGATCACCAGCGACTTCTGCATCCCGCGCAGAGTCTGCGCGAGCACATCCTGTCCGATCTGGGTGGTGCCGAAGGGATGCTTGCCGCTCGGCGGTTTCAGCAGCGCGGTGTAGTCGAGCTGCTGGTAGTCGTACTTCAGCAGCGGCGGCAGCGCGAAGCTCGCGACGAAGAGCAGGATCAAGATCACCGCGCCGACCACCGCGGGCGTGTTGCGCAGGAATCGGCGCAGGACCAGCTTGCTGCGGCCCGCGGCGGCGGGCTCGGGCGCCCCCTGGACGATGATCTCGGCGTCGGTCATGACCGCACCCTCGTCTCGCCGCACGGTGCTGTATTCATGATCGACTCGCTCATCGCACACGCACCCGCGGGTCGAGAATCGCCAGCACTACGTCGGAGAGCAGGCCGGAGACCAGTACCACCAGTCCGGCGAACGCGGTCACCGTGACCACCACGTACAGATCCTGGGCGTTGATCGAGTCGACCAGCCACTCGCCGACGCCGTGCCACCCGAAGATTTTCTCGGTGAAGGTCGCGCCGGTGATCAAGCCGAGCAGGCTGTAGGCGAACAGCGTCGCCATCGGGATCAACGCGGTGCGCAGGCCGTGCTTGTACAACGCTTTGCTTCGGGTCAGGCCCTTGGCGCGGGCGGTGCGAATGAAATCGCTCTGCAGCACGTCGAGCATCGCGTTGCGCTGGTATCGGCTGTAGCCCGCCATGCCGCCGAGCGCGAGACCGGTCGTCGGCAGCACCAGGTGCTGGAGCCGGTCGAGCAGTTGCGGCCAGAATCCGTCGATCCGATTCGCCGACGTCTCGCCGGTATAGAGGAATATCTGCGAGCCGGTGAGCGAATTGATTTCCAGCGCACCGTATTTCAACAGTGTCGCCAACAGGAACACCGGGGTGCTCAGCACGAGCAGCGCGATGACCGTGGTGAAGTAGTCACTGAATTTGTATTGCCGGATCGCTCCGGCCGCGCCGATCAAGACGCCGAGCACCGTGCCGACGAGCGAACCGATGATCAGCAGCCGCAGACTCACCGCGACCCGGCGCGGCAGTTCCTCGCTCACCGGCTGCCCGGCCAGGGTCTTGCCGAAATCCCCTTGCGGAATCCCCTTCAGCCAGGTGATATAGCGCTGCGGGATCGGGTCGTTGAGGTGTAACTCCTCGGCCTTGGCGTCGATCACCGCCTGTGGCGGGCGCGGATTGCGCTGTTCCAGACTGTCCAGCGGGCGAAACGTCAGCGACGCCAGGCTGAAGGTCAGAAACGACGCCAGCAGCAACAGCACGACATAGTGAAGCGCGCGTCGTAGCAGGAAGCCGGTCATCAGTCCTCGTGGTCTTTCGGCTGGGTGGACCAGCGTCGAGTGTTAGCCCCTGATCATAAGGACGAAGACCCGGACGCGCGTGTCACGCGGTCCTCGGGCATGTCCTTTATTCTTGCGGCACACGCGAGCGCGGTCGTTTCGACGCGTCGAAGGGGGAGTCATGAACTATCCGCAATATCCCGGTGGGTACCAGCCTTATCCGGCTTACCCGGCCGCGACGCAGGCGCCGAGCGGGGCGACCGCGATCACCGCGGGGGTGCTGGCCTGTGTGGGCGCCGTCGGTGAATTGTTCGGCGGGCTCGCCGATTTGGCGATCGGGATCATCGGCTGGGAGGTCTTCGGCCTCGATGGACCGTTGACGAGCGGGTGGTATCACACGTTCACCATCGTGCTCGGGGTCGTCGGGCTGGTGGCGGCGGTGCTGCTCGGCGTCGGCGGGGTGGGGTTGTTCAGCAGGAAGTCGTTCGGGCGGGTGCTCGTCGCCGTCGGCTGTGCGGTGGTCGTCGTGGCGGGGATCGTGGGGCTGGTGCTCACCCAGACCATGCTCGACTCCTACGACAGCACGTCCGTGATCAGCGGCGGCATCGGCGGCCTGCTCGGCCTTATCTTCCCGGTGGCCACGGCGATTCTCGTCCTGCTCCCCGCGACGAGCCGCTGGCTGGCGCATACGCCCGCGATGGTGCCGCCACCGTATTACGCCAATCCCGGGTTCCCCCAAGGTGTTCCAGCCTGGCCGGGAGTCGATGCCCAACCACCGGTCTCCGCGCAGCAAGCCGGTTTCCCCACACCGCAAGCCGGGTGGGGACAGCCCGGAGCCGCTGGGCAACCCGGCCCTTCCTGGCCGCCCACGTTCGCTCCGCAGGGCGCGTGGGCTCCACCCGCACCGGACGCCTCAGTGCCGGGGCCGTCGCTGACCACACAAAATGCGCAACCAGGTGCCGCAGCACCGGGCCTGCTCGATGGACAGCCACCGACACCTGCGGTCTGGGGCGCGCCGTCGGATGCGGTCGCCGCGCCTGACAACGGCGCGTGGTCGCCTGCCGAGCCGCAAGCCGCCGGGAACGCGCCCGCCGCCATCGGCCGCAACGACGAAACAGTCCTACGCCCACCCTCTTCGATGCCGCCGGCCCTGGCGAAGCCCGGGGACGAGACGATCCGGCGGCAGCCGGAGTCATAGTCAGTCGCTATTAGATAACCTGTGCGGTCTCGTAATAACCGGACCGGTCGCACTTCCTGGCGATACACCCGCCACTTCGAGACGGTTGTCCGGCAGGATGGAATAGGTGACCCTCCTGCACCTGCCCAAGCCGAAGATGGTGGCGTCCGATGTCGACGGCACCCTCATCGATCACGACGAGCGGGTCTCCGCGCGCACCAAGGCCGCGGTGGACGCGCTGATCGGCGACGGTGTGCCGTTCGTGCTCGCCACCGGTCGCCCGCCGCGCTGGATCGACCCGGTCGTCGACGGGCTCGGCTACGCGCCGCTGTGTGTGTGCGGCAACGGGGCGGTCATCTACGACAGCGCCACCGACCGGGTACTGGCCAGCATGACCTTGGACGTGCCGACCCTGTCCTGGATCGCCGACCTGGCCGAGCGGGCGCTGCCCGGCTGCGGCCTCGCGGCCGAGCGGGTCGGCGAGAGCGCGCACGACGCGGTCACCCCGCAGTTCGTGAGTTCGCCGCTGTACGAGCACGCCTGGCTGAATCCGGACGACACCACGGTCGCCAGGCACGAGGTCATCGACGCCCCGGCGATCAAGATGCTGATCCGCCTGCCCGGCGCGCGCAGCTCGGACATGTACACGGTGCTCGCCCCGCTGCTCGGCGCCCGCGCCGACATCACCTTCTCCACCGAGCACGGCCTGATCGAACTGTCGGCCCCCGGCGTCACCAAGGCGTCCGGCCTGGCGACCGTCGCGCAACGCCTCGGCGTCGAGTCCGCGAACATCGTCGCCTTCGGCGACATGCCCAACGACGTCCCGATGCTCACCATGGCCGGCCACGGCGTGGCGATGGCCAACGCGCACCCGGAGGCGAAGGCCGCCGCCGACGAGGTCGCCGAATCCAACTCCGACGACGGCGTAGCCCGCGTCCTCGAACGCTGGTGGCTCTGAGCGGGTGGCTCAGCCCGCCGGTTCCGGGGCGGGTGCAGGCAGGAAGTCGTCGGGAGCCGGGTACTGGAGCGAATCCGGTTGCGGTGCGGGGTGTTCGGCCGGATCAGGTGCGGGAACGTCTGCCGGAGCCGGAGATTCAGCCGGCCCGGGAGCGACCGCGGGAGTGCCGGATTCGGCCGGAGGCGGGCCTGGAGCGGGTGCCGGAGCGGCGGGTGCGCTGTGCCCGGCGTTCTGCTGATAGGTGTCGTTGTAGGTCTTCCACACCGTGGTGACGATGCCGGTCGCCTGGTTGAGAATCAGCGAGCCGTTCTGGAAGTCGGCGCGCTGACCGTTCGGCACGGTGTAGGTGTCGCTGGTCGGCAGGCCGAGGACGCCCGCGTCGCCGCCCAGCTGCAGGAAGCGATCGAGGATCGCGCCGAGCACCTCGACGACCTTGCCGTCGGGCGCGGTATAGGCGTACCCGTTGACGAACTTCGCGTACTGCTGACCCTGCGCGGCCGGCAACGGCTCGGACTGCGCCCCGCCGAGCGGTCCGTTCGGGCCGCCGCGATCGGCCCAGTGCCGGGCGATGGCGTTCTCGTTCACCATGCTGAGCAGCTTCTTGGTGAGCGCGGCCAGCGCGGCGAGGTCGGGCTTGTTGCGCGGCGTGGTCTTCGGGGCCGCGCCCTGCGGAGGCGTGCTCTGGGTGGCGCCCTCGGTTCCCGCGCCGTCGTTCACCGCGGTGTCGGTGCTGGTCGTGCCGCCTGACCCGCCCGCGACACTCGCGGCGATCTCGCGGATTCGATCCATCATCTCGTAGGCGGCGTCGCCGGGGCAGGTCGTGTTGCCGACGTCGCGGTGGGCGAACACGATCGGCAGCTTCACCGCCTGGCCGAGGGCGTAGGAGGTGTACTCGGTGCCCTCGGAGTACATCGTGGTGTAGCCGGTCGGGTCGAGGTGCGCGATCTTGGCGCGCCAGCCGATGAAGTCGCCGATCGCCTGGATCGACTCCTCGGTGGGCTGCTCGGAGGTGTAGTTGCCCATGAGCGCGATGCCCGCGGTGTTCTCGTTGAAGCCGCCCGCGTGCGCGCCCTGCACCGCGCGGTCGAGCCCGCCCGCGCGACCCTCGAAGACCTGGCCGTACTTGTCGACCAGCGCGTTGTAGCCGATGTCGCACCAGCCCAGCGTCTGCGCGTGATAGGTGTAGATCGCGCGGACGATGCCCGCGGACTCCTCCGGGGTGTAGTCGTTGCGTCCGGCCGTGTGGTGCACGGTGATGCCGCCGAGCCCGTCCTTGCCCGGTCCGTCGTCGTAGGTCGGCTCCTCGCAGCGGATGCTCTCGTCGGCGCCCCAGCCCTCGCGGGTGATCACCTTGGGCCCGCCGCCGGGCGCGGGCGCGGCGACCTTCTGCAGCACGCCGTCGACCGCGCCGCGACCCGGATCGATGAGGACGGCGGTCAGGTCGGCGCCCGGCAGCTGCGCGGGATCGTCCGAGCTGGGCACGGCCGGGGCGACGTCGGTGTTCGACGCCGGGGCGGGCTTGCGGGTCACCAGCATCTGGACGGCGTTGGTGGTGCCCACGTAGAGCGGCTCGGTGCCGGTCTTGCCGCCCGGCCCAGTGCGATCGGTGCGCCGGGTGTCCACCGGCTCGGTGTTGAACCAGGGGCCCCAGGTGCCATCGGCTTGGCGAGCGCGCAGCAATGTCCTGGTCTTCGGCAGATCCGTGCCGGTGAGGGCGACGACGCTGAACGGCGTGTTCCTGGACAGTTCCTTGACCTGCGCGCCGACCTGGTCGGCCAGGTTCGGGGGGACCGCGCCGGGTGCGAGCGCGGGCGTATCGGGAGTGGTGCCCGGTTCGAGGCGGGCGGGGTCGGCGACGAATTTGATTGCGCCGGAAGGGGATTGGGTAGGCGCCTGAGCGGTCTGTCCCGGAACGCTGTGCTGGCTCGGCGCGGTCGCCGGCGCGGGTGATGGTGGTTGTCCTGGGGCGATGCCGTATCCGGGAGTGGCGTTCGGTCCAGGTGAGATGTTCTGTCCTGGCGCGCTCTGCTGACCGGAGATGTTGGGCTGGCCGAAGATGTTGGGCTGGCCGGAGATGTTGGGCTGTCCGGAGATGTTGGGCTGGCCGGAGATGTTCGGCTGACCGGGGATACTCGGCTGTCCGGAGATGTTCGGCTGTCCTGGGGAATTCGGCTGTCCGAGGGAATTCGGCTGGCCGGGCGTGTTCTGCTGGCCGGGGGTGGCCGGATTCGGGCCATTCAGCTTCGGTAGCGGGATTTCCTTGGGAAGTTGCACACCCGGCGGTAGCGGTAGTCCATCGGGAATTGGAATCGACGCTGGTAGCGGCAGCATTCTCAGATCGGATAGATGCAGATCCGGTAGATCGAGCCCGGTGAGTTCGCGTAGCGGAAGCACGATGTCCGGCGCGGAGTTCAGCACGACCTCGGCCAGTTGCGCCGGTACGGCGGCGAGTTCGGTGCCGGTGGTGGCGCGATAGTCGGGCGAGTCGCTCATCGTGAGCGTTGCCAGCGGGGCCGCTACCGCAAGCGTGGTGACAACCGGGAGGACGTAGGAACGTTTCGGTTTGCGGTAGGGCACGAGCGTCTCCATTCAGGTCGAACCAGCGATCGTGTGCGAAACCAGGGTTGCTTCCTGATGTATCAACGATCACAATAGTCACAACTGTCACATAACTAAACCTCTTGTAGAGGATTACGTGATTGCTCGAATGTAACTCTCGGAATGCGGCCGGAGGGAACGACATGCCGACAGGTATCCAATCCGTCCGGCCCCGGAATACCGTGGGAGTGAACGGATGCGACGCGAGACGGCACCGGAACTACAGAGCACGGGGGCAGCACGAATGCGGAAAAAAGCCGCGCGCAAAGCACGTCGAGGGGCACGTCGGGGAGGGCCGCGCGGACCAGGCAGACCCGCGCTGGCCAGGCGTTCGACGCTGGTCGCGGGCGGTGCGACGCTGACGGTCGGCGCCGTGCTCGTGTTGTGGGTGTGGCCGGGGGGATCGCCGTATCGAACGGTCGCGGGGCCGGGTCACGGCCGCGGGATGAGCCAGTTCGGCGCGTTGGCGAACGCCCAGGAGGGCTGGACCGCGGAGAAAATCCTCCATCACTACTACCCAGGCGCCACGCTCGGCACCGTTCCGGCAAACACCGTCGCCATCCGGCTGACCGCCCAGGACGACTCCACCCTCGACGCCTATGCCGACGCCGGTCTGCGCGTCGCCGGGCGTTCGGTGGCGGCCGGGCAGGCCGCGCATCTGACCCCGCTGCCCGGCGGTCGCGCGAACGTCGTGGTGACGCTCGGCTGCGACGGAGACGTGCTGTGGCAGGCCGCGACCGAGGACCCGTGGGTGTATCCGATCGACCCGAAACCCGGTCGCCCCGCGGCGGAACACCTGACGCTGTGCGGTGGTTCGGCGTATCGCGGCGCGCTCGGTGTGGCGACGGAGAACGGCGCGCCGCGCACCGTCAACCGGGTGGATCTGGAGGACTATCTGCTCGGCGTCGTCCCGGCCGAGGTGCAGGCCAACTGGGCGGACAAGGGCGGCGTCGAGGCGTTGCGCGCGCAGGCGATCGCGGCGCGCTCGTATGTCCTTGCCGAGCAACGTTATTCGTACGCGCAGAGTTGTGACACCACCGACTGCCAGGTGTATCCCGGTACCGCGAAAGAGGATTCGCGCGCGGCAGGCGCCGTCGGGTCCACGGCGGGCACGGTGCTGCTGCGCGACGGACGGATCCTGCGATCGGAGTACTCCTCCGCGCCCGGCGGCGGCGAACCCGCCGACATCTACACCTTCGAGGTCGGGCCCGCGCTGCGCGACCTGGCGCCCGGCGCGCCCGACGTGCCGCTCGATCCACGCAAACAGGCCGCCGTCGGCGAGTCGCCGATCGAGGTCGAGTACCGGCGGATCGGCGGCGCGGCCAGCAAGGTTGGTCAGCCGCTCGGCCCGGAGATGTCGCTGCCGGAGCACGCCGGAACGTATCGCCTGTTCACCAACGGTGTCATCATCGCCACGCCGACCCTCGGCGCCCAGGTCGTCGACTTCACCACGCTGCTGCAGTTGGTGCCGGACCCGGCCGGGCTCGGTGGACCGTCCGGTTCGAGTGCGCCGTCGGGGCCGGTGGAGGCTGGAGTGGGAGTGCCGCCGGTACCAGCAGGTGCAGGTGCGCCATCGGTGCCGGTGCAGGCCGAAGCCGGTGTGCCGTCGGGGCCGGTGCCGGCAGGGGCGGGTGTGCCGTCGGGGCCGGTGCCGGCTGGGGCGGGTGTGCCGTCGGGGCCGGTGCCGGCAGGTGCAGGCGCGCCATCGGCGCCTCTGCCGCCCGTAGCGGGCGGGCAAGGCGAGCCCGTGCCGTCCGGTGCCGGTCCGCAGTCCGTGGCATCTGATCCAGGCAGGTCGTCGGCGCAGGATTTCGATCGCTCCGGCGTGAGCGCATCCTCGGCGCGGGAGCCTGCCTCGCCGAATGCCGTTGCATCTCAGCAAGAGTCGGCTTCGTCGACCGCGAGCGTGCCGTCGGCGCCGAACGTGCCCTCGCAGGCGTCACTCGAATCGAGTGGTCAGCCCCCTCGCACATTCGTCCCGTCGGATGCCCGGCCGTCGGCCGACCCCGCGTCGCCGAATACCAACGCGCCTGCGGCGTTCGAGACGGCGGATGCGGGCGCGGCACCGATGTCGGAGGCGGTCCAGTCGGCGGCGGACACGCCCGGGTTCGAGACCGCTTCGTCCGGCGTCGCCTCGCCGTCGGCGTCACCGGGCCGCACGTTGGCGCCTACCACGGCCGCCACGCCGACGCCACGACCGACCCCGGTCATCCCGATTCCCTCCGGCGGTGCGACCAGAAGGCCGCTCGCACCGGGATCGTCGGAGTTCGGCGCACTTCAGGGGTGACGCGTGGCCGCGAAGTACTGAACCGGAACGCGCACGCGACAGAGAGCGCTTGTCTAGGTCAAAGTCTACCGAAAAGGCTTGCCTAGCAACGGCTTAAAGAGTCGAGGTCAGTCCGGCGCACCGTCTCCGAGCGACTCCGCCAGCGTCCGTAACAACCCGGCGAGCTGCTCCTGTGACTCCAGGTTCAGCGCCGCCAGCAAGCGCCGCTCGTTGTCCATGTGCTTGGGCAGCACGTCGTCGATCATCTGCCGACCGGCCGGGGTGAGCCGGACCCGGATCACCCTGCGGTCCTCCGGGCACGGCATGCGCTCGACCCACCCCTTGGCGACCAGCCGGTCGATCCGGTTGGTGATCGCGCCGGAGGTCACCATGGCCACCTTGATCAGCGCGCCCGCGGTGAGCCCCTCGTCGCCGCCGGATCGGCGCAGGGTGGCGAGCACGTCGAACTCCCAGAACTCCATGCCGAACCCGGCGAAGAACCGCTTGAGCTCGTGATCGAACAGGCGCGACAACCGTTGGACGCGCCCGATCACCGCCATCGGTGACACGTCGACCTCGGGCCGCTCCCGGTTCCAGTGCTTGGTGAAGACATCCACCGCGTCCGCCATGTCCACTCCTCTCTACCAAAAGAATCTTAACATTGATCTACTTGACGTTGAATCAAGTCGAGGTGTAGATATTTCAACGTTGAGATTATCAATGAGGAGCGAACGACATGACCACAAGCACCACCCCGCGCACCGGAGACTCGTACGCGGGCACCCTGGCGCTCACCGCCCTCACCCCCATCGTCTGGGGCTCCACCTACGCCGTCACCACGGAGTTCCTGCCGCCGGACCGGCCACTGTTCACCGCGCTCGTGCGGGCGCTGCCCGCCGGCCTCGCGCTGCTCGCCATCACCAGGGTGTTGCCGAAGGGCAAGTGGATCGGGCGCGCCGCGGTGCTCGGCCTGCTCAATATCGGCGCCTTCTTCCCGCTGCTGTTCCTCGCCGCGTACCGGCTGCCGGGCGGGGTCGCCGGCGTGCTGGGCGCGGTCGCACCGATGTTCGCCCTCGGCTGGGCCACGGTCATGCTGGCGGAGAAGCCGAGCGGGCGCAAGGTGGTCGCCGGCCTGATCGGCGTCTTCGGCGTCGCGCTCGTGGTGCTGCGGGCCAACGCGCAGCTCGATACCGTCGGCGTTCTCGCGGGGCTGGCCGGCGCCGCGTCCATGGCGGCGGGCACCGTGCTCACCCAGCGGTGGGGACGGCCCGACGGGGTCGGCCCGCTGGCGATGACCGGCTGGCAGCTCACCGCGGGCGGCCTGTTCATCCTGCCGCTCGCCCTGCTCATCGAGGGCGCGCCGCCCGCGCTGGACGGCCGTGCGATCACCGGTTACCTCTACATCGGCGTCATCGGCACCGCGGCGGCCTACTGGCTCTGGCTGCGCGGCATCTCGAAGGTGCCCGCCACCTCGGTCGCCTTCCTCGGCCTGCTCAGCCCCGTGTCGGCCGCGGTGATCGGATGGATCGCGTTGGGGCAGGCGCTCAGCCCGCTGCAGATGGCGGGTCTGGTCATCGCGCTGGCGGGCACGGTGTTCGGCCAGATGGCCGGCAAGCCGAAGCCGGCCGCGCCGGAGCAGACCGTGCCGGAGCAGGCACCGGCCTTGGCGGACGCGCGCTGAACCGAGAATAAGCGGTTGACCTTGACGTAGCGTCAACTTGCATGCTGGTTACACCGACGAGATGAGAAGGGAGAACAGGTCGTGCGCACCGAATGGTCCATCCAGGATCTGGCCAAGGCGGCCGGTACCACCAGCCGCACGCTGCGCCACTACGGCCAGCTCGGGCTGCTGCCGCCGAGCCGGATCGGCGCCAACGGTTACCGCTACTACGACCAGGGCTCCCTGGTGCGGTTGCAACGCATCCTGCTGCTGCGGGAACTCGGCCTCGGCCTTCCGGTCATCGCCGAAGTTCTCGCGGGCCAACGGGACTCCGGTGCCGCACTGCGCACGCACCTGGAACTGCTTCGGCAGGAACAGGATCGGATCCGGCGCCAGATCGAGTCGGTGCAGACCACGCTGCACAAGACGGAGAGAGGTGAACAACTCATGGCCGCAGAGGTTTTCGACGGCTTCGATCACACCCAGTACAAGGACGAGGTGATCGAACGCTGGGGCAAGGAGGCTTACGAGAGCGGTGACCGCTGGTGGCGCTCGCTGAGCGACGCCGAGAAAGACGAGTTCCATCAAACCCAGCGCGACATCGCCGCCGATTTCGGCAGGGCGCACGCCGCCGGGCTCGCCCCGGACAGCGACGAGGTGCAGGCGATCACCGAGCGCCATTTCCGCTGGGTCGGGATCGGCTGGCAGGGCCGGCCGGTGGAGAAGCAGGCCTTCATCGGCCTCGGCGAGATGTACGTCGCGGACCCGCGATTCACCGCGAACTACGACGCCCACGGCGCCGGGACCGCGGAACTCGTCCGCGACGCCATGCGCGTCTACGCCGAGACACACCTGTAGATCACGCTCGACCGACGACCGGTACGCATACTGAAGGCGTGCCGGTCGTCGGCGTGGAAAGGGGCATGCGAGCAATGACATACGCAAGTTCGCGAGCGACCGCGGGGCCGAGCGGAGTGGTCGCGACCACCGCGGGTGTGCTCGCCCTGGCGGCCGCGCTGTTCAACCTGTGGGGCGAGCGATCCGTCCTGAGCGCCCTGCGCGACGGCCCGCACATCGACAAGTCCTTCGCCGTCTTCTCGATGCTCGGCGCGTTGCTCGCCGCAAGCGCCCTCGCCTACGGCGCCATCCTGCTGCTGCGCCGCGACGAAACCGGCCGCTACATCCTGATTCTCACCTCGGGCGTGCTGACCGTCGCCGCCCTCCTCGCCCTCGTCGGCGCGCTGACCGACTACCAGCCCGACTACGGCATCGACTGGTTGGCGAAGCAAGGATCCACGAACGAAGCGGTCAACGGTGTGTTCGAGGGGCTGGTCGGCACGTTGACCGCTTTGCTGCACCGCGAGTGGATCGCGTCGCTGTCCGCGGCGGTCGTGCCGCTCGTCGTCTTCCTGCTGTCGTCTTCGCGCGCTACCGCCCGGTGGGTTGCTTATCAGCCGCCCCGTCACGGAGCCGAAACTTCTATCGCTCCAGCGGATTCCAGCACCGCCGACGCGTAACCCGAGCGCCCCGCCGTTCTCCGTCGACTCGATCCACCGCCGACCACGCGGTAAGGTTCGCCGGTACCAGGAGGGGGCTTCGATGAGTAATCCATATGGCGGGCCGGGCAATCCGGCTCCGGCGTCCGTGCACCGCGGTCTGACCGGCGTGATCACGATCCTGTCGGCGTGGCTCGGCGCGGCCCTGGTCGGCCTCGGCTCGATCTCCGGCTTCCAGCATTTCCGGGTGGCGGACCCCATCCGCAAGCCGAAGATCACCGACGACAAGTACGAAGCCTGGAAACTGGCGTCGGATCTGCACAGCGTGCTGCAAACTCTGCTCATCATCTCGGCGCTGATGGCCGCCGTCCTCGTCGTCGGCAACCTGTTGAGCATGGTCGGCAAGCCGGCCGGTCGCCCGATGGAGATCATCGGCGGCGCTTGGATTTTCGTCGGCGGGCTGTTCAGCGTGACCTTCGGCGGCGACCGCGGCCTGGCCGCCGAGAGCTTCGTGCCGTGCGTCTTGATCGTTGTCGGCGCGGCGCTGGTCTTGGTCTCTGTGGTGCTCACCGTGACCACCCCGGTCCGCCCGGTCACGGCTCAGCACAGTCAATTCCCGCCTGCCCCAATGCCTTACCAGCCCCCCCGCGTCTGACTGTTCGGTCAGTCGTTGCTCTCCGGCCGACCGCGCAGCGACCGCATCAGCTGATCCTCCGTGATCGGCGGGACCGGCAGCGGATGCGCGGCCGACGCGCGCAGGCCATCGAGGGTCAGTGCCAGGTGCCGTCGCCAGGCGTCGGGTGCGATGGCGGCGGTGGCCTCCAAGATTCTGGTGTGCGACCAGGTGATGAACGCGATGTCCTCGAGCACCCAGTCGGACCGCAGCGCGCCGGATTCCTGTGCGCGCGTGATGATTCGGCGCATGACGCCGTGCCCGTGCTCCTGGGCGGCGGCGATGGCCTCGCTCGGGGCGGCGCGGACGGCGAGCTCGCCGAGCAGGCGATCGGAAGCCTGTAGCTCACAAACCTTTTCGACGAGGTAGACGAACGAGTCCCAGGGATCGTCGATGGCCAGGGCCTCTTCGGCGATGCGCCCGCCCGCCTCGATGCGGTCCTCGACGGCGGCGGCGATGAGGTCGTCGCGGGTGGGGAAGCGGTTGTAGAGGGTGCCGATCGCCACGCGCGCGCGGGCGGCGATCTCCTTGAGCGGCGCGTCGAGGCCGCGTTCCTCGAACACCTCGCGGGCGGCGGTCACCAGCGCGTCGCGGTTGCGGCGGGCGTCGCTGCGTAACGGCTTGTCCACGGGCATCCGCCGATCCTACAAATCGGGCCGATCGAATATGTTGAGCATAGGTTCAAGTTAGTGCTACCGTCGAAACTCTAACTTGAACCAGTGCTCAACATAGTGAGGTAGGCATGTCGAAGACCATCGCGATATTCGGGTACGGACCCGGACTGGGCGTGGGCACCGCGCGGCGCTTCGGCCGCGAGGGCTTCCGGGTGGCGGTGATCGGGCGAAAGCCGGACAAGGCGCGACGGCACGCGGACGACCTCGTCGCCGAGGGAATCGAGGCCGCGGCGTTCCCCGCGGACGTCACCGACGAGACCCAGGTCCACGCGGCGATCGAGCGGATCACCGCGACCTTCGGCCGGATCGACGTCGCCATGCACGGCGCGGCGGGCGACCCGGTCGACCGCATCCCGTCCACCCTCGCGGTCGACGTGCCCGCCCTGTCCATTCCGCTCGCGCTGAAGCTCTACTCGCCGATCCTGATGACCCGCGCGCTCGCGCCCGCGATGATCGAGCGCGGCGAGGGCACGCTGCTCTACTCCTCCGGCGCCTCGGATCGGCTCCCGATGCCATTCCTGTCCAATTTCGGCGTCGCCCTCGCCGCGCAGCGCGGTTACCTGCGCCAACTCGCGGTCGAACTGGAGGGCACCGGGGTATACGCGGGCCTGCTCGACATCGGCGCGCTCATCGGCGGCAGCAAGGCCGAACAGCTCGTCGACGAACACCCGGAGCTGTTCCCGGCCGACCTCGAGATCACCCGCATGGGCAATGACGAACTGGGCGAACACTATTGGCGGATGTACACCGAGCGCGACCGAGTCGAGGTGGAGGTCGGCTTCCCGGAACACGGCTGAGCAGTGCCCAACCGGAGGCGACCGGCGGGATTACGGAGAACCGTCCATTCGACCGGAACACCGTTGCCGCCGCCTCCGCATTCGGCAAACTTCCGGCGAAATAAGGATGGCCCGGACACGAAAACGCCCAGGCGCCCGGCCCGGCTCCGTGCGCCGCGCGACTCCACCCAGACCCGGCGCGGACTTCCGATACTCTGGGCTCCCGTGACCGTCGCATCGTCCCCGGGTAACTCCGCCAACTCCACCGCACAGTTCGATCTGATCGTCGTCGGCTCCGGCTTCTTCGGGCTGACCGTCGCCGAACGCGCCGCCACCGAGCTCGGTAAACGCGTGCTGGTGCTCGATCGCCGCTACCACCTCGGCGGCAATGCCTACTCGGAGCCGGATCCGGATACCGGGATCGAGATCCACAAGTACGGCGCGCACCTGTTCCACACCTCGAACAAGCGCGTCTGGGATTACGTCACCAAGTTCACCGAGTTCACCGGCTATCAGCACCGGGTCTTCGCGCTGCACAAGGGGCAGGCCTACCAGTTCCCGATGGGCCTCGGCCTGATCTCCCAGTTCTTCGGGCGCTACTTCACCCCGGACGAGGCGCGCGCGCTCATCGCCGAGCAGGCCGCGGAGGTCGACTCCAAGAACGCGCAGAACTTCGAGGAGAAGGCGATCTCGCTGATCGGGCGCCCGCTGTACGAGGCGTTCATGCGCGACTACACCGCCAAGCAGTGGCAGACCGACCCGAAGGAACTGCCCGCGGGCAATATCACCCGCCTGCCGGTGCGCTACACCTTCGACAATCGCTACTTCAACGACACCTACGAGGGCCTGCCCAAAGAGGGCTACACGAAGTGGCTGGAGAACATGGCGGCCTCCGAGCTCATCGAGGTCCGGCTGAACACCGACTGGTTCGACGTGCGCGACGAGCTGCGCGCCGCGAATCCGGACGCCCCCGTCGTCTACACCGGCCCGCTGGACCGCTACTTCGACTACCAGGAGGGCGAACTCGGCTGGCGCACCATCGATTTCGAGACAGAGGTGCTCGAAACCGGTGACTACCAGGGCACCTCGGTGATGAACTACAACGACGCCGACGTGCCGTTCACCCGCATCATCGAGCCGCGCCACTTCCACCCGGAGCGCGACTACCCGAAGGACAAGACGGTCATCATGCGCGAGTTCTCGCGCTTCGCGCAGACCGGCGACGAACCGTACTACCCGATCAACACGCCGGAGGACCGCGCCAAGCTGGCCGCGTACCGCGCGCTCGCCAAGCGCGAGACCGCGACGGAGAAGGTCCTCTTCGGCGGCCGCCTCGGCACCTACCAGTACCTGGATATGCACATGGCCATCGGCAGTGCGCTGAGCATGTTCGACAATGTGCTGCGGCCGCACCTGGAGACCGGCGCGCCCCTCGCTGACGAAAGTGTGGAATGACCTCCCAATCCATCTTGGCCGACATGACCACCGAGACCCGCGCGAAGTCGCTGCTGCAGCGGATCATCCTGCCCCGGCCGGGTGAGCCGCTGGACGTGCGCACCCTCTACGTCGAGGAGTCCAAGACCAACGCCAGGCGCGCGCACGCCGCCACCCGCACCTCGCTGTCCATCGGCGCGGAGTCCGAGGTGTCGTTCTGCACGTACTTCAACGCGCTGCCCGCGAGTTACTGGCGGCGCTGGAGCGTCCTCGACTCGGTGGTGCTGCGGCTGGAGCTGGCCGGGCACGGGCGGGTCGACGTGTACCGCTCGAAGGCGGACGGCTCGCGAATCCATGTGCAGGGCAAGGAGTTCGCGGTCGCGCCCGGGACCGAGTCGGTGCATGTCGAGTTCGAGACGGATCTGGGTCCGTTCGAGGACGGCGGCTGGATCTGGTTCGACATCACCACCGACACGGCGGTCACGTTGTTGTCCGGTGGCTGGTACGCGCCGGTGGAGGCGTCCGACGAGGGCAGCATCGCGGTCGGCATGCCGACCTTCAACCGGCCGACGGATCTGGTGAAAACCCTTGCCGCCCTTGGCTCGGACCCGCTGGTCCTGGACAAGATCGCCGCGGTGATCGTCGCGGACCAGGGCAACCGCAAGGTGGTCGACGAGCCCGGCTTCGCCGAGGCCGCCGCGTCGCTGGGCGACCGGCTCGCCATCCACGATCAGCCCAACCTCGGCGGCTCCGGCGGCTACAGCCGGGTGATGTACGAGGCGCTGAAGACCACCGACGCCGAGTACATCGTCTACATGGACGACGACATCGAGATCGAGCCGGACTCGATCCTGCGCGCGCTGGCCTTCGCCCGCTTCGCCAAGTCGCCCGTGCTGGTCGGCGGGCAGATGCTCAACCTGCAGGAGCGCTCGCACCTGCACAGCATGGGCGAGGTCGTCGACCGCGGCATCTTCATGTGGACCTCCGCGCCGAACGTCGAGTACGACCACGACTTCGCCAAGCACCCGCTCAAGGACCGCGACAACTCCAAGCTGTTGCACCGGCGCATCGACGTCGACTTCAACGGCTGGTGGACGTGCGTGATCCCGCGCCGGGTCGCCGAGGAGATCGGCCAGCCGCTGCCGCTGTTCCTGAAGTGGGACGACGTCGAGTACGGCCTGCGCGCCCGGGCACACGGCTACTCCACGGTGACCCTGCCGGGCGCCGCGGTGTGGCACATGGCGTGGAGCGACAAGGACGACGCGATCGACTGGCAGGCCTACTTCCACCTGCGCAACCGGCTGGTCGTCGCCTCGCTGCACCTGCCGGGCAACGGGCGCGGCATGGTCGTCAACACGATCAAGGCGACCCTGAAACACCTGCTCTGCCTGGAGTATTCGACGGTCGCCATCCAGAACCTGGCCATCCGCGACTTCCTGGCGGGCCCGGAACGGCTTTTTCAGCTGCTGCCGAGCGCGCTCGGCGCGGTGCACGCGCTGCGCAAGCAGTACCCGGACGCGGTCATCCTGCCCTCCTCCACCGAGCTGCCGCTGGCCAGCCACGTCGAGGTGGGGGCAGTCGGCGAGCCGGCGAACCCGATCGCGAAGGTGGTCCGGCTGGCCAAGGGCGTCGTGCACAACGTGCGCCCGGCGCACGCGCAGCACCACGAGACGCCGCAGCTCAACGTGCCGACGCTGGACGCGCGGTGGTTCCTGCTGTCGCAGGTCGACGGCGTCACCGTCACCACCGCCGACGGACGCGGCGTCGTCTACCGCAAGCGCGACCCGCGCCAGGCCCTCGGCCTGTTCAAGGAGGCCATGCGCCTGCGCAAGGAACTCGCGGCGCGCTTCCCCGAGACTGCAGCAGCGCTACCGCGCCGCCCACCCGCA
>NZ_BAGH01000006.1 GCF_000308715.1 Nocardia tenerifensis NBRC 101015
GCGCCATCGCAGAGCGGCTCGCCTCCGACGGCGCCCGCGTGGCCGTGCACTACGGCAGCAACGAGGCCGCGGCCAAGGAAACCGTCGCCGCCATCGAATCTGCTGGGGGCCAGGCGTTTTCGGTTCGCGCCGACCTGGGCGTCGACGGCGACGTGGACACGCTGTTCGACGGATTGACCGCGGGTTTGGCGGGCGATCCCCTGGACATCCTCGTGAACAACGCCGCCATCATGATCTACGAGGCCACCCTGCCCGACGCCACGCCGGAGCAGTTCGAGCGGCTGTTCGCGGTCAATGTCCGCGCACCCTTCTTCATCGCACAGCGGACGCTGCCGCTGCTGGCCGACGGCGGCCGCATCATCAATATCTCCTCCGGCGTCACCTGGTTCGCGACCCCGCAGACGGTCTACGCGATGACCAAAGGCGCACTCAACGCTTTCGCCCGGTCGGCGGCGAATTCCCTTGGCAGTCGAGGCATTACGGTCAACACGATCTCGCCCGGCGTCACCGACACCGACATGAACGGATGGCTGCACGAAACCGACGACGCCGCACCGGGAATCGCCGCCCTCACCGCCCTGGAGCGGGTCGGCCGCGGCCCCGACATCGCCGACACGGTCGCCTTCCTCGCCTCCGCCGACGGACGCTGGGTGACCGGCCAGACCCTGGAGGTCAACGGCGGCCTCTTCCTCGGGCCGAAATCCCAAGCCTGGTGAGGCATCGGGGGCGGCCTCGACCGCGCCCGATCCGAAACCACCCTGACGCTAACCTGTTCGAATGAAAGCAGGCGGACCCATGCGACGTCGCACCGCGGCCGACACCCGCGAGCACGTGCTGCGGGTCGCCCGCGATCTCTTCTACCGCGACGGAGTGCGCGCCACCGGCGTCGACCGGGTCGCCGCCGAGGCCGAAGTGGCGCCGACGACGTTGTACCGCCTGTTCGCCTCCAAGGACGACCTGGTAGCCGCCTACATCGAGCGCGAGGCCCACCTCTATCGCGAATGGTTCACCGCCGCAGTCGAATCCACCCCCGACCCGCGCGCCCGAATCCTCGCCGTCTTCGATGCCCTCACCGAGCAAGTGTCAGCCCCCGAATGCCGCGGCTGCCCCTTCCTCATGACCCTCGGCGAATTCCCCGACAACCACCTCCCCGCCCACCAGCGCGCCGTCGCCACCAAAACCTGGGTCCACGCCCAGTTCACCACCCTCACAACAGCACTCACCCCAGACGCATCCCACCTCGCCGACGAACTCTTCCTGATCATGGAAGGCGTCTACGCAACCACCCAATCCCAGAGCCCCGAAAACCTCGCCCGCCAAGCCCGCACCCTCGTCGACCGCCTCCTCCCCACCCCCCCCTGAAATACCGAGCCCGCCGTCGAGCGTCGCGAGGTGGTCGGGCCGCCGGCTCCGACAGTCCACCTGGCAAAGCTACTTGCTGAGGTCGATGCCAACGATCTAGTGCGGGCCCGCTGAGGGGTGGGTCGCCGGCCTGCGCGGACACGTTCGAGCCGACATCAACCGAAACCCGGCGCGGCGAACCGAAATTGTCCGCTGAGGCCGGCAACCTCAGTACACGGATCAGCCAACCACCACGTGCGGGCCGTGAATGACGGAATACCGGGGCCCCAGCGCAACCGTGCTGATGAACTCCGCGACGCTGTCACAACGAAGGACGAAGCCGTCGCGCGATCGCACGGCGACGATTCGGCTCCGAGCCGCATTGTTCGTGACTACGGTGGACGGCCACCCACGAGGCACGACTACAGGAGGCACCGATGCCGCACCCCCAGGCCAAGATTCACCGGATGTTCGAGCTGGTGGAGCCGATCGCGACCATCACCTTCTCGGAGGTGCCGAACGAGGCTTTCCTGGCGGTCGGCATGCGCAACTACTGGGACGGCTATTTCGCGGGGCGGGCGGCGCCGCTGGGGTTGGCGCCTGCCGCGGTGGTGCACGCGGTCTTCTACAACTTCGCGGAAGGTGAGGTGGCGCGCCATATTCCGTGGGTGTGGGGGAAGGTCAGCCCGGAGGAGGCGATCGCGGTGCGGGAGCGAGGGAGCGCGGCCGCGTTGCGGGAGAGGATGGGGGCGCTGGCCGAGTCCGCGGGTCTGGTGCGGGTCGCCGATCTGGCCACCCGCGCGGCGGTGAGCGCGCCGACGGAGGGCCGAGCGCTGTACGCGGGGCTCCGGGCGCTGGACGTGCCCGAGGAACCGGTGGCCAGGCTTTGGCACGCGGCGACGCTCCTGCGCGAGTACCGCGGCGACGGCCACAACGCGGCGCTGCTCGCCCACGGCATCGGCGGCACCGAGGCGCACGTCTTGATGGCACTCGACCTGGGGATGGCAGCGGAGAAGTTCGGGCGAATCCACCACCTGCCCGAGGCGCAGCTGGCCGCGGTGATCGACGGCCTGCGCGACCGCGGGCTCGTGGACGCCGCAGGCGCGTTCACCGACGCCGGTCGAGAAGTCAAGCAGCGGATCGAGATTCGCACCGATGAGCTGGCGGCCCCAGCCTACGACGTGCTGAGCGCGGACGAACTCGACGAGCTGATCGCGGGCCTCGAGCCGATCGCCGCCACGGTGAACACCGTCGACCACTGAGCGACCATGCCTTCGCCCGACCGAGGTCGGCGGCCGAATACAGGTGCGCAGGCCATCGGGAGGCAACTGTCAGCACACCAGCACTGTGGTCATGCGATCGCCGAGAGCACCTGACAGACTCGGCGGGTGACCGATTCTCGTGACGCGGATGCGACCAGGCTGGCGACCGAATCGCTGGCGCAAGATGATCCGACCGGTTGGTTCGAACGCCTGTACGTGGAGGCAGCCGACGGGACGGCGGTGGTGCCATGGGATGCCCCGGAGCCGAACGCGCTGCTGGTCGACTGGCTCGAGCGCCATGCGCGAGCCGGCGGCGGCACACGGGCGATGGTGGTGGGCTGCGGACTGGGGCGCGACGCCGAGCACCTCGCCGAGCTGGGCTTCGAGACGACCGCGTTCGACGTCGCGGAGACCGCGATAAAGACTGCGCGGGAACGCTTTCCGGACTCCCCGGTCGATTATGTCGTCGGCGATCTGCTCGACCCGCCCGCCGAGTGGAACGGCGCGTTCGACCTGGTGGTCGAGTCGATCACCGTGCAGTCGCTGCCCGTCACGGTGCGCGACGTGGCGACCGCGAACGTCGCGCGGATGGTGGCGCCCGGCGGTGACCTGCTGGTCATCGCGGGCATCGCCGAGGAGGGCGCGAAGGCGGACGGACCCCCGTGGCCGCTCACCCGGGCCGAGATCGACGCGTTCGCGACCGGTGACCTCCGGCCGGTCGAGGTGGAGCAGGCCTCGCCGGCCGGCAAGCCGAACTTCGTGCGTTGGCGCGCGGTATTCCACCGGGGCTGACAGGCGATCTGCGCGGTCCGGCCGATCTCGGCAGGATGGTGGGGTGAGCGAGAGCGACGGCGCCGCGGACCTGGTCTGGTACGCGGCGTACGGATCGAACATGCACCTGAGCCGGCTGCGCTGCTATCTCAACGGCGGCACACCGGAGGGCGGGGCGCGGGCCGTGCCGGGCTGCCGCGACCCGGGCGAGCCCGCGCGCTCGGTCCCGATGATGCTGCCGGGCCTGCTGTACTTCGCCACCGAATCGCTGGTGTGGACGGGCGGGCGCGCGTTCTACGACCCGGACGGTCCGGGCCAGACCGCCGCCCGCGCGTACCTGCTCACCGTCGCCCAGTTCTCCGACATCGCGGCCCAGGAGATGTACCGGATCCCGGACGCGGACCTCGACCTCACCGGCGCGATCACCACCGGACGCGCCCCGCTCGGCCCGGGACGGTACGAAACCCTTTCCTACGCAGGCACCTTCGAGGGACACCCGATCCTCACCTGCACCGCCCCGTGGCAGCACGGCGACCTGCCGGGAAATCCGCCGTCCCCCAGCTACTTACGCCACCTGGCCGCCGGCCTGATCGAATCCCACGGCTGGACGATCGAAAAAGCCGCGACCTACCTCGCGACGCGCCCCGGCGCGGATCTCGCGTGGACGCCCGCCACGCTCACCGCACTGCTGCGCACCTGATCACGAGTGACTCGGCGAATCCTCCAGCTGATACCCGAGTTTCACGTCGTGGTTCACCTCGCCGCCCGCGACGGTCACCTGACTGGTCGACGGCGGGTAGCCGCGCGCCACGACGGTGTACTGCCCTTGCGGCAGATCGGTGACCAGGTAGCGCCCGTTGTCGTCGGTGCGCGCGGTGGCGGTCACGTCGCCGGTGGTGTTCAGCACGCTGATCTGGGCGTCCGGGACGGGACGGCCGTCCTCGGCGAGGGCCGAGCCGACGAGCACCGCCATCGGCGACAGGTCGATGTCGTGGCGGAGCAGGCCGGAGTCGGGGACGGTGAGGGTGGTCGCGGTGGGCCGCATGTGCTCGGCCACCGCGACCAATGTGTATGTGCCGGAGACGATCCCGTGACAGGTGTACCGGCCGTCGGCCGTGGTCGTCGCCGCGCCGACCACCTCGCCGCGCAGGTCGGTCAGCGTGATGGTGGCGCCGTAGAGCGGGGTGCCGCGCACGGCCGACCGGACGACGCCGGACAGCTCGCCCGAACCGAGCAGCGTGAGATCGAGGCGCTGCGCCCGCTGACCGACCGAGACCGTCACCGCCGCGGGCTGATGTCCCGGCGCGGAGATGATCAGCACGTAGTTGCCGCTCTCTGGCACGTCGATGGCGTAGCCGCCCTCCGCGTCCCCGGTCGCCCGCGAAACCTGGTGTCCCCGTTGGTCGATGAGGGTGAGCGCGGCGTCGGGCACGGGCTGGCCGTTCTCCCGTCGGATGCGCCCACCGATGGCGCCGTCGCCGTAGCCGGCGAGGTCCTCCGCCGAGTCGAGCACGGTCACCGCGGAACCGCTTGCGGCCACGGCGAACTCGTGAGACCCGTTGCCGCGGTGCTCCACCGGTGCGGCCCTGCCGACGGCCCCGGCGAGCACGGGTTCGGGTTCCGAGAGCGCCTGCGCCGCGCCCTCCCACACCTGATCCTCGTCCCAGCTCGACTTCGCGGGGGCCGCCTGCTTTCCGACAGGCATCGGGTCATCTTGCAGCGGAATCTCTTTCATGAACATCAGCACCACACAGGCCAGCAGCGCCACTGCGGCCGCGACGTAGAACACCCCGTGCATGGAGTCGGTGAATCCGACCAGGATCGGCACCTTCACCTCGTCGGGCAGCGCACCGATGCCGCTGGTGTTGCTCTGCAAGTCGCTGAGCTGTTCGGGCCCGAACCCGGGCGGCAGCTGGCCGCCGAACGCGTCGACGATCTTGTTCGGCAACAGATTGAACAGAATCGTCAGGAACACCGCGACGCCGAGGGTGCCGCCCATCTGGCGGAAGAAGGTCGCCGCGGCGGTCGAAACGCCCATATCCGAACGCGGACCGGCATTTTGAGCCGCGATGACCAGCGTCTGCATGCAGAAACCGAGGCCGAGGCCGATCACCGTGCAGTACGCCAGCGGCTGCCACAGCGGGCTGTCGTAGTGCACCTGCGCGTACAGCGCCGAGCCGGTCGCGGTGATGAAAGTACCCGCAACGGGCAGGATCTTGTAGCGCCCGGTCTTCTTGGTGATCCGGCCGCCGAGCTGCGCGCCGACCGTGATGCCCATGACGAGCGGCAGCATCAGCAGGCCGGCGTTGGTCGGGGTGAACCCGCGCACCACCTGAAAGTACTGCGGCACCATGGTGATCGCGCCGAACATGGCGATGCCGACGATGAACCCGCCCGCGATGGTGACGCTGAACGTGGAACTCTTGAACAGGCGCAAGGGAATCAGCGCCGCGTCCTTCATCAGGAACTCGACGAGCAGAAACAGCAGCAGCCCCGCCGCGCCGACCGCGTAGCAGAGCAGCGACCGATGCGACTGCCAACCCCAGTGCCTGCCCTGCTCGGCGACGACGAGCAGCGGCACCGTGCCGATCGTCAGCGCTATCGCGCCGAGCCAGTCGATGCGGTGATTCTGGCGCTGATGCGGCACATTGAGCACCTTGGCGACCACGAGCCAGGCGAGCACGCCGACGGGCACGTTCACCAGGAACACCCAGCGCCAGCCCGCGATGCCGCCGAGGGTGTCGAGATCGGAGAAGAATCCGCCGAGCACCGGGCCGAGCACCGTGGCGAATCCGAAGACCATCATGAAGTAGCCCTGGTAGCGAACCCGCTCGCGGGCGGGCACGATATCGCCGATGATGGTGAACGCCAACGACATCAGGCCGCCCGCGCCGAGCCCCTGGAACGCGCGGAACCCGGCCAGCTCGTACATGGAGGTGGCGAAGGTACAGGCCACCGAGCCGATGATGAACAGCCCGATCGCGGTGAGGTAGAACGGCTTACGCCCGTAGATATCGGCCAGCTTGCCGTAGAGCGGCGTGGTGATCGTCGCGGTGATCAGGTACGCCGTTGTCGCCCAGGCCTGTTCGTCGAAGCCGTGCAGGCTGTTGGAGATCTTCACGATCGCCACGCTGACGATGTTCTGGTCGAGGGCGGCCAGGAACATGCCGAGCAGCAGGCCCGACAGGATGGTCAAGATCTGCCGATGCGACAGTGCGGTACTCTCGCCCGCTTCCAGGCCCGGCGGCGTTGCCTGGGTGGTGGAATTCGTCATGTGCGCCCTAATTCTCGTCGGCTGCGGTGTCAGCTGTTTTCCTCGAAACGCGCATCCGATCGGCGGCCGCCGGCAGCATCCGTGCGCGGCCGTCCATCGGATCGGCCCGGCGCTCGGCCGAGCCCTGTGCCACAAGCGATCTGCTCTATCTACTGCTGGTAAGACTCGCAACGTGCCTGCATGAGCTGCGCAACTAGTTGCTACTGCGAACAATACAGCGGCGTGTTTCGCGGTAATCACCGCGGGTGGCGTTTCCCGCCGAAACTCACGCCGGGATAGCAGCCTGCTATGTAAGGTCTTTCGTGTCTCGCCGCGGGCGGGGCGCAAGCTTCTGCGGCGCGGGCTGCGGTACGCCCTGTCGCGCAATCCGATCAGTATCCGGCGACAGGGGGAAACAGTAGATGTCCGAGCGCGATTCCGCACCAGCGCCCCCGCCGACGCCCGAACCTACACCGACGCCCGAACCTACGCCGACACCCGGCAACGGCAACGGCAACGGCAACGGCAACGGCAACGGCAACGCCAGAGCATCAGGCGCAACCTCCTTCTGGAAGTCCGCACTCTTCTGGACGATAGTCGGCAGCCTCGGCACCATCATCGCGATCTTCGTCAGCATCGCCCAGTGCGCCCGCTCGAACCCACCCCAGGCGACTCCGAGCAGCTCCCCCATCCCCGGCCCCACCGCCCGGCCGACGACCACCGAGCCGCCCTCGCTCACCCACGGCCACCAGCGAATAGCCAACGTCGAGGGCATAGACCTGGACACCGGCCAGGTCCACGACCAGAACCAGCTCGGCGTCGACATGAGCCCGTCCAGAACCGCCGACTCCCTCAACGCCATGACCAACGGCAACGCCCGCTTCGCCCTCCCCCGCGACGACACCCGCACCGGCCTGGACCGCTGCACCGCCATCCCACCGGCCGCGTGGTCCAAAACCCTCGACAACGTCTACCACCTACCCACCGGCGGCCACCTCTGCGTGCAGACCGACCAGGGCAATCTCGCCGACCTCACCCTGACCCATATCCCTTCCGCCGGTGAGCAATACCTCGAGTTCGACTTCACCACGTGGCGGACCCGATGAACCGCTCCCATCGGCGCGGACGAGTCCGCCGGGGCAGCAACCCAACCGCGCGCGACACTCTCGGCGTGCGGTAAGGCTCGGCCCTTCGTTCGGGGACGGTAATGTTGGCACGTCGCGTGGTACAAGGCCCTCGGGTGCGCTGTGCGAATGTGGGTACTCCGCGTTAGTCGTCTTTTCGGCGATGACCGAGTAGGTAGACGCGGATGGAAGGAGACCGGAGTCGATGCTTTCCGGCCAGAGTAGGCAGATCCGCCTCCTCGGCGACGGCGACAGCAAGGCCCGTACCGAAGCACCGATTCCCGACCGCCGACCAGACCGCACCACCGTCTGGAGTTGGCCGGATTTGTCGGTGCTACTGGTCGAGGACGATCAAGCCGACGCCCTGCTGGTAGAAGAGTTGATCGCCGATGGCGCGCCGGGTCTGCCGATGCGCTGGGTGCGCTCCGCAGCCGAGGCCCGCGAACTGCTCGCCGAGCAGTTGCCCGACTGCGTGCTGTTGGACCTGCACCTACCCGACGCACACGGGCTGGAGGCGCTGGCCACTGTGCGCGAGTACACCGACAAGGTCGCCGTCATCGTGCTCACCGGATTGGACCAGGAGCAGATCGGGCTCGCGGCGGTGGCCGCGGGCGCGCAGGACTACCTGGTCAAGGGCCGGGTGGAACCCGAATTGTTCGGTCGCGCACTGCGTTACGCCATCCAGCGTAAACAGGCCGAGCGCGCCGCCGCGGCGCTGCGGGCCAGCCAGATGCGCGCGCAGGAGAACGCGCGCCTGGAACGCGGCCTGCTGCCGACGCCGCTCGTGCGCGGCGAACGCTCGGTCGATATCGTCGCGCGCTACCGTCCCGGCCGGGCCAACGCCCTGCTCGGCGGCGACTTCTACGACGTGGTGCAGCAGGCCGACGGCACCGTCCACGCGTTGATCGGGGACGTCGCGGGCCACGGGCCCGACGAGGCGGCGACCGGCGTCGCGTTACGACTGGCCTGGCGCACGCTGGTGCTGAGCGAGATCGTCGGCGTCCGGCAACTGCAACTGCTCGAGGAGGTGCTGCTCGCCGAGCGCACCGGCAAACACACCTTCGCCACCCTTACCAGCTTGATCCTGTGTCCGCACGATCACCGCGTGCTCGTCACCAGGGCCGGGCACCCCGGCATGCTGATGCGCACCGGGTCCGCCGTGGACTGGGTCGAGGTGCCCGGCGGCCCGGCGATCGGCTTCCTGCCCGGCCGCGCCGAGTGGGCCACCCACGAGCTCACGCTGCCGGACGGTTCGGGGCTGATGCTGTTCACCGACGGCCTTTTCGAGGGGCACACCGACGCGGGTCAGGATCGCCTCGGCGAGGAGGGCCTGCTCGAGCTCGCCCGCACCGTGACCGCGGCGGAGCCCGCGGTGTTCGTCGACGAACTGATCTGGCGCGCGGAGGAACTCGCCGAGGCGCACGGCGGTTTGGCCGACGACGTGGCGGTCATGTACTTGCAATGGAATCACCGAGACCTGAAGCAGGACAATCGATGACGACATCCCCCGGGAAGCAGTCCATCGCCGGTCGGCTGACCGTGCAGGGCTGGTTCATGCTCGTGCTGGCCTTCATGGTGATCCTGGTCATCATCGGCACGGCCGTCGGCGCCCTGCAACTCAGCAAGACCAATCGGGTCGCCGACCGGCTCGTCGAGCAGCTCCAGCCGGCCACCGCCGAGGCGTACCGGCTGCAAGCCGCGCTGATCAACCAGGAGACCGGTGTCCGCGGCTACGCGATCGGCGCCGACGAGCAGTTCCTCGCGCCGTATTACGAAGGCGTGCAGGACGAGACGCGGTCCGCGACGAAGATCCGCGAGCTGCTGGGCGACCGACCGGAACTGCTCGCCGACCTCGAAGGGGTGGAACGCACGGCGGCCCGGTGGCGCGCCGAGTACGCCGAACCGGTGATCGCCGGGGTGGCCGCGCGCGGCCCCGCCGCCGATCAGACCACGCCCACCCGTGGCAAGGCCACCTTCGACGAACTGCGCGCCCTGTTCACCAAGCAGAACGCTGACCTCGCCGCCGCGGTCGATCTGGACCAAGCCGAGCTGAAAAGCACTCGCACCGTGCGGGATACGGCGCTGGCCGCGATGGTGGGCGTGTTCCTGCTCGCCGCCGTCGCGCTGACGCTGCTGGTGCGCAGGCTGGTCGCGCAGCCGCTGGACTACCTCGAGGCCGCCTCGCTGCGCGTCGCCGACGGCGACTTCGATCACCACATCACCGCGCACGGCCCCGCCGATCTCGCCACCGTGGCCGAGGCGGTGGAGCGCATGCGCCGCCAGGTCGTCGCCGAACTCGCCTCTTCCCGCGTCCAAGAGGGCGTGCTGGCCGCGCAGACGGCGGAATTGGCCGCCCAGACGACCGAACTGGACGCGCAGACCGCCGAGCTGCGCCGCTCCAACGCCGAGCTCGAGCAGTTCGCCTACGTGGCCTCGCACGATCTGCAGGAGCCGCTGCGCAAGGTCGCCGCGTTCTGCCAGCTGCTGGAGAAGCGCTACGCCGACCAGCTCGACGAGCGCGCGGTCCAATACATCGACTACGCGGTGGACGGCGCCAAGCGCATGCAGGTGCTGATCAACGACCTGCTGACCTTCTCCCGGGTCGGCCGCGTCATCGACGGCAACGTGCCGATCGGCCTCGATCAGACCCTGGACAAGGCCATGACCAATCTCGCGGCGGCCGCCGAGGACGCCGAGCTGGACCTGGTCCGGCCCGACAAGCTCCCCGAGATCAACGGCGACCCGACCCTGCTGACCATGCTGTGGCAGAACCTGATCGGCAACGCGATCAAGTTCCGCGCGCCCGACCGTTCGCCGGTGGTCACCCTGGACTGTGTCGCGGATGGTGACACCGGAGGCTGGCTGTTCTCGGTGTCCGACAATGGCATCGGCATCCCGCCGGAGTTCGCGGAGAAGGTGTTCGTGATCTTCCAGCGGCTGCACAGCCGGGAGGAGTACAGCGGCACCGGCATCGGGCTCGCGCTGTGCAAGAAGATCGTCGAGCACCACGGCGGCAAGATCTGGCTCGACACCGACTACACCGACGGCACGCGGTTCTGGTTCACCTTGAATTCGCCGGTGGCGACCGAGGAGACCGAAGTACCCGTCGACACAGGCGAACCGCGCGCCACCGAGCAGGCCGGCACGCCCGAACAAGCGGGCGTAACCGGCTGACCGCGTTCACAATGTCCCCGATAGACCCCTTTGACTACAGGAGACTTCCTTTGACCGTTCCCGGCCAACCCATCGACATCCTCCTCGTGGAGGACGACCCCGGCGACGAGCTGATGACACGGGAGGCGTTCGAGGACAACAAGATCGGCAACACCCTGCACGTCGCGCACGACGGCCAGGAGGCCCTCGACTTCCTGTACAAGCAGGGTGAGTACGCGAACGCGCCGCGTCCCGACCTGATCCTGCTCGACCTCAATCTGCCGCGATACGACGGTCGTCAGGTCCTCGAACGGATCAAGGCCGACCCGGACCTGTCGCACATCCCCGTGGTGGTCCTCACCACCTCGGCGGCCGAGGAAGACATCTTGCGCAGCTACAAGCTGCACGCGAACGCCTACGTGACAAAGCCGGTCGACCTGGACCAGTTCGTCGCGGCCATCAAGCACATCGACGATTTCTTCGTCCAGGTCGTCCGGCTGCCGCGGGTCTGATCGCCGCCGAACGGAATGCGCTCGCCCCGGCTCAGGCCGGGCGGCGCGGTTCCTCGGCGAGGGCGTCGTCCACGCTGTTGTGCACGCTGAGCAGCTTGTCCAGGCCGGTCACCTCGATGGGCCTGCGCACGGGCGGCGAGGCCACGACGCGCAGCCGGCCCGACGGCAGCGCCTCCGCCGCCACGAGCAGCACGCTCAATCCCGCGGAGCCGAAGAACTCCACCTGGGACAGATCGACGACCAGCGTGGCGGGCTTGTCCTGCAGGGCCTCGTCCACCGCGGCCTGGAACTGTGGCGCGGAGGCCATGTCGATCTCTCCGGTCAGCGACAGGATTCGGGCGGAATCCACCGAGCGCGCCTCGACATCGAGGCTCTTCGCCTTGCCGTCCGCGCTCATCGACCACCACCGTGGACACTGACACAACCGGCGCCGACGAGCGCCGTTCCACTGGGGCCCGACCGATCCGAGCCCGCTACACCAAACGGATTGCCTGGTATCGCCACTTCGCTTACCTCCGACGCATCGACCCTCCGCCCGCTCGAACACGGTGCGGAGATGATCCAAGTGGCCAAACTACCGTAGGCCGGCTCGAATCGCCGCGCGCGCCTCGGCCTGCCGCTCCGAGCAGACAATTCTCAGCGCACCCGCGCGGGCCGCCGGTCTTCGGCGAAGTCCAGCTCTAGCGAGACCGGAATGACCTCCACCTCCAGCGCCTCGCGCAGCCGGGTGACCGCGTGGCCCAGGATCCTGCGGCGCAGCTCGGCGATGTCGGCCGTGGGTTCGGCCGTGACCACCAGATGCAGCTCGGGCGCGTCGCGGCCGCCGGACAGCCAGGCCGAGGCCGAGCGCACGCCCGCGTAGCCCTCGATATCGGCCGCCACCGGAGCGGCGGCGGTCGAGGACTCGAGCACGGTGGTCCCCGCGCACTCGATGCCGCCAGTACGCCACGTGACCGATTTCGGCATGCGGAACACCTGGGCGAGCAGCCAGCGCAGGCACAGGAGACCGATCAGCACGGCGACCGCCACCGCGGCCACGAGCACCCACGTCGGCGGGGCCGCGGTACCGGGGACGACGGTGTCATCGGCGTCGACCCAGCGCAACCGCCCGTAATGCGCGGCGACGGCGAGCACACCCGCGGTGAGCAACAACACTCCGGTGAACCCGAGCACGGTCCGGTTCATCGCGGCCGGACGGTTGGTTCGAGTCATCACGCCTCCCCTGTCTCAGGCCCGGCTGTCTGCGACCGATGCCGCTCCGCTGACTTCGACCAGTGCGACTCAGCCGCCTCCGGTCCGTGCGGCTCAGCTGCCACCGGCCCATGCTGCCCTGCCGACTCCGGCCCATGCGGCTCAGCTGACCTCGACCCACGCGGCTCACTCGACTCCGGCCCGTGCGGCTCACCTGACCTCGACCCATGCGGCACAGCCGACTCCGGCCCGTGAGGCTCACCTGACCTCGACCCACGCGACTCACTCGACTCCGGCCCGTGTGGCTCGGCTGTCTGCGGCCCATGCGGCTCAGCTGATTTCGGTCCGTGCCGCTCGGCCGACTCCCGCCTGTGCCGCTCCGCTGACTCCGTCCCGTATTGCTTCGCAGTCTTCGGCCCGTGTGCCTTGGCTTCCTTCGGTCCGTGCAACTTGGCACGGACCCGGCGCACGGGCTGCGGGCCGATCTCCTGGACGCGGCGGGTGAGGGTCTGGCAGATCTCGTCCGGAAGACTGTCCGCGCCGGAGCGGTCGGTGTGCGCGGACACC
>NZ_BAGH01000005.1 GCF_000308715.1 Nocardia tenerifensis NBRC 101015
TGCTGATTACTGCGATCGCCCCGGGCGACGAGGGTAATCGGCCGCTGGTCGGCACGGCCGCGGCGATCGCGCTGACGCTCGGGCTCACCCTGCTCGCGTGGGGCCCGCGCCTGCCGCACTCGGTGCACCACGGGTACGTCGCGATGGCGACGGTGCTGGTGACGGTCGCGGTCTACGCCTTCCCGAACACCGTCGGCGCCATCAGTCTCGCCGCCTTCTACGTCTTCGTCGCCTGCGACGCGGCGCTGTTCTTCGCGTGGTCACAGGCCGCGGCGCACATCGCCTTCGCCATGGCGCTGTGCCTGTGGGTGCTGCCGGTGCGGCCGGTGGATCCGGGGCTGCCGTGGTGGTCCGGCTTGATCCCGGCCGGGGTGACCCTCGGCGTCGGCGTGGTCGTCGGCATCCTCACCCGGATGGCGTCGGAGGCCGACATCGACGTGCTGACCGGGCTTTTGAACCGGCGCGGCTTCGACCGGGCGCTCAACTCGGCGATCGAGCAGGCGACCCGCACGGGTCAGGGACTCGCGCTGGTGCTGGTCGATCTCGACCGCTTCCAGAAGATCAACGACCACCTCGGCCACCGCGCGGGCGACGCCGTGCTGCAGCGCGTCGCCGACACGTGGTCGAAACTGCTTGCGCCGGACCAGCGTCTGGCCCGCTACGGCGGCGACGCGTTCGCGATGCTGTTGCCCAACACCACCGAGCAGGCCGCCATCCTGCTCACCGAGCAGCTGCGCGCGGCGGTCACCACCGGCTGTTCGGCGGGCGTGACCTCGTGGCAGCCGGGCGAATCCGGCTCGCTGCTGGTGAGCCGCGCCGATGTCGGCCTGTACCGGGCCAAGCAGGCGGGCCGCAACCGCACGGTGCTCGAGTCCTCGCGCCAGCTGCCGCTCGCGGTGGAGCTGCGCGAGGCCATCGACCGCGGCCTGCTCGACGTGCACTATCAGCCGATCGTCAGCCTCACCGAGGGCGGCGGCAAGGCGGTCGGCGTCGAGGCGCTGCTGCGCTGGTCGTCGAGTGCGCAGCCGGACGTGACCACCGAGGGACTGATCCGGGTCGCCGAGGAGTACGACCTCATCTCCGACCTGGACGAGCTGGTGTTGCGCAGGGCCTGTGCCGACGCCGCGCGCCTGCAGGACACCTTCGCCCAGCTCGACCTGACGCTCAACGTCAATGTCAGCGGCTTGGAACTGGCCGAGGCGGGCTACGCCGACCGGGTCGCGAGCATCCTGGCCACCACCGGCTGGCCCGCCGAGCAACTGGTGCTCGAGGTGACCGAGAGCGAGCTGGCGGCCGAATCACACACGGCCATCGCGAATCTGCACACCCTGCGCGAGCGTGGCGTGCGCATCGCCATCGACGACTTCGGCACCGGGTACTCCTCGCTCAGCCGGCTCGCCACGCTGCCGAGCGACATCCTCAAGGTCGACCAGTCCTTCGTCGCCGCCATCCGCTCCGACTCGCCCGCGCCCCCGCTGCTCGGCGTGATCGCCGCGTTGAGCAGCGCGCTCGACCTGCAGGTGATCGCCGAAGGGGTGGAGACCGAGTACCAGGCCGCGGTGCTCACGGAGCTCGGCTTCGCGCTCGCCCAGGGTTACCACTACAGCGACTCACACCCGGTGGCGGATCTGATCAGCGATCTCAACGAGAACCACGGCCGGGTGGGCCCGGGGACATCGGGCCGGGAACTCGGCGACGGCGACTCGATGCCCGCCGCCAACGGCTGGTTGCCGCTCGGATAATCGGTTGACGGGTCCGTCGCGGGTGCGCATGCTGTGCGCATGCGTTTGATCGTTTACGTCTGTTGATCTCTCACCGGGGTTTTCGCCCGGCTGACGGGTAGCACTCTCGGCGCCGAGTCGACGGTGCGCTCGTTGACGATTCGCGCCGTGCTGTTCAAGGGCTTCGGCGAGCTGATCCCGCTATACGCGCTGTATGCCCTGCTGTTCGCCGAGCACGGGCTGAGCACGGGGCAGATCTCGTCGTTGTTCGCGATCTGGTCGGCCACGTCGTTCCTGCTCGAGGTGCCCTCCGGCGCGTGGGCCGACACGGTGTCGCGGCGCGCCCTGCTCGTCCTCAGCGGTGTCCTGCTGACCGTCGGCTTCGCCCTGTGGACCCTGGTCCCCACCTACCTCGGCTTCGCTCTCGGATTCGTACTGTGGGGCACGGCAGGGGCTTTGGTCTCCGGTACCTTCGAGGCGCTGCTGTACGACGAGCTCGCCGCCCGCGGCCAGCGATCCGCGTATGCCCGCATCCTCGGCTACACACGAGCGGCGACGGAGACCGCGATGGTCGTCGGCATCGTCGCCGCGACTCCGCTATACCTCTGGGGCGGTTACGCGCTGATCGGTTGGAGCAGTGTCGGGTTCGCCGCTGTGCACACGGTGTTCGCGGTGACCATGCCCAGCGCGCCGAAGGCGGTCTCCGCCGCCGACATCGATGAGCTGGAAGACGAAGCGAGCGAGCTGGTTTCATCCGAAGGTCGAGTATCCACCGTGGGTGGTCATACTGCCGCCGCGATGTCCGAAGGTGGTCCGAAGGCAGCAGTTCATGATCCCGGCGACGCGGGACCGTTCGCGCGCTACCTCACCATGTTGCGGACCGGTGTCGGCGAGGCGATTCGAGTACGTGCCGTGCGCAACGGCGTGCTGCTCGGCGCATTGCTGTTCGGGATCACCGCGTTCGACGAGTACTTCGCGCTGCTCGCCGCGTCGGTCGGCGTGGCGACGGCGGTGGTGCCGCTGTTCGTCGGGCTGACTGTACTCGGCTCGCTGGGCGGTTCGCTGCTGGCCGGACGCACCGAGGGAATCTCGGCCCGCGCCATGGCGCTCGCTCTCGGCCTCGCCGGCGTCCTGTTCCTCGGCGGCGCGTTGATCACCGGGCTCGCCGCGCACCGGCCCAGCGCCGTGTATGTCCTTGTCTGCGTGGGGTTCACGGCGATCGGCCTGTCCTACGGGATCGTCTACAACGCCGATGTCGTCGCGGGGGCTCGGCTCCAGGACGCGATCGCCGGCCCGGCCCGCGCCACCGTGACCTCAGTCTCGGGCCTGCTCAGCGAGGTCGTCTCACTGGTGGCATTCGCCTTCGTCGCGCTCGCCACCTCTTGGTGGTCGATGTCCACCATCCTCGCGATTTTCGGCGCGGCCATCCTCCCTATCGCCGCGCTCACCCCCTCTTGGCTGCCGCGCCGACCGGACTAGATCATTCTGGCATGAGTCCTTGCCAGATACTCGATCGTGTGGGACGGTCTAGTCAGATGCTCGACCGTGAACCTCGATCCGACGGGTGAAGTGCAATGGCGCATGACAACCAGAAACTGCCGACTCCGCAGCTGTTCACGGAGTTCCCGTTCAAGTACGCCGTGCCCGTCATGGCGCCCGGCGACCTGAGTTGCACCGCCGCCCAGCGCGACTCGTTCCGCCGATTCGCCACGGTGGGCGACCCGCTCGCGGACGCCGTGGTCGCGATGTTCAAGCGACTGCCGGTCGGCGAGGGCCGCCGGATGTTCGAGATCGCGGTCGAGCGCGGCGTCGCGGCGGTGCCGGACGCGCCTGCCGAGCTGACCGCGTTCTTCGCGCAGGTGGAGGCCGATCCGTACTGGCTGGACCGCGCGAAGATCGAGCGCGGCGCGCGCGTGGTCGGGCGCACCAGCGTCTGGGGCGGCATCGCGATGGGCATGTTCGCCCTGATGGGCGGCTACCTCGCCTCCCGCGCGGACAAGACCCTCGTCGGCACCGGCGACCTCGACGCGATGGCGCCGCGCAGGCTCGCCGAGACCACCCAGTGGTGGCTGGACGTGACCACTCCCGGTGGGCTGGACCGCAATGCGGTCGGCTACAAGAGCGTGCTGCGCGTGCGGTTGATGCACGCCCTGGTGCGGGCCGGCATGAACCGCCGTCCGGACTGGGACTACCAGGCGTGGGACCAGCCGGTCAACCAGGTGCTCACCGTCGGCACCCTCGGCCTGTTCTCGATGGCGAATCTCGTGGGGGCCCAAGCCCTCGGCCTGCAGTTCTCGACCAGGGAGAAGGACGCGGTCTTCCAGCTGTGGCGCTACGTCGGATTCCTGCTCGGCATCGACGCGGAGATCCTGCCGACCTGCGAGACCGACACCTGGCGTGCCTTCTGGATCCTCGCCGACACCGAGTTCATCCCGGACGCCGACTCGAAACGGCTGGCGCAGGCGCTCATTCCCGCGGCGGGCGGGTTGTTCGTCGGCGACACCACTGCGGCCCAGCGCGCGCTGCGCCGGGTGATCACTGGATACATGGTGGCCTACAGTCGAATCGTGCTCGGCCCCAGCAACGCCGACTTCCTCGGGCTGCCGGACAGCAGGTTCTTCCAGAGCGCCGTCATGGCGACCGCCGTCGTCAACGGCGCGCTCGAGCTGCCTCGCCGAATCCTGCCCGGCGCCACCCGCTTCCACGAAAATCTCGGCGCCCGCATCCGTAACCGTCTGGTCCGCGGCTCCATCGCCCGCAACGGCGGCGATCGCACGTACGCCCGTCACGACGCCTACGCCGCCCGCCCGGCCCTGCGCGCGGGGTGATTCGTGCCGCGCTCGAGCGAACGGCGGTAGCGTGCCGGGGTGATC
>NZ_BAGH01000004.1 GCF_000308715.1 Nocardia tenerifensis NBRC 101015
GCCTGCGCCGCTTGACCGTTATCGCGGTGCGGGCAACGGTTGGGTCACAGGTGCGTGGATGCGGTCATCGGCGCAGGTGAAGCCTGTTTCTGTGGTTTGCGTCGCAAAGCGGGATAGACCCGGTCGCGCGGCCAACGGGGCGTGCGCGGCGCCGGCGGTGCGGGGGCAATAGATTCGAGCCCATGCGTGCTGAGTCCGGGGCCGAGTGGGGCGAGTCCGAGGCGACGGAGCGGGAGCGGCTCGGCCTGAAGCTCGAGATCGCGGTCGTGCTGGGTGTCACGTTCGGGTTGAGCGGGCTCAATGCCGCGCTGTCCCTGGTGGAGAGCGCGCTGGCGCCGGGCGGGGTCGGCGGGCGGACCGTCGCGCTGAATCCGTCGCGCTCGGCTCAGTCGACCATCGATCTGCTGTTCCAGTTGCTGAGCGTGGCGCGGCTGCTCGGCTGGGCGGCGCTCGGCCTGTATCTGTTGTGGCGCAGCGGAATCGGGCCGCGCCTGATCGGGCTGGCGGCGCGGCTGCGCCCGCGGGCGGACGTCGTGCCGGGGCTGGTGCTCGCGGCCGTCATCGGACTGCCGGGCCTTGGCCTGTATCTGACCGCGCACGCCATGGGCGTGAGCGTGACGATCGTGCCCGCCTCGCTCGGCGACCACTGGTGGCGGCTGCCCGCGCTGATCCTGTCCGCCTGCGCGAACGCGCTGGCCGAGGAGATCATCGTGGTCGCCTACCTGATCGCCCGCCTGCGCAGGCTCGGCTGGTCGGAGAACTCGGCCCTGCTCGCCTCGGCCCTGCTGCGCGGCAGCTACCACCTGTATCAGGGCCTCGGCGGCGGCCTCGGAAACCTGGTGATGGGGTTGATCTTCGGTCGCTACTGGCAGCGCACGAACAAGCTGTGGCCCCTGATTCTGGCCCACGCCACCATCGACGCCGTCGCCTACCTCGGTTACACGGCGCTGCGCGGCCACGTGTCGTGGCTGCCGTAGCGGCGCTCAGATGCGGCGGAGTCCGTTGAGGAACGGGCAGCCCGCGAGGGTGCGCACGGCGCGGCTGAGGGACTCGATGTCGTCGGCGGGGGAGTTGAACGGCAGCCGGAAGTCGTGGTCGCCGTCGCGGCCCTCGACGCGCAGCGTCAGGCCGTAGCGGTCGATGGCGAGCGGGTGCACGATGCCGTGCTGGAGCCGGGGCGGCAGGTGCCTGGCCAGCTGGGCGACGACGTCGGCGTGGTCGGCGTCCATGTGCTGCAACCACGCGGATTCCAAGGCGCAGAACGGGTCCGGCGTGGCCGCGCGCAGCTCGTCGACGCTCACCGATTCGGCGCCGGTCGAGTCGGCCACCACCGCGGAGTTGATCACCAGCCGCAGCAGGGTCGCGGTGTGCCCGACATCGAGCAGGCCGGGGTCCGGGTGCTCCTTGGCGACCTCACCGGCCAGCGCGCGCTGCGCCTGCGTGGGCACCGCGCGCACCCAACCGCGCAGCCATACGAGCGCACGGACGGGTTCGCGCAGCGGCAGCGGCGCGTGATCGGTCAGCTCGAGGACCGCGGGCGCGCCCGCGTCGGGCGAGTTGCCCGCCACCAGCGCGGCCACGGAGGTCGCGGGCACCGCGATCACCGCGTCGCCGCACTCGCGCACGTGATGCACGGAGACGGGCGTCGGGTCGATCCCCGGCATGGCCAGCACCGCCTGCTCCGCGTGCGCGCACGCGCTGCGCACCCGCTCAGCGGTGGACGGTGTGACAGTCGGTGTCGGACGCGGCATGCAAACCTCCGTGGTCGGGCGTTGTTCGCCTCGCTCGGGCGCTCGATTAGGTTACCCTAAGCTAAGTGACGGGCGGAACATGCGCAAGCGTTCGCTCCGGCCTGATTCTGAGAATTCGCCGCGTGTTTCACCGTCGGCGCGAGGCCTCGGCCGCGTAGGCCCGAGCAGTCGCTCGCGGTCGGTTGTTACCGTGGTTCGGTGGCGGAATCGAGCGGAGAACCGGTACTCATCACGTTGACGACGCCCGCTCGGCGCAGCCTCGTCGACGGGCTGGTGCGCGCTCCGCGGCCCGGCGACGCGCCGGTGCTCGACGCGGACGCGCCCGACTCGGACATCGCCGACTTCCTGGCCGCCGTCGTGCACACCGACACCGGCTTCGTCGCGCGCACCGGCTCGGGCGAGCGAGCCTTGGCGATCATCGCCGCGACCGTCGCGGCCCTGTGCGGCGAGGACATCCGCGCGGCGCTGACGACACCGGACACCGCCTTCCTCACTGCCCTGAAACCGCCTGCGGTAGAAGCGTTTCGAGGCGTTCTGCTCGCCATCGAGACGGACTTCGTCGCCGAGGTGACCCGAGCCCTGGCCCCGCTCGACGGGCGCTGACGTACTCGACGTCTGCCGCCCGTTCACCAGCTTCCCGGATCGGCTGCGGCGGGGTAACTCCTGACGGTGGCCGCACGGCTCATCGTGGGCACAGTCCTTCGGACGCGGGCGAAAACGCCTGGTGGGGACGGGTGTGGGGGTGATAGCCGGAGCGTCGGCGGCGGACGCAAGTATGGTCGTATCTGTGCCGCGAATCGCGTACTTCGGGCCCTCCGGAACCTTCACCGAGATGGCCCTCGCCGAACTCGAATCCTCGGGGGCCTTCGAAGGGGCCGTCGAGCGTATCGCCGCGCCGAGCCAGGGCGCCGCGCTGGAACTGGTCCGCTCCGGGGACGTGGCGGGGGCGGTGGTGCCGATCGAGAGCTCGGTCGAGGGCTCGATCTCCGCGACGCTCGACTCCCTCGCCATCGGCCCGCGATTGCAGATCGTCGCGGAAACCGAACTGGAGGTGACCTTTACGATCCTCGGTCACCCCGGCACGATCCTGGACGACGTGCGCACGCTGGCCGCCTACCCGGTGGCCGCCGCGCAGGTGCGCGAGTGGGTCTCGCGCGAATTGCCGAGGGCGCGGCCGTACGTGTCGGCGTCCAACGCCGCGGCGGCCGAGGACGTGGCGGCGGGCAAGGCCGACGCGGCGGTGTCCACCGCGCTGGCCGGCGCGCGACTCGGCCTGGCGGTCCTGGCCTCCGGCGTGGCCGACCATGATCAGGCGATCACGCGCTTCGTACTGGTCACGCGGCCCTGCGCGGCTCCGCCCGCGACCGGCGCGGACCGGACGTCGATCGTGCTCGAGCTGTCGAACGAGCCGGGCGCGCTCATGCGCGCGTTCGCCGAGTTCGCCACGCGCGGCATCGATTTGACCAGGATCGAGTCCCGGCCCACCCGCACGGGCATGGGCACCTATCGCTTTTATCTCGACTGCGTCGGCCACATCGACGACGCCGCGGTGGCCGAGGCGCTCAAGGCGCTGCATCGCACCGCCCGGATCCGGTTCCTCGGTTCCTGGCCCGCGACGTCGGCGACCGGCACGCCGCCGCCCTCGGACGACGCGGCGGCCGAGTGGCTGACCCGGCTACGAAAGGGGGTGGCGGGTCTGTGACGGACGCGAAGATCGGCCCGGCCAAGTTGGTTCTGGTCCGGCACGGCGAGACCGAGGGCAACGTCGCGAAACTGCTCGACACCAGGGTGCCCGGCTTGCCGCTCACCGAACGCGGTGCGGCACAGGCGAAATCGTTCGGGGAGAACCTGCTGGCTCCGCCGCGGGTGCTGTTCTGCTCGGCCGCGCTGCGGGCCCGCCAGACCGCAGGCTACATCGAGGCCGCGACCGGCGTGCCCGCCACGGTGCTGGACGATCTGCAGGAGGTGCAGGCCGGCGATCTCGAGGGCAAGCACAGCGAGCAGGCGCACCTGTTGTTCCAGCGGGTGTACCGGGCGTGGCACGAGGGAGACCTGGACGAACGCATCCCCGGCGGCGAGTCGGGGCGTGACGTGCTCGACCGTTTCCTGCCGGTCGTCGACGGTCTGCGCGAGAAGTATCTGACGCCGGGCTCGGCCGGCGATGTGGTGCTGGTCAACCACGGCGCGGCCATGCGGCTGGTCTCGCGCTACCTGGCCGACGTGCTGCCGCCGTTCACCACCAACAATCACCTCGACAATACCGAGACCATCGAGCTCGTCCCGCTGCCCGACGGCGGCTGGGACTGCATCCGCTGGGGTCGGTTCACGCCGCCGTTCGGCTACGACGTCGCGCCGACCTCCGACGACCCGATGGGCTGATCGCGTCCGGCGCGGCCGGCCACGGCCGCGATGCCGAGGCCGAGCAGCCAGCCCGCGAGCACGTCGCTCGGCCAATGCGCGCCGAGGTACACCATGGCGCAGCCGACCGCCGCGACGACGGCCGTCAGGCCGATGCCCGCAACCCAGCGCACCGGTGAGGTCGGCCAGGTCACGCTGAGGAAGAGGGTCGCCGCGCCCGCCGCCGTGATGGCGGCCACCGTGGACGGCATCGACCAGCCGCCGGTGTGCACGATCGCCAGATCCACCGGCGGCCGGGGGCGGGCGATGATCGTCTTCAGCACCCAGGTCAGCACCATGGCGGATACGGCGGCGCCGCCGACCACCAGGCCGAGGCGCCACCAGCGGCCCGCGATCGCGATGACGAGGCCGACGACGCCGCACGCCAGCAGCACGAAGGGGCTCAGGCCGACGTCCATGGCCCAGCGTGCCATCGTGGTGACCGTCGGGTCGCGGTGGTCATCGAGGAACATCATGATGTCTCGGTCCAGGTTCACGACCGCGCCTCGCCGCCGCTCGGCCTCGCTGCGCGCGATGGTGCGCTGTCTGGTCGGCTCGTTCGCTGACGACTGTTCACGACGCCATAGTGCCGATTCGCCGGGGAATGCGCATCTTTAATTCCGCCGAGTGTCGGGCTTGTGAGTGGGAATTGTCTTGCGGCGCAGGAAATTACGCCATTTCGCGCGGCAGGTACCTCTGATGACTCCGCCGTCCCGCCCGGCCGGGAACGCACGAGCCTACCGTTGCGGACGGGCCACCCGCTCCGAGCGAACCCGCGCGTGGCGGGCACTTCGCGGCGAATCCGCGCTGTGGCGGCGTTCCGCTTGCCCGTGCCATCGGCGACGAGCAACTCGACCCCGATGCCGATCAGTGCCGGATTCGCCTAGAGCAAGATCCTTCCGGCCGCACACAAGCCGCGCTCATAGCCTTCCCACACAACCGCTTTCATCGGCTGACCGGGCCACTCCCGAAGCCGGAGTTACCCGGCCTGGACTACACCTGCTCGGGTTTGCGTGGAAACTCCGCCCGCTCGGGTAGCCCATTGATCAAGTCCTGCAACGCCGTTCGCAACCGCGCCGTCGTTCCGGTGCTGAGCGAGGTCCACTTCACGTCGTCGTCGGACTTGCTCGCGGTCGCGATGAAGCGACCGCCGCGGGTGTTGAACACCGCGATGTGGTTGTCGGTGACGTCGCGGGTGCCGTCGCCGTAGACGACGCCGACGATCTCGGCGTGCGAGTGGATCTGCACCATCGCCGAGGCGAGGGCCTGCGCGTCGGCCGGCGGGGTGCCGACCTTCGCGAGCCGGCGCGCGGTGGCGGCCGCGTCGCCGGTGTCGTCGAAGATCGGGACGAGCTGCTCGGTCGGCGCCCGCATGCCGGTCAGGTCGAGTGGTTCGGCCGGGCCTAGGGCCGCGATCACCGGGCCGGGCAGGTCGTCCTCGGCCTCGTCGATCACGTAGGAGTGCGGCCCGCGCAGGGCGACGGTGACGATGTCGTCGCCCTTCGCGAGACACATGCGACTGGCCTGACCGTCGACGAACAGCCGCAGCGCGACCACCCAGTGCGGGCGGTACAACGCCATCAGCCGGTCCTCGAGTTCCTGATGGACCGCGTCACCGATCAGGAGTTCCCGATCGGTGAGCGACTGGGCGGCCACGGCCATCGCGGCATCGTGATCGGTCACGTTGTCGTATTGCCCGCGCGCGTCCAGCACGACGGGCACCTCGTCGATCTCCAGCTTCTCCAGGAGAAACTGCATTTCGTCGAGCGACAGCACGACCGACGCGAGCATCGACGGGCCGCGGCCCGCGCCGAGCACCGTCACTTAGCGGCCGGCTCGGCGCCGATCACTCCGTCGGCGGCGTAGCGGCCGTCGTTGAAGTGCTCGATCGAGCGCAGGTAGTCGAGGCTCTTGTGCTCGGTCTCGTCGTCCTCGTCGCGCACCTGGTTGCCGAGCAGCGGGCTGCCCGGAGTGTTGTTGCGCTGCACTGGAGTTGCGGTGGGCTGGCTGACCGAGACGTTCTCGGCGACCGGCGCCGCGGTGGGTGCGCCACCGGGGGCGCCGGTGCCCCAGCCTTCGGGCAGCTTGAGCGAGCCGTTGCCGACCGAGACCGCCGCGCCGGAGCCGAACGACGCGGACCGCGTCCCCGCGGACACGGCGGCGGAGGCCAGACCCGCGCCGCCGACCATGGTGGCCGCCGGTGCCGCGCTGGTCATGCTGGGCGCCGCCGCGCTGGTGACGGCCGCGATCGCGTGCGAGCCGATGGTGCCCGCGGTGGACACACCGGTGGTCGCGACCGAGCCCGCGACATTGGCCGCCTGGGTCGCGGCGCCGATCACGGCGGGGTTGTTCACGAACGCGCCCGCCGTCGCGATCGCGGTCTGCACCGGGTCCGCCTCGGTGGCCTGGAACGCCTGATCGGCCTGGCCCGCGTCGGCGGTGCCCGCGCCGTGCGCGATCGCGGGCGGGTTGACGAACTCGCCGGGCGTCACCACCATCGCGGTGGTCGCCGCCTCGTAGGTCTCCATGGTGAGCGCGGCCCGCAGGTCGAGCGCGGCCTTGGCCGCCTCGGCCGCCTCCGAGGTGCCGTTGAGCACGCCGCCGGTCGAGTGGGCGGCGACGCGCGCCGCGTCGACCGCGGCGATCTCCGGCAGGCTCGGCATGGCCAGCGACGCCACGGTGTACGCGATCGCGTTGCCCGCCGCCTTGGAGCCCAGGGTGGCCGCCATGACGCCCTGCTGCTCGGCCCAGCCGATGAACCCGGTGAGCTTGGACAGCGCCGAGATGCCGTTGATGCCCTGCATGCCGACGCCGAGCTCGGCCATCACCCGGGCGACGGTCGCGGTGGCGTCCACCCACGCGGCGGTGAGCCCACCCCACGCGGTGGCCGCGGCCGAGATCGGCACGGCGTGTGCGCCCGCGTTCAGCGCGATCGAGTTTCCCTCTGCCTGACGGGGCAGCCAGAACACCCCGGTGATTCCTGCGGTCATGCTTTCTCCCCTTGCTTGTTCGGTGTGCGATGCCCGCAGGCGTTAAGCGATTGTTCCGCTGACGACGTTGATGACGCCCGCCCGTGCCACGTCCTCGCCGACATGGGTGACGAGCTGGCTGCGCAGCGTCGCGGCGGCGTGGTGCAGCTCCAGGATTCCCTGGGCGATGGCCTGATCGTGGGTCATCGCGCCTCGGTTGAGGTGGTTCGCGGCGTGCAGCGACACCTCGTCCATACCGGAGGGGACGACATGGGTCGCCGGCGCGGTCAACGCGGCCGCGGCGGCCAGACGATCGGCGAGCAGATCCAGTTCGGCGGCGGCGGCGAGGACGACTTCGGGTTGTACTAGTACGTGGCCAACCATGACTCGACTCCTTCTAGTGGCGGCGGTGGGGCGGAACCACGAGAATTCCCCCTTCGAGTGATAGGACGCGACGGCGTAGCGATCGGTTCCATCGAATCCCCTGAAGTTTCTTCCTGTCTCACCCCAACCGCAACCGCACTCATACAGCTTGGGTAAAGACTAGCCCCATCCCAGCTGATGCAGGCGGTCTTCGTCAATGCCGAAATAGTGTGCGATCTCATGGATCACGGTGATCGCGACCTCCTCGACCACCTCGTCCTCGTCCGAGCAGATGGCGAGGATGGACTCGCGATAGATCGTCACCGTGTCGGGAAGCGCTCCGCCGTAATGACTGTCGCGTTCGGTGAGCGCGATCCCGTGGTACAGCCCGAGCAAATGTGGATCGTCCGGATTGCGCGGCTCGATCAGCACGACCACGTTATCGATGGCGCGCGCCAGTTCCGGCGGAATGCGATCGAGCGCGTCGCCGACCAATTCCTCGAACCGGTCCTCGGACATGGAGACCGACATCGTCGCGGACTACCTCGGCTGCGGCTGCGGGGGCAGCGGCGCGGCGCCGGGCAGCGGCGCCGGGGTCGAGCGCCCCGTGTTCGGCGGCGGCTGCGGGGCCTGGCCGTTGATCAGGATGTCGCCCTTCGCGGAGCCGGTGATCGGCGCGAAGCCCTCCCGGTCGGCCCCCTTGCCGACCATGCAGTCGAGCTTGCGGCTGCCCGCGAGCCAGCTGCGCGCGTCGAGGTAGTCGAAGAACAGCGTCAGCGTCTTGTTGCGCACCACATCGGGCCCGCCGAGGTAGTCCGCGGAGGTCCGCGCGCACTCGTCCTCGACGAACCGGTCCTGCTCCTCCTTGGCGGGCGGGCCGCCCTGGAACCGCTGGCCGAGGTCGATGGTGGAGACGACCTCCACCGCGTGCACCTGCGCGCAGTCCACCGGGTCGGTGGGCAGGTTCTGATTGATGCCGAGGCACACGCCCGGCCCGTACACCTTCGACTGATCGTGCTCGGCGGCGCTGCCCACCGACGGCGGCGTGCCCGTGCTCGCCGCGTACTGCAGCCCGCATCGCAGCGTGCGGTCGCCGTGCTGCCAGCCGTCGGGGCTCGGGTACATCAACCCGACGATGTAGCGCCCGCGCGGATCGAACTTCCCGCCCAGGTACTGCTGCACCGCGGGCACGCAGTGCTCTTCCTTCAGCTCGGTGAGCCGCAGCGAGTCGGGGAACCTGGACCCCGGCCCGAACTCCTTGCCGGGGTACTTGCTCATGTCGACGTCCGCCGCCACCTCGAACATGTGCTTGGTGTCGCAGCGCACCTTGAACAGATCCGAGTGGTCCGGCTTGGACCAGCTCAGGCAGTCGCCCTTGACCGCGGTGCCGAATTCCTTGTCCACCACCGGCTCACCGGGCGAGCCGGGGGTGTGCGCCTCGATCTTGTTGTTGTCGAACCCGGTCACGAACAACGTCACCAGCGCGGCGATCACCGCACCCGCGGCCACCAGCAACAGCCCCCAGCGCAGCGTCGGCGCGGGCAGCGGCGTGTCGCCGGTGAACAAGCCGCGGGCCGTGGCGACCGAACGCCGCACCGGGCTGGTGCCCGACGGCGCGCCGCGCCGGGGCGGGCGGCTCGATCGCTTCGGCTCGGGTGCGTGATCGGAGGAGGACATCGCGATCCATCATGGCAGTCTCCGAGCCGCGGTGCCACGACCCGGTCCCGGCGGCGCTATCGCCGCGCAACGCCGGGTCGGCGGTCCGCGGGCACGTCACCGATCACGGATTCGGCGAAAGCTCAAGCAGCGGGCCAACTATCCGCGCGCCGCCGCCCGCGTGCCGCGCATCCAGGGATATCCACGTGAAACAGCCATACCCCAACCACTAGGCTGAGGCCCCATGATCGACCTCCGATTCCTGCGGGACAACCCCGACGCGGTCCGCGCCTCGCAGCGCGCCCGCGGCGAAGACCCCGCTCTCGTCGATGCCCTGCTCGAGGCCGACACCGCGCGCCGCGCGGCGGTGGCCACCGCCGACAACCTGCGCGCCGAGCACAAGGCGATGGGCAAGCTGGTCGGCAAGGCGAGTAAAGAGGAGCGATCCGCCCTGCTCGCGCAGGCGCAGGAGATGTCGGTCAAAGTCAAGGAGGCCGAGGCCGCGCAGCACGCCGCCGACGCCGACCTCGACGCCGCGCACCGGGCCATCTCGAACGTGGTGCAGGAGGGCGCGCCCGCGGGCGGTGAGGCCGACTACGTCGTGCTCGAAACCGTCGGCACGCCACCGGAGTTCGACTTCGAGCCGAAGGACCACCTGGAGCTCAGCGAGGCGATCGGCCTGATCGACATGGAGCGCGGTGCGAAGGTCTCCGGCGCCCGCTTCTACTTCATGACCGGCTACGGCGCGCTGCTGCAGCTCGGTCTGCTCCAGCTCGCGGCGCAGAAGGCGGTGGCCAACGGCTTCACCATGATGATCCCGCCGGTGCTGGTTCGCCCGGAGATCATGGCGGGCACCGGCTTCCTCGGTCAGCACGCCGCGGAGGTCTATCGGCTCGCCGAGGAGGACCTCTATCTGGTCGGCACCTCGGAGGTGCCGCTGGCCGGGTACCACTCCGACGAGATCCTCGACCTGAGCGAGGGCCCGAAGCGGTACGCGGGCTGGTCGTCGTGCTTCCGGCGCGAGGCGGGCAGCTACGGCAAGGACACCAGGGGCATCATCCGGGTGCACCAGTTCGACAAGGTCGAGATGTTCGTGTTCACCACGCCCGAGCAGGCCGACGCCGAGCACCGGCGCCTGCTCGCCTGGGAGCGGGAGATGCTCGCGGCCATCGAGGTGCCCTATCGCGTCATCGACGTCGCCGCAGGCGATCTCGGCAGCTCGGCCGCGCGCAAGTTCGACTGCGAGGCCTGGGTTCCCTCGCAGCGGACCTACCGCGAACTCACCTCGACCTCGAACTGCACCACCTTCCAGGCCCGCCGCCTGTCCGTGCGCTACCGCGACGAGAACGGAAAGCCGCAGATCGCAGCGACTTTGAACGGCACGCTGGCGACCACCCGCTGGATCGTCGCGATCCTGGAGAACCATCAGCAGGCCGACGGCTCGGTGCGGGTGCCCGCGGCGCTGGTTCCGTTCGTCGGCACCGAGGTGCTCGCGCCGCCGAAGTAACGGATAGCCGCCCGCCACGCCGAGTAGGCGGTGGGCGGACATCCACCCGTCCGAAGTGCCCGTGCGCGAGCGCCTTTCTGCCGGAGAATGCCGCGTGTGGGCCGTCGCGACCTAGTCGCGTTGGCCGCCCGGATGTTTCGCGCACGTGAATAGCTATCGGTTCGCCATGCCGGATTCACGGGATGTGGCAACCGCTGGGATTGCTTGTGTCTAGGCTGTTGTCCGTGCGAGGAATCGGGGCGCGCGGCGAGTACCCCGAA
>NZ_BAGH01000003.1 GCF_000308715.1 Nocardia tenerifensis NBRC 101015
GGTTTCCGGCTCCCGCCGCCGAACAGGGCGAACGCCAGCCCGCCGCCGAAGAGCACGACGGCGCCGACGATGAAGACCCACAGCGGAACTCCGCCCGAGTCGTCGTCGGAGCCGCTGTCCGCGTTCGGCTTCTCGCCCGGCACACCGTTGCCCGCTTTGCTGAGCGTGAAATGCCGCTTGCCGCTGACGGGATGGCCGTCGGCCGAGGTCACCCGGTAGGCGACGGTGTACTCGCCGACCGGCCCGAGCTCGCCCACCTCGACGCTGACGGTGTTGCCGTCGACCGTCGGCGAGCCCTTCGACCAGAGCTTGCCGTCCGGGCCGACCACGGTCAGCGCGGGGAAGCTCGGTTGCAGCGCCTCGTTGAAGGTGATGCTCGCCCGCGCCGGGCCCGCGTCGATGGTGGCGCCGTCGCCGGGCACGCTGGCGGTCGGCGCGGAGTGCGCGGCGGCGGTTCCCGTTGCGGCCAAGCCGAATCCGAGCAGGAACACCGCCGCGACGAGCGCGGTGTGCAGCCGCCGGGTCACGATCGCCGCGCCCGGATGACGTTGCCGAGGCCGAGCGCGACGCCGAGCAGGCCGAGGGCCAGGCCGATGCCGCCGAGCCAGCGGGCGGTGTCGTCGGTGTCGGACGCGGACGCGCCCGCGGCCTCGCTGCCGACCTTGTGCTCGTCGGCGTCGCCCTTGCCCGCGGCGAGGGTGAGCGACGGGGCCGGGTGCTCGGGCTCCGCGCCGTCCTTACCGGCGGGCTGGTCCCAGTTGACCACCTTGCCGTCGCTGTAGGTCTGCTTGGCAGGGAAGCTGACCGTCTCCTGCGCGGGCAGCGGGCCGACCGAGACGGCGAAGCGCTGGAACTGGCCGGGGCCGACGCCGGGGTTGCCCGGCTCGACGGTCCAGGTGATGGCGGTGATCTCCGACTTCTCGTTCTTGTCGATCCTGGCCGACCAGCCCGGAATCGGCTCGGTCCGAGCGCTTTTCAGGTTGGGCATGGTGACGGTGAGCGCGGTCGTGCTCGCGGTGTCCGATTCGGTCGGCACCCGGAAGGTGGCCACGCCGTACTTGCCCTGCGCGGCGCCTGGCGCGTCCACGGTGACGTGGGCGGCGGCGGTGCCGCAGGCCAGCATGGCGAGCGTGGCCGCGGCGGCGGTCGTGCCGACGGCACGCGAAAGAGAACGGTGCATGGGGAAAGGCTTTCTGTCCGAAGGGAAGTGGTGCTGCCGGTCAGGCGGGCACCGGCGGCGCGCGCGGGCCGATCGCACCGTTCGGCGGACAGAGATAGTGGGGGACACCGGGATTCGACCAGCGCGCCGGTCCGGCGACCCGCGGCGCGGACGGCCTCGCGAGCACCGCCCGGACGGCGCCGGAGGCCAGGGCGTAGAGCCGCTCGGCGACGGAGATGATCGCGGCACCGCCGAGCGAGGCGACGGCGTGCGCGACGAGCATCCCGCCGGTGGGCAGCGGAGACGTTGCGGCGGTGGGGTGTTCGTGCCCGAGTAGACCGGACAGCGCGACGTGACTCGCCAGCTGCCCGGCCATGAGCAGTCCGAGCACCGAGGCGCGCCCGCCCGCGAACGTGCTCGCGGCGCAGCCCGCCAGCGCGGCGACCAGCAGCACCGGCGTCAGCTCCGCCGAGTCCGGAAAGCCGCCGCCGGCAACGCCGTGCGCGGCGACGGCGAGCGCCCCCACCAGCACGCCGACCAGGCCACCACGCAGGTGGCCGGTGCTCGGTGACGGGGGCATCGCGGGCAGCGTCAGCGCACGCCGAGCTTGGCGAGCACGTCCGCCTCGACCCCGGACAGCTCCTGCGCGATCGAGGTGTGCACGGCGCGGCGGCGCGGCGCGGGCATCTGCTCGGCGGTCTGCACCGCGGCGGCGAGGCTGTCCAGCCTGGCCCTGGTCGCGGCGACGAACTTCTGCGTCTCGCCCTTGTCCTTGTCCTGCGCGCCGACCTTGCCAAGGGCCGCTTCGGTATTCGCGATCCTGGCCTGCAGCTTGGCGCCGTGGCCGCTGAAGTCGCCGAGCTGTTCGATGCCGATGCCGAGCTGCTGGGCCTTGCGCGTGTCCAGCTGCGCGCGCAGGAAGGTCGCGCCGCGATAGGCCAACGGCGCGAGCACCGGGATGAGCACGCGGGCGACGCCGAGGTACTTCTTCACCTGGCCCGCGCTGAACAGGTCACGCTCGGCCTTGGCGGCCAGCTTGAGCGAGGCCTTCTCCTCCGCCTGCAGCGCCGAGATCTGCGCCTTGGCGACCTTGCGCTGGGTGCGGGCCTCCGCGCGGCGGGCCTTGCGATCGTTCTTGGCGACCAGCTTGGCTTCCAAACCGGCCTTGTGCTTGAGGGCTTTCGCCTCGGCCCTGCGGCTCGGACGCCGCTTGCGCTTCGTGAACAACCCCATCGAAGGCCCTCCGTCATGCTGGTTTGCCATGGCAGTACGACGCCGGGGAAAGCCCGTCCGCCCATGTCACACGGTTTGTCGATACCCTATCGGGTCCATCTTGACACCGGCGAGGTGAGTCTTCGCCCGCGTGGGCGCGGCGTGTTCGCGGCCGGCCAGCGCGACCGCTGTGCCCATGGGGTTCGTGGGTTTGTCGGGGGGAGGGACCATACTGCATAGCGTGGAAGCGGGCATCGGTGACCGAGAAGGTCGCAAGCACAACGGCACGGCCGTCGAAGGGCCGACCGGCGTCGCGGGCGCGCCGACCCCGTTCATCGATGCCAGGGCGTTGATCGGTTGCCGGCATCGGCTACATCTCGACGCGGCGCATCCGGGCGCGCTGCAAGGGGTCTCCGAGGATCCGGGAGTGCGCCAGCGCAGGGAGGCGGCGACGGCGCATCGGCTGCGGGTGCGCGACGCGTTGATCGCGGCGGACCCCGAGGGCTGGGTGGTCATCGATCCGACCCTGCGCGCCGCCGAGCGGGCCGAGGCGACCATGCGGGCGTGCGCCGCAGGGGTGCAACACATTTGGGGTGCGTTGCTACCGCAGGAGCCGGAGACGGGCAGGCGCGGCGGCTCGGAGATCCTGCTGCGCGACCTCGATCGCGGCGGCTACATCCCCGTGATCGTGGTGAACCACAAGGTGACCGACCCACGTCAGCCCGAACCCGCCGACTTCCACCCCACCACGACGGACCCGTACCACTGGAACCCGCGCCCGGACCGGCACCGCAAACTACGCCAGCAGCCGCGCGACCAGCAGCGGCTCGCGCACCTGTATCGCATGCTGCAACGCCACGGCATGGCCAGCCCGGCGCTCGTCGGCGGCGTCATCGGCTACCACTTCGACTGCATCCTGGTGCACGACCTCGGCCCGGTGCTCGCCGACTACGACCAGCGCTACGCCGACCGGGTCGCGGTGGTGCGCGGCGAACTGCCGACGGTGCCGTCGAAGGTGCCCGAGTGCAGGCAGTGCCCGTGGTGGACGCGCGCCATCGAGGGGCCCAGCTGCGAGGGCTGGCTCGTCGAGCACCGCGACGTCAGCCTCGTCGCGCCCGGCTCGCGCGCGGAGGTGCTGCGCAGGCACGGCGTGCAGACGATCGACGAGCTGGCCGGGTGGGCCGGCGACGACCCGGACGACTGGCAGCACGGACCGTTCGACGAGGCCGTCGTCACCGCGCGCGCCTGGATCGCGGGTGCGCCGCTGGTGCGCCGGGTGCAGCCGATCCGGGTGCAGCGGGCCGACGTCGAGGTGGATGTCGACCTCGAGAGTTTCCAGGAGTACGGCGCGTACCTGTGGGGCACCCTGCTCGACGGTGTGTACCGGCCGTTCGTCACCTGGGATCCGCTGCCCACCGAGGACGAGGGCCGTTCGTTCGGCGAGTTCTGGACCTGGCTGATGACGATCCGCGCCGAGACCATCGCGAGCGGGAAAACCTTTGCCGCCTACTGCTATTCGCGCACCGCCGAGGACAAGTGGCTCTACGAGTCGGCCCGCCGGTTCGCCGGGCGGGCCGGGGTGCCGACGGTGGATCAGGTGCGCGCGTTCGTCGACGGGCCGGAGTGGGTGGACATGTTCCAGGCCGTCTCCGACCAGTTCATCTGCCCGAATGGCAAGGGGCTCAAGAAGATCGCCCCGGTCGCCGGGTTCGCCTGGCGCGATGCGGAAGCCGGCGGCGAGGCGTCGATGAGCTGGTATCGGCTGGCCGTCGGCTACGAGGGCGAGCCGGACCTGTCCCAGCGCACCCGTCTGCTGGAGTACAACGAGGACGACGTTCGCGCGACTCAGGTCTTGCGCGAGTGGATGACCGACCGGGCCGACCTCGAGGTGCCCGGACTGGCCGATTTCGGGTCGGTGTCCGTCGCGCTGCCGCCTCCTGCCAGTTAGTTGGCAGTGCTTCTTGCTCCGGCCTGCGGTCGACCGCCGGGCGGCGGCGGTATCATCTCGTCGTGACTGAGCACGTCGAACAACTCGAGTTCCAGGCAGAGACCCATCAGCTGCTCGAGCTGATGATTCATTCGGTCTACTCCAACAAGGACACCTTCCTACGGGAGCTGATCTCGAACTCCTCGGACGCGCTGGACAAGCTGCGCCTGGAGTCCTTCCGGGACAAGGATCTGCATGTCGACACCGCCGATCTGCACATCGAGCTGGAAGTCGACAAGGACAACCGGATCCTGACCGTGCGGGACAACGGCATCGGCATGTCCAGGGCCGAGGTGGTCGACCTCATCGGCACCCTCGCCAAATCAGGCACCGCGGAGCTGCGCAAGAAGCTCAACGAGGCCAAGTCCGACGCCGCGGCCGAGGAGCTCATCGGCCAGTTCGGCATCGGCTTCTACTCGACCTTCATGGTCGCCGACAAGGTCACGCTGACCACTCGGCGCGCGGGCGAGACCGAGGGCACCCGGTGGGAGTCGGCCGCGGGCAGCTCGACCTACACCATCGAAACCCTCGACGAGGCGCCGCAGGGCACCGCGGTCTCCCTGCACCTCAAGCCCGCCGACGAGGAGGACCACCTCTTCGACTACACCCAGGAGTGGAAGCTCCGGGAGATCGTCAAGAAGTACTCCGACTTCATCGCTTGGCCGATTCGCATGCAAGTGGAGCGGACCGTCGCCGAGGGTGAGGGCGAAGAAAAAACCGAGAAGACGATCCTCGAGGATCAGACCCTCAACTCCATGAAGGCGCTGTGGACTCGCCCCAAGAGCGAGGTCAGCGACGAGGAGTACAAGGAGTTCTACAAGCACGTCAGCCACGCCTGGGACGATCCGCTGGAGATCATCCCGCTGAAGGCCGAAGGCACCTTCGAATACCAGGCCCTGCTGTTCCTGCCGTCGCAGGCCCCGTTCGACCTGTTCACCCGCGAGCACAAGCGCGGCGTGCAGCTCTACGTCAAGCGGGTGTTCATCATGGACAACTGCGAAGAGCTGATGCCGGAGTACCTGCGCTTCGTCAAGGGTGTGGTGGACGCGCAGGACCTGTCGCTCAACGTCTCTCGCGAGATCCTGCAGCAGGACCGGCAGATCCAGATGATCCGCAAACGGCTGGTGAAGAAGGTCCTGTCCACGGTCAAGGACATGCAGGGCGCCGAGGATCAGACCAAATACCAGACGTTCTGGAAGGAGTTCGGCCGCGTCCTCAAGGAGGGCCTGCTCGGCGACTTCGACAACCGGGAGACCATCCTGCAGGTCTCCTCGTTCGCCTCGACCAACTCCGAGTCCGAGCTCACCACGCTGGCCCAGTACGTCGAGCGCATGCCCGAGGGCCAGGACGCCATCTACTACATGACCGGCGAGTCCCGGCAGCAGATCGAGAGCTCGCCGCACATGGAGGCCTTCCGGGCCAAGGGCCGTGAGGTGCTCGTCCTCACCGACCCGGTGGACGAGATGTGGGTGGGCTCCGTGCCGGAGTTCGACGGCAAGTCGTTCGTCTCCATCGCCAAGGGCGAGGTCGATCTGGACTCCGAGGAGGAGAAGAAGGCCTCCGAGGCGCTGCGCGAACAGCAGGACAAGGACTTCGCCGAGGTGCTCAGCTGGCTCGGCAAGACCTTGAACGAGAGCGTCAAGGAGGTGCGCCTCACCAACCGGCTCACCACCTCGCCCGCCTGCCTCGTCGGCGACGTCTTCGACTTCACCCCCATGCTGGAACGCATGTACCGCGCCTCCGGCCAGGCCCTGCCCGAGACCAAGCGCATCCTCGAACTCAACCCCACCCACCCCTTGGTCACGGGCCTGCGCGACGCCTACGACACCCGCAAGGACGACGCCGACGCGGGCAAGGTCCCCGAGCTCACCGAAACCGCCGAACTCCTCTACGGCACAGCCGTTCTAGCCGAAGGCGGCGAACTCAAAGACCCAGCCCACTTCGCCCACATCCTCACCGACCGCCTCACCCGCACCCTCTGACCGCGCGCACCGGCGGGGACCACCCGGTCCTCGCCGGTACCTACCGTCGGCACAATGGAGGCCGTGCCGGATGCGAGTGAGGTCGTTATCAGGGTGGCGCGGGCCGCGGACTACGACGCGATCGCGGGGGTGGTGGATGCATGGTGGGGACGCGAGATTCTGCCGGTGCTGCCTCGGTTGTTTCTCGATCACTTCCATCGGACGAGTCTGGTCGCGAAGGTGGACGGACGGATGGTCGGCTTTTTGATCGGGTTTCCCTCGCCGTCGGAGGCCGAGGAGGCCTATATCCATTTCGTCGGGGTTCATCCGCAGTGGCGCCGGAGCGGTTTGGCGTGCGAGCTCTATGAGCGGTTTTTTGCGACGGCTCGAGCGTACGAGAGGCGGGTCGTCACGGCGATCACCGCGCCCACGAACGAGACGTCCATCGCGTTCCATCGCCGGATGGGCTTCACCGTCGACGGCCCGGTAGCGGACTACAACGGACCCGGTCGGCACCTGATGACGTTTCGGCGCGCGATCTGAGCGGGTTGGCTGGGTTGAGCTGCTCATAGAGTGAAAAGGTATATTTCGTTACCTTTTGGCATGCGCGTCAGAATGGTTCGCAGGCAGGGATTTTGGGCTGAGTTGGTGGTCTGGCGGGGTGGGTAGCGGTTAAATTTGGGCGATCGAAAGGATCGTCAGCTTATGTCCGGAAACCCTCTTGCCTGCGCCGAGCCGTGGGATCTCGTCGCGGACGGCTACGCCGAGTTCGCGCCGGCGATCATGCAGCCCTTCTCCGATCGGGCGCTCGAATTCGCCTCGCTGACACCGGCTTCCGAGATCGTCGACGTGGCGGCGGGATCGGGCCTGCTGAGCCTGCTCGCCGCCCCGCACGTGGCGCGGGTGCACGCCATCGACTTCTCCGCGCCGATGATCGAGCGGCTCGCCACCGCGGCGGCGGCCGAGGGGCTGACCAATATCGAGGCCGGCGTCGGCGACGGGCAAGCGCTGCCGTTCGACAGCGACCGCTTCGACGCCGGGTTCTCCATGTTCGGGCTGATGTTCTTTCCCGAGCGCGGCAAGGGTTTCGCCGAACTGTTCCGGGTGCTGCGCCCCGGCGGCACCGCCGTGGTGTCGAGCTGGGCGCCGGTCGTGGAGGCACCGCTGATGCGGATGATGTTCGGCGCCCTGCGCGCCGCCGACCCGAGCATCCAGGAACCCCAGCCCAACTACCTGAGCCTGGAGAATCCCGAGGTCTTCCAGACCGAGATGCGCCGGGCCGGCTTCGAAGCCGTGTCCATCCAACGGCATTCGACCTCGATCGCCTTCGCCGACGCGGACGAGCTGTGGGAAACCATGGCGCGGAGCAGCGCGCCGCTGTCCTTGACGCGCCGCAGCATCGGCGAGCAGGCGTGGGCCGACCGTGTCGCGGTGATGAAGGCCTATCTCATCGAGCACTACCGCCCGAGGCAGCCGCTGTCCACCACCGCGTTCCTGGGCATCGGCCACAAGCCCGCGCCCTAGACCCTGTCTCGAAGTCCCAGCCACCGGATGCATCCGGCCGGACTTCGAGACAGGGCCTAGACGAACGAGAGCCGCCGCCGACCTGGTTGGCCGACAGCGGCTTTCGGTGTGTTCGTCGATTAACGCGGGGCCATGCGCAGCGCGCCGTCCATGCGGATGGTCTCGCCGTTGAGGTAGTCGTGCTCGACGATGTACTGCGAAAGCTGCGCGTACTCGTCCGGGCGGCCGAGGCGCGACGGGAACGGCACGCCGGCCTCGAGACCCTTGCGGTACTCCTCGGTGACGCCGGCCAGCATCGGGGTGTCGATGATGCCGGGGGCGATGGTGTTCACGCGGATGCCGAACTGGGCCAGGTCGCGCGCGGCGGGGACGGTCATGCCGTGCACGCCGCCCTTGGACGCCGAGTACGCGATCTGGCCGATCTGGCCCTCGAACGCGGCGACCGACGCGGTGTTGATGATGACGCCGCGCTGGCCGTACTCGTCGACGGTGTCGGTCTTGGAGATCGCGTCCGCGGCCAGGCGCATGACGTTGAAGGTGCCGAGCAGGTTCACGGTGATGACGGTGCGGAACAGCTCCAGATCGTGCGGGCCGTTCTTGGACAGGATGCGCCCGGCCCAGCCGACGCCGGCGCAGTTGACCACGATGCGCAGCGGCGCGCCGGAGTCGACGACCTGGGCGACGGCGGCGCTGACCTCGTCGTTGCTGGTGACATCGGCCGGAATGAGGGTGACTCCGGCGGGCACGTTGTCGCCCGCCCGCTCGATCGACTGCGGCACATCCAGTCCGAAGACAGTGGCCCCGAGCTCGGCGAAACGCTTGGCGGTGGCGGCGCCGAGGCCGGATGCGCCTCCGGTGACAATGGCGGCGGAACCCGAAATCTCCACGATGGTCCTCTCGTTCGTGACAGCCAGTTGGCCCTTCGTCAATTGCACCCTAACGGTTGCACCGCCCCACCCGCAGGAGGCCTCCCTCTCACCACCGAGAGGACCATCGTCACGCCGCGAATACGGCTCCTTCCGCGCTGTGGATGTTTCGCCGTACGAATTGCCGCCCACTTCGTGGACGCCGCTCTGCACCACGTGGACGATGAATTCGAATTGCATCGCGTACCGCCGTTATTGAAGCCCGGTCGATCATCGGACGATTCTCAGCGGGTGGTTATCGGCAGGCGGCGCGCCCCTCGGCGCATTTCGCGACCGTGTCCGACTATTTGCGAACAGGCATGTTCTTGGGTGGTACCTTCGCTGCATGAAGCTGTTGGCGGGGGCGTCTGTTGCCGGGCGCAAGGTGTTGATCACGGGGGCCGCGCGGGGGATCGGGGCCGCGTTGGCCCGGCAACTGCATGCGGGCGGGGCGCACGTCGCGCTGCTCGGGCTGGAGGAGGAGCTGCTGGCGGAGGTGGCCCGCGAGTGCGGGGACGCTCCGTGGCGGTACTGCGATGTGGGGGACCGCGCGCAGGTGGATGGCGCGGTGCAGGCGTTGGTCGAGCAGCTCGGCGGGCTGGACGTGGTGGTGGCCAACGCGGGGGTGGCGCGGCAGTTGCCGCTGATCGGCGGCGATCCGGCGGTGATGGAGCAGACGCTCGGGGTCAATGTGCTCGGCGTCTACTACACGCTGCGCGCCGCCGGGCCGCACATCAGCCACGCGAAAGGCTATGCGCTGCTGGTCTCCTCGCTCGCCGCCGCGGTGAACCTGCCGCTGGTGGGCGCGTACAGCGCGTCGAAGGCGGCGGTGGAGGTGCTCGGCAACACGCTGCGCATCGAGCTTGCGCACACCGGGGCCAAGGTGGGCGTCGCGTACTTCGCCGAGCTCGACACCGACATGACCTCGCGCGGGTTCGGCACCGACGCGGCCCGCGCCATCATCGGCCGCGCCACGGTGTCCGGCGTCGCGCCGCTCGGCCCCGCGATCGACGCGGTGGAGCATGCCATCGCGCGACGCAAGCGGCAGGTGGTCTCGCCCTGGTGGGTCGCTGTCGTCCTGCCGTTCCGGCCGATCGCTCAGCGGGTGATCGCCCTGTCCCTGCGCCGAGGTGTGCGGCGCGCCTTGGAGATCGCGCGCAGTGAAGAGGCGCCCTTCACCACGGAGCAACCCCGGCGACCCCGCAAAATGGAGCGAGAAGCCTAGCCAGACCTGATCACCGGAGCCATCGCATGACCGAACCCGCAACCAGCGCACGCCAACTCCCGCGCGGCAGGCACGGCCTGCCGCGCGAGCAGGTGGTCGCCTCGCAGCGCGAGCGCATCCTGATCGCGATGGCGGAGGCGATGCTCGAGAACGGTTATGTGGGAACGTCGGTCGCGGCGATCCTGAAGCGCGCCGGGGTGTCGAGGGAGACGTTCTACGAGCAGTTCCGTTCCAAGGAGGCGTGTTTCGAGGCGGCCTACGAGCGAGCGGTGCAGAACCTGCTCGGCCGCATCGAGGACGCGTCCAACAACCCCACTCCGGCGAAACCCGACCGGGACAGCATGGCCAAGATGGACCGGATCTTCGCGGCCTATCTGCAACACCTCGTCGACGATCCGGCCAGCGCGCGGCTGTACCTCGTCGAGGTCTACGCGGTGGGTTCGGCGGCCCTGTCCCGCCGGGCCCAGCTGCAGGAGCTGTTCGTCGGCCTGATCGCGGACGTGCTCGGGGCCGGCACCGACGAGCAGCGCTTCGCCTGTCAGACCCTGGCCGCCGCGATCAGCGCGATGGTCACCGGCCGGATCGCGGCCGACGATCTGGACGGCCTGCTCGCGCTGCGGGTACCGCTGCTGAACATGGTGCGCCGGGGTGGTGTGCTGTACGGGGACGCGTTGGCCGTGTCCGCCGACTCGCGGACGTGATCAGTCGCGCGAACGAACTCGATCGCTGATATCCGATCTTTGCTCCGGCAATAGCTGATCGCGGTCCCCCTGAGTGGGCCGCATCGCACGGATGAGCAGCATGACCCCGGCGGCGAGCGCGGGCGCGATCACGGCGAGCGCGGCGACGAGCGGGCCGCCGACACCCGGCCACGCCGTCGAGATCAGCGTCGCCGCACCGAAGTACAGGAACAGCAGGCCCGAGCCGAGGCCGATCGCGCGTTCGGGCAGGTGCTTGCCGACCAGGATGCCGATGCCGATGGCGAGCGCGTCGGCCGCGACCATGCCGATCGTCGAGCCGGCCCACACGCCGACCCAGTCGTAGTCGGTGGCCAGCGCCGCGGTCGCGAACATGGTCCGGTCGCCGAGCTCGGCGAGCAGGAAGGCGGACAGCACGACGAAGAACGGTGCGGTGCTCGCGCGCAACGACTTCGGCGTCGGGTCCGCCTCGTCCGCGCCGAAGTGCTCGCGCAGCGTCCAGAGCCCGACGGCCAGGAAGGTGAGGGCCGCGACCAGCGAGATGGCCCTGGTCGGCAACGCCGAGCCGAGGAAGTAGCCGACGCCGACCGAGATCAGGTGCACCGCGGCCGAGGCGGTCGCGATGCCGCCGAGCACCACCCACCAGCGGTAACGCAGGGCGAACGTCAACGCCATCAGCTGTGACTTGTCGCCCAGCTCGGCGAGGAAGACGATGCCGATGCTCAGCAAAATGGTGGCGATCATGGTGTGTGCGGCTCCCGGGTCTCCGGCCTGCCGGTCGGAGACTGGGTATGCCTCCGGCCGACAACGAAATAGTTGTCTCGGCCGAAGGTCTCGCCCACCGGATCGTTCCGGTTCACACAGCCGGACCCGAGCCCTCGTGGGGCGGCGGGTCAGTATGTCGACTGTGTGATTGGGGGCTACTCCCCTTCGATGTCCCCGACTCTACCCGCCGCGCGCCGGGCGCGCCAACTCGCTGTAATCGAAATCGCAATGCGCGCAATAAGTTTGGTGATCCGCCCGCGAAGTTTCGGGTACCCTCACGCGGCCAGCAGCATGGCCAGAACCGCGGTGTCGGGGTCGCTGATCGGGTCGAGGCCGACCCGGCTGACCAGCGAGGTGACCGTGCCGTCGGACTCCGCCTCGGCCCAGGCGGCCCGGTGCTCGAGCCCGAGATGCGGCACGCCGGGCAGCAGCACACAGCCGGACGCCGCGCCGACGCACTCCGGCAGCGTGGGCTTGGTCTCCGAGGGTGGATGCAGCATCAACAGCGCGGTCGGCACATGCTCGGCGAACCGGCCCGGCGCCAACGCCTCCTCGCCGAGCACCGTCCCCTCGGCCATCACCAGGCCGACCGTGCCGGGCGCCGGATCGTCCGGCAGGTCCTCGCGCACACCGAAAACCGTTGAGGTGGAGAGCAATCCGGGCATCGAGGCGACGCGCACGGCGAGCACCAGAACCTGCGCCCATTCCTTGGTGGTGTCCGGCCAGCGGCCGGAGATGACGAAGCCCCGCAGTGCGCCGCGGGCCTGAAATGGTGTGATGCCGATCGGTTCATTTGTACGCATCGTGCCTCCCGTCGTGGAACCGGGGGCGGCCTGCCCGTCCTCGAACTGTGGCTTCCGAGAATGACCCAAACAACACCTGGCACACAAGTACCAAAGAGTGCCAGCAGCCTCAACGAAACCCTCTGACCAGCACCGTTTCCCGCGCACCCCCGCAGGACACCCCGTCGATACCGGTTCGCGCCCCGGGCGTGTCCGATTCGCGTCGATGTCACAGACTCTGCACACCGCTCACAGGGTTTGAACCGCCTGCGAACCGAGTGCACGCCCTGTGAAACGCGACGGGCCCGCGCTCCGGAAGGGAGCGCGGGCCCGTCGAGGTGGTGCGGGGGGTGTCAGCCGAAGATGAGGCCCTTGCCCTGGCCGACGGCGCGCGCGAAGCGATCCTGGACGTCTTCCCAGTTGACGACGTTCCAGAACGCGGTGACGTAGTCCGCCTTGACGTTCTTGTACTGCAGGTAGAAGGCGTGCTCCCACATGTCGACCTGCAGCAGCGGGATGATGCCCAGCGGGACGTTGGCCTGCTGGTCGTAGAGCTGGAAGGTCAGCAGCTTCTGGCCGAGGGTGTCGTAGCCGAGCACCGCCCAGCCGGAGCCCTGCAGGCCGTTGGCCGCGGCGGTGAACTGCGCGCGGAACTTGTCGAACGAACCGAACTGGTCGTCGATCGCCGCGGCGAGCTCGCCGACCGGCTTGTCGCCGCCGTTGGGGGACAGGTTCTTCCACCAGATGGAGTGGTTTACGTGCCCGCCGAGGTGGAAGGCCAGGTTCTTCTCGTACAGGAAAATGGCGCCGTGGTCGCCGCTGTCGCGGGCGGCCTCGAGCTTCTCGAGGGCGGTGTTCGCGCCGGCGACGTAGGCGGCGTGGTGCTTGGAATGATGCAGCTCGTTGATCTGCCCGGAGATGTGGGGCTCCAGGGCGCTGTAGTCGTAATCCAGATCTGGCAGCGTGTACTCAGCCACGATGTCCCTTCCTATGTCGGGCTGTGTGCGCCCATCTCGAGCACACCCAACCATCATTCGTACACCCGCTCGGTTCCAACCGGGCCTGATGCCCCCGCATTCCGTTTGTGGCATGTGGATGTGCACCGTCGAGGTCACCTCGGTGCCGGACGGAACCTCACGCATGCCATCGAACCATGTCGTGGAACGACGAACCAGTGGGCGACGACGCCCCGCGTCCGTCATGATCGCACCGGATCCGGCGGCTGCCCGGCGGGGCAGAACCGATCCCGATCCCGGATACCCACTCCGTCGTCGGTCATCCCGCCGCAGGCGGCATCCCGTGTGCGGACAGATGAATACCGCACAACCGGCAGCCGGGTGTGCGGTATCGATCGCCGGTCAGAGCGGCGGCGCGACGCCGGGCCGGGTGGCGCGCGGGTCGCCCGCGTCGTGGGCCTCCCACCAGCGGGCGGCGCCCGCGATGAACTCCTTCACCGGGATCTCCCGGCCGGTCGAGTCGTTGACGATCACGTTGTCGAACCAGACGCGGACGTCCAGTTCGCGCGGGTCGATGCCCTCCTCCTGGGAGAACTCCAGTACGTGGGCGGAGATGTGATCGTCGATCGTGGTGTCGAAGCTGAGCAGCTCGCTCCACAGCGCCCAGCCGCTGTCGTCGAGGTCGACGAACTCCCAGCCGTGCAGTCTGCCGCCGCCGAAGCTGCGGATGGCCTGGTCGAGACCGTCCAGCTGCAAGGGCAGGACCTGGGGTTCCAGGTCGTCCCAGTTCTGCATGCGCAGCGACGCCGCGACGCGGCCGACGCCGGTGAAGATCACCTGGACGCGGTAGTCCTCGGTGGGCGTTCCGTTCTCCGGAAGCGTCAGCACCTCTAAGTCGAGTCGTAGTTGCTTGGCCGCCGCGTCGACCTCGAGGCCGAGGCAGGTCGCCTCGGACAGTGCGACGTTGAGCCCAGCCGTATCCATTCCGTCGAGTAGCCCCCTGCTCACGTTCATGGCCCACAGGCTACCGACAGCTACCGGGGGAGCCCGGTATTTCAGTTTTTCGCTAGTGTTCTCGTTTTTTATGGAACCGGATCGGGTCCGCCGTCGTCCAAGTAGATATCGGAACCCGCCGGGCAGGCGAGTTCCGAGGTCGGCGGCGAATGACCGCTCCGGGATTGGATGCTGGAGGGGAGTCTCGGATCGGTCGTTCGCGCCGCACGGCACGCCGGAGATCAGCTGGAGGTTCGGTGAATCCGCTCGAATCAGCCGTCTGGGCGCGCGCTGTTCGTTAGCTGAAGAATAGCTTTGATAGCAAAACCCTGAGACAGGTGCGCTGTCTGATAGCTGCAGCCTGTGGATGAAGTTGTGGATTGTGTGGATAACTCTGTCGCGGATGGGCACACGCGGGCACAGAGCGGGACATCGATCAGGGTTCCGGGACGGAGAACATACCTGAAGTAACCGCACGGTGTCGAGTCGCTCGTGACCGGGGCGCGAACCGGAACCACACGGCGCCCCGCCGCCCATGGCAGGATCGAAACCGTGACGAGTCCCCATGTTCCGTCGGTCCCGGTGGACGCGGTGCCGAGCGAATTCGACAGCAGCGAGCCGAGCACGGCCGAGGGCGCCAAGGCGATCCTGCTCGACGTGCGCGAAGACGACGAGTGGCAGCTCGGACACGCGCCCGGCGCCATGCACATCCCGATGGTCGACGTGCCCGCCAGGGTGGACGAGCTGGACTACGACGTCGATCTCTACGTCATCTGCCGGCAGGGCGGCCGGTCCCTGCAGGTGGTCGAGTACCTCACGCATATCGGCTTCGACGCCATCCAGGTCAACGGCGGCATGGTCGCCTGGCAGCAGGCGGGACGCCCGCTGGTCGCGGACGGCGACACGCAGGCGAAGATCTACTAGCGAACGCGATGGGACACAACGGCGCGGCGCTCGTCGGAGCCGACCGGGTGCGGGTGTCCCGCAAAATACAGGAGGCACGGTGAGCACGGTCGTACAACCTTGCGCGCGCTGCGGCGCGCGGTGGGCCGTGCAGTCGACGCCGATGCACTGGTGTCCGCGCTGCCGCGGCGTGTTGCTCTCGCCCGCGCCCATCGACGCGCCGGCCGAGCGGCGGAACTATCGCTGGGTCGCGCGCAAACCCGACCATCGCGCCCGCCGGTCGCCGGCCACCGGACGGACCGCCGCGAGCCGGGAAACGCCGCGCTACACGCAGATTCCGCGCTGGGGTCTGCTCGACCCACCGCCCCGGCCCGCCGCCGCCGAGCCGCGCCCGCTGACCAGGCTGACCAAGTGGGCGTCCACCCTGCTCATCGCCACCGCCGCGCTGTTCGCGGTCGCGGCCGTCGCCGAGCTGCTGCGCTACCTGCTGCTGCTGCGCAATCGCACCAGGCTGATCCACCCCGCGCTGCTGCTCTGCTCCGATGTCTTCGTCGTCGGCGCGGCGCTGCTCGCCCTGCTGCTCGCGCTGGTGACCGCGGTCGCCGTGATCGGCTGGCTGATCGACGCGCGCAGGCTCGCCTTCCGCGAGGCGGGCCGCGCCGACCCGCGCTCGGTGCGAACGCTGGTGCTGGGTTGCGTGATTCCGGTGGTGAACCTGCTGTGGCCGGGCGTCTTCCTGACTGAGCTGGTCGCGCGCCGCGCCGATCCCCGGGCGCTGCGGGCGATCCGGATCTGGTGGGCCGCCTGGGTATTCGGCGGGCTGGTCACGACGGCCGCGCTGGCCTGGCGGACCGCGGATTCGTTGCAGGTCAAGGCGGACGGGGTGGTGTTCACCGCGTTCACCGACCTGGTCGCCGGCGCGGTCGCGCTGCTCACCCTGGCGATGATGCGGGCCGTCGAGGACCGCGACGCGCTCGGGCGCGACCGGACCGCGCGACGCTGGCTGGTCGCGGTCGACCCGCCGGTGCCGGTGATCGAGCCGGTGCAGCCCGGCGGCCGGGCGACCGCTGTGGAGAGCGCGCCGGTGCGCGAGACAGATCCCGCCGTCGCGAGCGCGCCCCGCGACACAGATGACGACCACGGTGCAGTGGACCGTGAGCACGAGGAGGTTTTGGCCAAGTGAGCGAGGTCAGTCGCGCACCGTTCGTCGTGGCGCACCGCGGTGCCTCGGCGGCACGCCCCGAACACACGCTTGCCGCATACGAATTGGCGCTGGAAGAGGGTGCGGACGGCGTCGAGTGCGACGTCCGGCTGACCAGGGACGGACACCTGGTCTGCGTGCACGACCGCACCGTCGACCGGACCTCCTCGGGCACCGGGCTGGTCAGCGAGATGACGCTGGACGAGCTCGAGGAGCTCGACTTCGGCGCGGACGGCGAGTACGCGAAGGTGCTCACGCTGAGTGAGTTGATCACGCTGGTGCTCGACTGGCGCAGCAGGCCGACCAAGCTGTTCATCGAGACCAAGCACCCGGTCCGCTACGGCGCGCTGGTGGAGAACAAGCTGCTGGCCGAGTTGCAGCGCTTCGGCATCGCCACCCCGGCCTCGGCGGATCACTCCCGCGCGGTGGTCATGTCCTTCGCGGCCACCGCGGTCTGGCGCATCCGCCGCGCCGCGCCGCTGCTGCCGACCGTGCTGCTCGGCGAGTCGTCGCGCTACCTCGGCGGCAGCGCCGCGACCACCGTCGGCGCCACCGCCGTCGGCCCGTCGGTGAAGACTCTGCGTGATCACCCGGAGCTGGTCGACAAGGCCGCCGCCGCGGGCCGCGCCACCTACTGCTGGACCGTGGACGACCCCGACGATGTGCGGCTGTGCGCGGACCTCGGCGTCAGCTGGGTGGCCACCAATCATCCGGGACGCACCAAGGCGCTGCTCGCGCACGCGTGAGTCGGCGTTCGAAACCGACTCCGGCAGTGCGCTTCTGCGCTCGGGAGCCTGGCAACGATCATCCGACGAGTCTCGCGGCACCACGCGATCGGTGGCCACAGCCGAAAGGCGCCTTGACACACGCGCTCTGGCGACCAGCCCGTCGAAGCGAGAGTGCGCGCGAACTAGGTTGCGCCCCTGCGCAGTTCGCCCTTCACCCGCCGAGCCCCGGTCTCGTCCCGGGTTCCGCGCCGTGGCGCGCGGCGTGGCGGGGCGCACACCCTGTAGGTTGACCCCCCGTGGGTAAGAGCAAGCGGAATAGTCCTAAGCCCGGAGGGAACCGGGCACTGCGTCTCGCCGAGCGGAAGGCGGCGCTGGAGCAGGCGGCCCAGTCCGTCTCGCGCCCCTTCGAGGGGCTGGCCGCGGAGTGCGATCTCGTCGCGCTGTGCGAGTTCGTGCCGTCGGCGACGGCCGAGCTGAAGCTGGCGCCCGGCGCCGCGGCCGAGCGCACGGTCGTGCTCGCCACCGTGCTCCCCGGCGCGGTGGCCGCGCTGGTCCGGGCCGGCGACGCGCCCGTCGGTTATGTCGGTGCGCAGGTGCAGTTCCCGGGCGCCGATCTGGGCGCCGACCTCGCCGCCGCCATCCTCTGGACCCAGTCCGCCGAGCCCGGCGACTCGCTGGCGTCGGTGGAGAGCGTCGCGGGCGGACCGCGGTTGGCCGACGTGCTCGGCGCCGACTCCACCCTGGACCTCACGGTGCATCAGGACTTCGACTGGTGGGTGCCCGAGGGCGTACAGCCCGACCCGCAGGTCGCGGCGACCATCGAGCAGGCCAAGCAGGCGATCAAGCCGTCGGCGCGGATCGCGCTGGGCGCGGACGCGACCGGCGCGGCCTGGTGGGTCGACGCCGGCGACAAGGCGCACATCCGCTGGGTCCGCCCGGAGAACGAGGACGACCTGATGCTGGCGCTGGCCCGTCTGCACGCCGCGGGTGGGCTGCACCTCGGCGAGGGCTCCCGATTCGCGGGCTCGTTCCGCACGCACGGCGTGCTCGTCCCGGTCTTCGACCTGGACCCCGAACGGCACCCGGACGAATGGGCAAAGCCCGCACAGGAATTCGATGCCCGGCTGGCCGACGCGCTCGCCTCCGACGCGCCGCTGACCGCGGGCGAGCGCCGCTCGCGCGACGGCCTGCGATCGCGCCAGGTGACCCTGCGCTGAGCCGCGCCGAACCGGGTGCGGAATTTTTGTGAGAATGGTCCTCTCTAATATTGTGGCGCAGAGGTTCTCGGCTACTATCGGACGCTGGTGAACCCACCGACCTGATGAAGAAGAGGTAAATTCCATGACCGAACTGATCACCGCGCTCCGCACCCTGCTCAGCACCATGAGTGCCAACTAGTACGGGCGTAAAACGGCGACGGGCCCGGCTCTGCACGAAGAGCCGGGCCCGTATGCGTTAAGCGCGGATCAGATCGATCCGCCGGCCGCCTTGGGGGCGCCGGAGGCATCGCTGCGTCCACTCATTTCCCGGGCGATGAACTCTTCCAGATCGAACAGATTCGACCCGGCGCGCTCGGCGATGGTGAGCAGGGTCGTCATGTTGGCGACCTCCTCCACCTGTTCCTTCAGGAACCACTGCATGAACTGCTCGCCCAGGTAATCGCCCTCTTCGCGGGCGGTGCTCGCCAGCTGGATGATCTGGTCGGTGACCGTCTTCTCCTGGGCGAGGGCCAGCGCGATGGGCTCGTGCACATTCTCGAACTTGGACTTGGCGGCATCGATGCCGGACAGGTCGACACTGATATCCCGGTCGAGGAAGTACTGCACGATCATCATCGCGTGGTTACGTTCTTCGACCGCCTGCGCATAGAAACGCTTGGCCAACTGCGGCAGGTCAGCATTGTCGAACCACACCGCGATTGCGATGTATTGATGTTCGGCATTGAATTCGTGCCTGATCTGATCGTGGAGCAGGCTGTGGAATTTGCTGCGCGGAGACTCCGGATGGCTGGACATAGTCAGCGACATTAGCCCTGGTCAAGACGCTTGTCATCCAAGTGCAACCTTATTGAGGCTAGTATTGCCTAATTAATTCTTGGCCGCGCCCGCCATTCTCGGCGTGCTGTTGTCGGTGCGTTGGGGCGTGCGGAGTTCGCGCGCGATGAAGTTTTCGACGTCGAAGAGATTGTCGGTCGAACGGTCGATCACGGTCAGCAGGGTGGTCATCCTCGCGACATCGTCGACCTGCTCCTCGAGGAACCACTGAATGAAGCGTTCGCCGAGGTAGTCGCCCGATTCGCGGGCGGCGCGGGCGAGCCCGGTGATCTGCGCGGTGCGGTGCTGCTCGGTCTCCAGCAGGAAAGCTATTGCGGCACGGGGTGTTTCGAAGGCGGACCGGATCTCGTCCAGCCCGCCGATGTGCACCGGCAGATCACGATCGAGCAGATACTGGACCATGCGTAGCGCGTGCGCGCGCTGCTCGCCGGATTTGGCGTAGCAGTGTTTCGCCAACTGCGGCAACCGATTCGAGTCCAGGTATACCGCGGCCGCGAGATACTGCTGCGCGGCGGTGAGTCCGTGCTGAATCTGTGCGCTGAGCAGAGCGGGGAACGGCTGATCGAGCTCACTGTCCGTCATGCGATCGACGCTACCTCGTCAGCAGGTCGTCCGGAATCGGTCGATCCGAGGCGAGCGCGTCGAAGAACTGACCCGCCTTGTTCTTGTCCCACAGCAGCACATTGCCGCTGTCGGTGTCCTCGAATCCGCCGATCGGCACCGTGGTCGGCACCGTGTCGCCGCGCATCGCCCAGCCGAGCTGCGCCAGATTCCAGATGTGGTCGCCGTCGTCGACCTTCAGCGATTTCACCGTGTCGGTCGCCATCGGCCACAGCTTGAACGGGTTCGCCAGGGTCGCCGCGCTCGTCGCCTTCTTCACCAGCGCCGCCATGAAAATGCGCTGATTGTTGATCCGGTCCAGGTCGGCCAGCGCGGTCGCGCGGCTGCGCACGAAGCCCAGCGCCTCCGGCCCGGACAGCTTCTGGCAGCCCGCGGGCAGGTTGATGCCGGCGAGCGGGTCATCGATGGCCGTCGGCAGGCAGACGTCGATGCCGCCGAGCGAGTCGACCACACCGGCGAAACCGCTGAAGCCGATCTGCGCGTAGTGATCGATGTGCACGCCGGTCGCGATCTCGACGGTCTGCACGAGCAGTTGCGGGCCGCCGATCGCGAAGGACGCGTTGAGCTTGTCCTTGCCGTTGCCGGGAATGCTCACGTACGAATCGCGGGGGAGGCTGACCAGCGTGGTCTTCCCCGATTTCGGGATGTGCACCAGCATGATCGTGTCGGTGCGCTCCGGGCCGACCTCGCCGCCGGTGGCGAGCTCCTGTTCCTGCTCGGGCGTCAGTCCCGCGCGGCCGTCGGAGCCGACGAGCAGCCAGTTGGTGCCCGGCGTATCGCCGACGCGGTCGGCATAGCCGGCCAGCGCCGGGATGCGGGTCAGCGAGCCGTCGAGCTTCACCACGGCGCCG
>NZ_BAGH01000002.1 GCF_000308715.1 Nocardia tenerifensis NBRC 101015
CGAGCTCACATCCTCTTGGTCCCAGTCGATTTCGCGCGCTCGAAGAAGGCGGCGCGGGTTGTCTTGCCGCAGCGCGGGCCGTGGCGGCACAGCGCGGCTGCGTTGGTCACAGCGTGACAGGACCGTCCCCGACACACCGAGTGGCGGGGAGCCTCTGTGGCAAGGCTCACAAGGCGGCGTGGCGAGTTCGCTTACGCTGGCTCGGTGAACCGTTCCCGCGCAATCCTTCTCAGGAGGTCAGGTCATGCGGCTGGTCGCGCTGATGATCGTCTCGGCGGCGGTGATGGTGTCGCCGCTTAGCGCGAGCGCCGATCCGGGCGACCATGTCCGGCCGCTGGACCGCCTGGTCGCGCTGGTGGTCGAGCGCCTCGACACCGGCGACGCGGTGGCCGCGGCGAAGTGGGTGAGCGCCGCGCGGACCGGCACGGAACCGACCATCGACGATCCGGCGCGGGAGGCCGTGGTCTACGACTCGATGGCCCGCCTCGGCGCGGACCGCGACCTGCCGGAGAACTGGGTGCGGCAGGTGTTCGCCGGGCAGATCGAGTCCAACAAGATCGTCCAGCGCGGTCTGATCACCCGCTGGCGGTTCGACCAGGCCGCGGCGCCCGGCTCGGCCCCCGACCTGACGGTCGTGCGGCCGGTGATCGACCGGGTGAACGTCGAGATCGTCGATCAGCTCGCCGCCCGCCGCGCCGAGCTGACCGCGCCCGATTGCGCGGAAAGGCTGGCGGGCAGCGTCTTCGGCGTATTCGGTGCCGGTAATACCGACGCACTGCATCAGGCGGCGCTGGTGCGCGCCGCGGCCGCGCTGTGTGCGCCACGCTGAACGCTGCGCCCGTCCCGCGGAACGTTCTCACGGCCGCGTTCAATCAATTGTTAACACCATGTTTCAAGCATTGGGTCCGGCGTGTCGGCGAAAGTTCGGCGAAAGCGGTTCTGTCCCGCAATAAGTCATGTCGATTACCGCCTGACGGCGTATAGGTTTCGGGTCACAAAAATGTGTTGAATCCCACTCCCGTCGATTAGCTGCATGTGTGCTGAAAGCCATATCGGACAAAAGAACCCGGACGGTCGGATCCAGTCGTCCGCTCGTCAGGACCCTGTCGGAAATATCTCATCCAGCCCACTTTCGAGATAGCCGACGCCGGATGGTTTGCCGAGTGCTGAGCGAGGGAAATCATCTTCGATGCAGGTGAGAGCGGTTTCCCCGGCGGTTCGCGCAGTGGGGAGCCGCTCTGGCGTGCCAGCGACAGGCGGCCGGCCCCGAGGGCCGCGGGATCGATCATGGGGTGCTCGCTGCTTTACACTGGACGACGCGCACACGTGGAGGACCGAATGAAGAAGCCCAGCTAGGCCCGGTTATTAGTACATCCTAAGTTGGTTGGGCCCCGGACCTGACTTATCGTTTGCTCTTACGCCGAACACAGAATGATCGGCACCCTCGCCCGCTCGGGCAGCTCCTAGACCGGTGCTCAGCGTAGCTGGCGAGAACCCGCACGGAGGTAAGGATCTCGTTAGGGATCTGTTACCGACGAGCACCCACTACGTCACTGAAGCGGGTGAAACAACTGGAGACGTGACTGCACGCCGAAGACCATCAGCGCGGCTGGTTTCGGAACGTACGGGCGCAGTCTTGTACGGAGGCATTCGAACGAAAGGCAGCTCTTCTTTTTCTTCGAACGCCACTTCTTGAAGGCAGAGGCATGATGCAACTTCCTGGCCACAGGTCCCCTGGGCACATCGGGCTCTATGACCCGGCGAATGAACACGACGCCTGCGGTGTCGCATTCGTCGTCGACATGCACGGCCGCCGCAGCCGCGACATCGTCGACAAGGCTATTACGGCTCTGTTGAACCTGGAGCACCGTGGTGCCGCGGGCGCCGAACCCAACAGTGGTGACGGCGCGGGCATCCTCATCCAGGTCCCGGACCGGTTCTTCCGCGCCATCGTGGACTTCGAGTTGCCGCCGGAGGGCTCCTACGCCTCCGGCATCGCCTTCCTGCCGCAGGCTCGGCGCGAGGCGGCGCGCGCCGCCTACGGCGTGGAGAAGATCGTCAAGGAAGAGGGCCTCGAGGTTCTCGGCTGGCGCGAGGTGCCGATCGACGAGTCCTCCCTCGGCGCGCTCGCCCGCGACGCGATGCCGACGTTCCGCCAGATCTTCATCGCCTCCCCGCGCGGCGCGGCCGAGCAGCTGTCCGGCATGGACCTCGAGCGCCGCGCGTACGTCGTGCGCAAGCGGGTCGAGCACGAGCTCGGCAAGGCCGGCTCCGGCGAGGGCGCGGTCGGCAAGGAGTCGGTGTACTTCCCGAGCCTGTCCGGCCAGACCTTCGTCTACAAGGGCATGTTCACCACGCCGCAGCTGCGCGCCTTCTACCTGGACCTGCAGGACAGCCGGGTGGAGTCCGCCCTCGGCATCGTGCACTCGCGCTTCTCCACCAACACCTTCCCGTCCTGGCCGCTCGCGCACCCGTTCCGCCGGGTCGCGCACAACGGCGAGATCAACACCGTCACCGGCAACGAGAACTGGATGCGCGCGCGCGAGGCGCTGCTGCGTTCGGACATCTTCGGCATCGACTCCGCGGGCAACAACCGGCTGGAGAAGATCTTCCCGGTCTGTACCCCCGGGGCGAGCGATACCGCGCGCTTCGACGAGGTGCTGGAGTTGCTGCACCTCGGCGGCCGCAGCCTGCCCCACGCGGTGCTGATGATGATCCCCGAGGCGTGGGAACGCAACGAGACGATGGATCAGCGTCGCCGCGCCTTCTACGAGTACCACTCGATGCTGATGGAGCCGTGGGACGGCCCGGCGTCGGTGTGCTTCTCCGACGGCACCGTGGTCGGCGCCGTGCTCGACCGCAACGGCTTGCGGCCCAGCCGCATCTGGATCACCGAGGACGGCCTGGTCGTCATGGCCTCCGAGGTCGGCGTGCTCGACATCGACCCGTCCAAGGTGGTCCGCAAGGTCCGACTACAACCGGGCCGCATGTTCCTGGTCGACACCGCGCTGGGTCGCATCGTCGGCGACGACGAGCTCAAGGACGGCCTCGCCGCCGAGCACCCGTACCAGGAGTGGCTGGACGCGGGCGTGACCAAGCTCGAGGATCTGCCCGACCGCCCGCACGTGCACATGTCGCACGACCGGGTGCTGATCCGCCAGCAGATCTTCGGATACACGAACGAAGAGCTGAACCTGCTCATCTCGCCGATGGCCAAGACCGGCGGCGAGGCGCTCGGCTCGATGGGCACCGACACCCCGATCGCCGTGCTCTCGTCGCGGCCGCGGCTGCTGTTCGACTACTTCTCCCAGCTGTTCGCGCAGGTCACCAACCCGCCGCTGGACGCGATCCGCGAGGAGGTCGTCACCAGCCTGCGCCGGGCCATCGGCCCGGAGGCCGACCTGCTGCACCCCGGCCCGGAGTCGTGCAAGCAGATCGCGATCGAGTCGCCGATCATCGACAACGACCAGCTGGCCAAGCTGGTGCACATCAACGACGACGGCTCCCAGCCCGAGTTGCGTTCGGTGATCGTGCGTGGCTTGTACCCGGTCGCCAAGGGCGGCAAGGGTTTGCGCAAGGCGCTCAAGGCGATCAACACCCAGGTCTCGGCCGCCATCGACGGCGGAGCCCGGATCGTGGTGCTGTCCGACCGCGAGTCCAACGAGAAGCTGGCGCCGATCCCGTCGCTGCTGCTGACCGCGTCGGTGCACCACCATCTGGTGCGCGAGCGCACCCGCACCATGGTCGGCCTGGTCGTGGAGGCCGGTGACGCCCGCGAGGTGCACCACATGGCCATGCTGGTCGGCTTCGGCGCGGCCGCGATCAACCCGTACATGGCCTTCGAGACCATCGAGGACATGCTCGAGCGCGGCGCGCTCGAGATGCCCGGCAGCACCGGCGATCACGCCGCGGACTTCCGCAAGGCGGTCGCCAACTACAACAAGGCCGCCAGCAAGGGCGTGCTGAAGGTGATGTCCAAGATGGGCATCTCCACGCTGGCGTCCTACACCGGCGCGCAGCTGTTCCAGGTGATCGGCCTGTCGCAGGACCTGGCCGACGAGTACTTCACCGGCCTGCGCTCGCACCTGGACGGCATCGGCCTCGAGGACATCGCGGCCGACGTCGCCGAGCGGCACCGGGTCGCGTTCCTGGAGAACCGCAACGAGCGCGCGCACCGCGAGCTCGAGGTGGGCGGCGAGTACCAGTGGCGGCGCGAGGGCGAGTACCACCTGTTCAACCCGGACACCGTGTTCAAGCTGCAGCACGCCACCCGCACCGGTCAGTACTCGATCTTCAAGGAGTACACCAAGCTGGTCGATGACCAGAGCGAGCGGCTGGCCTCGCTGCGCGGCCTGTTCAAGTTCAAGAAGGAGCGCGCGTCGATCCCGATCGACGAGGTCGAGCCCGCCTCGGAGATCGTGAAGCGCTTCTCCACCGGCGCGATGAGCTACGGCTCCATCTCGGCCGAGGCGCACGAGACCCTCGCGGTCGCGATGAACCGCCTCGGCGGACGCTCGAACTCCGGCGAGGGCGGCGAGTCGCCCGCGCGGTTCGAGCCGGAGGAGAACGGCGACTGGCGGCGCAGCGCGATCAAGCAGGTTGCCTCCGGCCGCTTCGGCGTGACCGCGCACTACCTGACCAACTGCACCGATATCCAGATCAAGATGGCGCAGGGCGCGAAGCCCGGTGAGGGCGGCCAGCTTCCGGCGCACAAGGTGTACCCGTGGGTCGCCGAGGTGCGGCACTCGACGCCGGGCGTCGGCCTGATCTCGCCGCCGCCGCACCACGACATCTACTCCATCGAGGATCTGGCGCAGCTGATCCACGACCTGAAGAACGCGAACCCGCAGGCGCGGATTCACGTGAAACTTGTTGCGGAGCCGGGTGTCGGCACGGTCGCGGCCGGTGTGTCCAAGGCGCACGCGGACGTGGTGCTGATCTCCGGCCACGACGGCGGCACCGGCGCGTCGCCGCTGACCTCGCTCAAGCACGCGGGCGGACCGTGGGAGCTCGGCCTGGCCGAGACCCAGCAGACGTTGCTGCTCAACGGACTTCGCGATCGGATCGTCGTGCAGGTGGACGGTCAGATGAAGACCGGCCGCGACGTGATGGTCGCCGCGCTGCTCGGCGCGGAGGAGTTCGGTTTCGCCACCGCGCCGCTGGTGGTGTCGGGCTGCATCATGATGCGAGTCTGCCACCTCGACACCTGCCCCGTGGGTGTCGCGACGCAGAACCCGGTGCTGCGCGAACGCTTCACCGGCAAGCCGGAATTCGTCGAGAACTTCATGCTGTTCATCGCCGAAGAGGTCCGGGAACTGCTGGCGCAGTTGGGCTTCCGCACGCTGGACGAGGCCATCGGCCGGGTCGACCTGCTCGACACCGCCAAGGCCAAGCAGCACTGGAAGGCCAGCAAGCTCGACCTGTCGCCGATCCTCGACAACGTCGAGACCGCGTTCATGTACCAGGACCGGCGCTGCACTAAGACGCAGGACCACGGCCTGGACAAGGCGCTGGATCAGCAGCTGATCTCGCAGAGCCGCGACGCGCTCGAGCGTGGTCAGGCGGTGAAGTTCGAAACCAAGATCACCAACGTGAACCGCACCGTCGGCACCATGCTCGGCCACGAGGTGACCAAGCTCTACGGCGGCACCGGCCTGCCCGATGACACCATCGACATCACGTTCACGGGCTCGGCGGGCAACAGCTTCGGCGCGTTCGTGCCGGCCGGCATCACGCTGCGCGTGCAGGGTGACGCGAACGACTATGTCGGCAAGGGACTCTCGGGTGGCCACCTGGTGGTGCGCCCGTCGCTGAACGCGCCGGCCGATTTCGTGGCGGAAGAGAACATCATCGCGGGCAACGTGATCCTGTTCGGCGCGACCAACGGCAAGGCGTTCATCCGCGGCGTCGTCGGCGAGCGGTTCGCCGTGCGCAACTCCGGCGCGCTCGCGGTGGTCGAGGGCGTGGGCGACCACGGCCTCGAGTACATGACCGGCGGCCGGGTGGTCATCCTCGGCGAGACCGGGCGCAACTTCGGCGCGGGCATGTCCGGCGGTGTCGCGTTCGTCTACAACCCGAACGGCACCTTCGAGGCCAAGCTCAACCCCGAGCAGGCCGACGCCGTCGAGCAGCTCTCCGGTGACGACTTCACCTGGCTGCGCGACGTCATCACCCAGCACCGCGAGCAGACCGGTTCCGCCGTGGCCGAGCGCATCCTGAGCGATTGGTCGCAGCAGGTGAACCACTTCGTCAAGATCCTGCCGCGCGAGTACAAGAAGGTTCTGCTGGCCATCTCCGAGGCGGAGAAGGCGGGCAAGGACGTCGACGAAGCGATCATGGAGGCGGCCCGTGGCTGACGCGCGACGCATTCACCAGCTGAGTTCGATGTTCACAGGCAAGATTACGGAGGCCGCTCGTGGCTGACCCACAGGGATTTTTGAAGCACACCTCGCGGGAGCTACCGACGCGTCGGCCGGTTCCGCTGCGCTTGATGGACTGGAAAGAGGTCTACGAGCAGGAGGGTTACCCGCACGAGACGCTGCAGCGGCAGGCCAGCCGGTGCATGGACTGCGGTATCCCCTTCTGCCACAACGGCTGTCCGCTCGGCAATCTCATCCCCGAGTGGAACGACCTGGTCTACAAGGGCCAGTGGCGCGAGGGCATCGACCGCCTGCACGCCACCAACAATTTCCCGGAGTTCACCGGGCGGCTGTGCCCCGCGCCGTGCGAGGCGTCCTGTGTCCTCGGCATCAACCAGGACCCGGTGACCATCAAGCAGGTCGAGGTCGAGCTCATCGAGAACGCCTTCGACGAGGGCTGGGTGGCCCCGGTCTATCCGACCCGGTTGACCGGCAAGCGGATCGCGGTCGTCGGTTCCGGCCCCGCCGGACTGGCCGCCGCACAGCAGCTCACCCGCGCCGGCCACACGGTGACGGTGTTCGAGCGGGCCGACCGCATCGGCGGGCTGCTGCGCTACGGCATCCCGGAGTTCAAGATGGAGAAGCGCTTCATCGACCGCAGGCTGGCGCAGATGGAGGCCGAGGGCACCATCTTCAAGACCGGCGTGAACGTCGGGGTCGACATCAGCGCCGAGCAGCTGCGCGAGCAGTACGACGCGATCGTGCTGACCGGCGGCGCGACCATCGCGCGTGACCTGCCGATCCCGGGCCGCGAACTCGACGGCATCCACCAGGCCATGGAGTTCCTGCCCTGGGCGAACCGGGTGCAGCTCGGCGACGACGTCACCGATGCCGACGGCCTGCCGCCCATCCACGCGAAGGGCAAGAAGGTCATCATCATCGGCGGCGGCGACACCGGCGCCGACTGCCTCGGCACCTCGCACCGGCAGGGCGCCGCGAGCGTCCATCAGTTCGAGATCATGCCGCGGCCGCCGGAGGAGCGGGCCGCCTCGACGCCGTGGCCGACCTACCCCCTCATGTTCCGGGTCTCCTCGGCGCACGAGGAGGGCGGCGAGCGGGTGTTCTCGGTGAACACCGAGCGTTTCATCGGCGCGGACGGCAAGGTCACCGGCCTGCAGGCGCACGAGGTCACGATGGTCAACGGCCGCTTCGAGAAGGTCGACGGCACCGACTTCACCCTCGAGGCCGATCTCGTGCTGCTCGCCATGGGCTTCACCGGTCCCGAGAAGCCCGGCCTCCTGGAGGATCTCGGCGTCGGCTACGACCAGCGCGGCAACGTCCAGCGCGACAAGAACTGGGCGACCAACATCCCCGGCGTCTTCGTCGCGGGCGACATGGGCCGCGGCCAGTCCCTCATCGTCTGGGCCATCGCCGAGGGCCGCGCCGCGGCCGCCGCGGTGGACCGCTTCCTGGAAGGTGAGACGGCGCTGCCCGCCCCGATCACCCCCACCATGGTCGCCCAGCGATGAGCTGAACCCCTCTCTTACCGGAGCGGAAAAGGCGCCTGTGGACAGTGACGTCCACAGGCGCCTTTGTTCGCGGAGCCAGGCAAAGCACCCAAATGGCAAGGTGCGCCGGAAGTTATCTCGATGGTTGCTTCACCGGTGATCGTTCGCGACACACCCGGTGGCTGGATTTATCTGCCGATGATTTTCAGCGGGACAGTGGCGGGAAGTTGCCTGGGTCGGCTATCGGCTTCCGACGTTTGCCGTCGTCCCGCTGATGCTGCGCGAATCATGCTGTACCTGCGCCGTTTTCGCCTATCTATCTGGGGATTCGGCTGCGACCCGTCGTTCGCCTGAGCATTGCCGACTCCCGAGTTCGGGTCAGTCCGCGGGTTTGGGCACCGGGTTGCGAAGGCATCCAGGAACTTTGGGCATTCGACGGAAAACGGACGTGACGCGGGGGTTCGTCTGGCGCGCGCGGCCTCGTACCTCTATTGTGATCCCGTCGCGCTGCTGATCTTGGGAGTCGGGTTTGTCGATCGCAGCCGTCATGGTGGTGGGTGACCGGAGTTAACCCAGCGTGCACTGGACGGTCACTCGTCGGGTTCAGAGTTGGTGCGCAACTTGTCGGGGATGCCCACGAGCGGCATCGGTGTGGACTGGAGCGGTATGCAGTTGAAGAAGGTTGTCGCGGCTCTCGGTGCATCCGCGACTGTGTTGTCCGGCATGGTGTTCGGCGCGGGCTCCGCGAGCGCGGACTCCAGCTGCCCGAGCCTCTACGTGGTGGCGATCCCCGGTACCTGGGAGACCGGCAAGGACAAGAAGCCGCAACCCGGCATGCTGGCCGGCGTCACCAATAACCTGCCTCGGACGGCGGACGTCGACTACGTGACCTACGCCGCGACCGCGTTCCCCTGGGAGGGCGAGGTCTACGGCAACTCGAAGAAGGAAGCCGTCGATCGCGCGCGCGGCCTGATCTCGAACATGGCGCACGCGTGCGGCGCTACGAAGATCGCGCTCGTCGGGTACAGCCAGGGCGCCGACGCGGCGGGCGATCTCGCGGCCGAGATCGGCACCGGGCTCAGCGTCGTCCCGCCGGAGCGCGTCGCCGGCGTCGGCCTGATCTCCGACCCGCGTCGCTCGCCGACCGACGTCCAGGTCGGCGCGCCTGCCCCCGGTGCGGGCGCGGGCGGCCCCCGGGTCGGCGGTTTCGGCTGGGTCAGCGACCGCACCCGCAGCATCTGCGCGGTCGACGACCTGTACTGCGCGACCGCGCCGGACGACTTCGTCACCCGGTTCGCCGGATTCCTGGCGCAGGCCTCCGACGCCAACCCGGCCAACATGTGGCGCTACCAGATCGAGGCAGGCAACATCATGAACGACCTGTTCGCGAATGGTGGCGTGCCGACGCTGCAGGCGCAGCTGACCGACTCGGCCAACGAGCAGCGGGCCAAGGATCTGGAGCGGTTCTACAAGTCGCAGGCGCACACCCTGTACGGCAGCTACCCGGTCGGCAACGGCCAGACCGCCGTCTCCTGGATGCACAACTGGATCGCGAGCATGGCCTGAGCCACGAGCGAACGAAGGCCCACCTCCGGCAGAGGTGGGCCTTCGTCGTTCTATCGGTCGGACAGGCGCTCAGCTGCTGCCCGCCGAGCCGGTGGACGGGCGGCCGTCCTTGAAGAAGATCGCCGGCCCCGGTTCGTCGTTGCGGTAGATCCGGGGGCCGTCACCGCGGTGATGATTCGGACCATCGCGATGTTCCACCCGCGGTCCGCCGCCGGGCAGCCAGTCCGGACCGCCGTGCGGATGCGCGCTGATGTCGGCGCCGTCCGGCTCCGCGGGTGTCAGCTGGATGGCGGCCGGATCGGGCGTCTCGGCCGACGCGGTCGCGGCCAGCGCGCCGAGCGGCAGCGCGATCAACGCCCCCGCCACGGCGATTCGGGTGAGACGCCTCGACGTCGATGTTCTGGAGAGCAACACGGATTCCTTCCTCTCGGGGTCGGCCGTGCCGCGCGCCACCCGGGGTGGCGGCGCGCGGTCAGCGAACGGGTCGCTCGAACGGCCAGGTCCCATAGAAGATTCCGTCGCTGGGACGGCGGTGCGACGTCCCTGCCAATCGCCTGTGAATGGGGGTTCAGGCTTTGATGTTGCGCGGCAACAGGTCCCAGACGTGCCCGTTCTCGTTGATCGTCGCCGCGGTCCTTCGCCCGGTGCGAGAGAACAGGATTCGGGTGATCGAGCAGTAGTCGATGGGGAAGGTCAGCGGTCGCTCCAGCCCGAGGATCTCCTGGAGCAGCACGTTGACCACGCCGCCGTGGGTGAACGCGAGCACCGTGTCGGCCGGATCGGTGGCCGCCGCGATCTCGGTGACGGCGTCGAGCACCCGGGACCTGAAGGCCTTGCCGTCGATCTGATGCGGCAGGTGCCCCGCCTTGATCTGCTCGTACACCGCGCGGAACTCGACCTTGGCGTCCTCGATGGGAATGTAAGCGGGCAGGTCGCGATCGTATTCGGCGAGGTCGTCGATGATGTCCACGGCCGCGCCGAGCTTCGCGGCGGTCGGCGCGGCGGTCTCGCGCGCCCGGCGCTGCGGGCTGCTCACCACCCGCACGATCCGGTGCTGACTCAGCGCGGCCGGCACCCGCTCGGCCTGCTCGCGGCCGATGGGGGCGAGCTCGGGATCGGCAGGCCCGGCCGAGTTGGTGATCCGGACCGGTTGGGCGTGGCGAACGAGGATCAACTGCACACGGTTCACTCTGCCGTATCGAGGGCGAGTCCTCGATCCAGGCGCGGTCGGTGGACCGGGCCAGGCCGCTGCCGGACGCGAACGGCCCGGCTCGCCACCTGCGAGCCGGGCCGTCACCGTCTGCCGAGACTACTGCTTCCTGCGTCGCACTAGCAGGTAGATGCCGCCGACGATCGCGGCGACCACCAGCAGGCAGCACAGGCCGCCGATGATCAGGCCGCCGCTGCTGCGGCGCTTCTTCTTCGCGGCGAGCTCCATGGCCGAGTTCCAGGTGTCCGGGCTCGCCCAGACGCTGTGGTCCACCAGACTCAGATTGGTCAGCAGGTCAAGGTACATTGTCGAACCCCATCTCGTCGTTCGGTCTCCTCCCGGGGCCGAACGTACCCGGCCACCCCGGCCCGAAAACTCCAGCGTAGCTGTCCGATTCGTCCCCTGTGCGCTCTTCGGCGAGGCCGGCGTTCACCGGGGTTTCACCAACGGGAACGGCAAGGTCTCGCGGATGCTGCGCCCGGTGATCAGCATGACCACCCGGTCCACGCCCATGCCGAGCCCGCCGGTGGGTGGCATCGCGTGCTCGAGCGCCTGCAGGAACTCCTCGTCGAGCTCCATCGCCTCCGGGTCGCCGTTGGCCGCGAGCAGCGACTGCTCGGTGAGCCTGCGGCGCTGCTCGACCGGGTCGGTGAGCTCGCTGTAGGCCGTGCCGAGTTCGGCGCCCCAGGCGACCAGGTCCCAGCGCTCCGTCACGCCGGGAATGAGCCGGTGGGCGCGGGTCAGCGGGGAGACCGAGGTGGGGAAGTCGATGTAGAAAGTCGGCTCCTCCGTGCGGGATTCGACGAGGTGCTCGTACATCTCCAGCACCACCTGGCCCGCGTCCCAGCCGTGCTGATAGGGCACCTCGGCCTTGTCGCACAGCTCGCGCAGTTCGTCGAGCCCGGTCTCCGGGGAGATCTGCGCGCCGAGCGCCTCGGACACCGCGCCGTGCACGGTCTTCACCGCCCAGTCGCCGGAGATGTCCACCTGCTCGTAGGAGCCGTCGCCGCATGGGCGCAGCGCGACCATCGCGCCGTTGGCGGCGAGCGCGGCCTCCTGGATGAGCTGGCGGCAGACGTGCATCATGCGCTCGTAGTCGCTGTGCGCCTCGTACGCCTCGAGAATGGTGAACTCGGGGTTGTGGCTGAAGTCGACGCCCTCGTTGCGGAAAGTGCGGCCGATCTCGAACACCTTCTCCATGCCGCCGACGCAGAGCCGCTTCAGGTACAGCTCGGGTGCGATCCGCAGGTACAGGTCCAGGTCGTAGGCGTTGATATGGGTCAGGAACGGGGTGGCGTTGGCGCCGCCGTGCACCTGCTGCAGGATCGGCGTCTCCACCTCCAGATACCCGCGGGCGTTCAGCGAGTCGCGCAGCGAGCGGACCACCGCGCTGCGCTTGGCGAGCACCTCCCTGGTCTCGGGGTTGATCGCCATATCGACGTAGCGCTGGCGCACCTTCGCCTCGGGATCGGCGAGGCCTTTCCACTTGTCCGGCAGGGGATGCAGGCACTTGCCGAGCATCCGCCAGTCCGCCGCCAGCAGCGACAGCTCGCCGCGCCTGCTGCGCCCGATCTGACCGCTCACCTCGATCAGATCGCCGAGGTCGAAGAACTCGGTGAACTCGGCGCTGCGGTCCGCGCCGACCCGGTCGCGGTCGATGACCAGCTGGATATCGTCGGTCCAGTCGCGCACCACGGCGAAGATCACGCCGCCGTAGTCGCGGATGCGCAGCAGCCGCCCGCAGACCCGGACCGTGGTGCCGCGCGGGGATTGGCGTGCGCCGGCGACGGTGTGCGTCGGCGGGTAGGCGACCGGGTAGGCCTCGACGCCGGAGGCGGTGAGCCGGTCCAGTTTGTCCATGCGCACCCGCACCTGCTCGGGGCGGCGCGGCAGCAGCTCCTTGCCCTCGACCGGGCCGAGGTCGGGCGGGCTGCCGTCGGCGTGCAGGCCGGTCATGGTCGGGGGCACCGCGCTGTGCATGCCGGTGTGGGTGATCGTGTCCGGCTCCTTGCCGAACCGCGGCAGGAAGCCCTCGGCCAGCGCGCTCGCCACCGCGACCCGCGGTAGTTGCCTGCGCTCTTCGAACAGGAAAAACCTTGGCACCCAATGCGGTTGGTACTTCACGTTCGAGCGGTACAGCGCCTCCAGCTGCCACCAGCGCGAGAAGAACAGCAGCACCCCGCGCCACAGCCGCAGCACCGGGCCCGCGCCGATCCGGCCGCCCTCCTCGAACACCGAACGGAACACCGCGAAGTTCAACGACACCTTGGTGATGCCGTGCTGCTCGGAGTTCAGCGCGAGCTGCGAGATCATCAGCTCCATCACGCCGTTCGGGCCGTTCGGGTCGCGGCGCATCAACTCCAGCGACACGCCGGTGCGGCCCCACGGCACCAGCGAGAGCATGCCGAGCACCCGGTCCTGGCCGTTCACCGCCTCGACCAGCAGGCAGTCCGCGTCGAGCGGGTCGCCGAGCCGGCCGAGCGCCATGGAGAAGCCGCGCTCGGTCTCGGTGTCGCGCCAGGCGTCGGCGCGGGCGATCACCCGGGGGAACTCGTCGGCCGGGATGTCGCGGTGGCGCCGGATGCGCACGGTGATGCCGTGCTTGCGCAGCCGGTTCGCGGCCTGGCGCACGGGCTTCATCTCGGGGCCTGCCAGGGAGAACGTCCTGGTGTCCAGGATGGCCTCGTCGCCGAGCCGGATCGCGGACAGGCCAGCACGGCGGTAGGCCGTCGCGCCGAGTTCGCTCGCGCCCATCACCGCCGGGGCCCAGCCGAATTGGTCGGCGAGCCGCAGCCAGGCGTCGATGGCCTGCGGCCACGCCTCGCGGATGCCGATCGGGTCACCGCTGGCGAGGCAGACGCCCAACTCCACGCGGTAGGTGACGGCCGCCTTGCCGCTGGGCGCGAACACCACCGCCTTGTCGCGCCTGGTGGCGAAGTAGCCGAGCGAGTCCTCCAGATCGGAACGCTCCAGCAAGCCGCGGATGGCGGACTCGTCGGTGCCGGTCATCGCGTTGGCCGCCCGCTGCGAGCGCAGCAGGATGATCACCGCGGCGAGCAGCGCGACGGCGCCGAACAGGCCGAGCAGGAAATTGACGAAAGGCCGTGGGTGCCCGTCGAAGTGCTCGTTGTCCACCAGCACCGCGGCGGTCACCCGGAAGATCGCCCAGCCGGGCCGCTGCGCGCCGCTCGGCAGCGAACCGGGGAACAGCTCGACCAGACCCCAGCCGAGCAGGCAGCCGACCGCCAGGCCGCCGATCAGCACGCCGAGCGCCTTCCAGCCCGCCCCGCGGCGCACCTTGGTGTAGAACTCGCGCCAAGCCGCGACGAGCACCCCGATCACGCCGAGGTGAACGATCATGGCCACCAGCGCGTCGATATCGCCGGTATCCGCGAAATCGAGGCCGTCGGCCAGCGCGTACAGCGACACGTAACCGAGCAGTAGCCACCAGGCGATGCGCTTGCGGCTGGCCAGCGCCCCGGCCAGCAGGCCGATGATCAGCGCCCACATCAGGTTGGTGTCGGGCGCGTCGAAGTAATAGTTGTCGATGTAGCGCCGCGGCACCTGGGTCAGGAAGCGCAGGCCGGGCGAGAGGCTCCAGAGGAAACAGGCCACCGCGAAAACACCGAGCACCAGGCCCGCGATATGCGGGACCTCCGCCAGTCGTCCATGTCCGCGATGGGGGACCGGCGGGGTCGGTCTGTCGGCGGGCGGTTCTATCAGGTGTTGCCGGGCTTGCGTGGTGGTCACTGAACCAGTGTGTACGGTGCCGCCGCCCCGGTGCTCGAAGACCACCCGGGCATGTCGGTTCTCGGCGCGCCACAGAGGCGTGTCAGTGTTTCTCTTCGGGCGCGCGGCGACGTTGTGTTCGATTGGCAGGGGCTGGCGTTCGGCGATTTCGGGTGCCGGGTAAGGATGTATCCCATGGCAGAACCAGTCGACGTACCCATCGATGACGAGGGCATCCGGCTCGGGCAGTTCCTGAAGCTGGCCAACCTGATCGAATCCGGCTCGGAGGCCAAGACAGTGATCGCCTCCGGCCTCGTGCGGGTGAACGACGAGGTGGAGCTGCGGCGCGGGCGGCAGCTACAGATCGGCGACGTCGTCACCCTCGCCGGTCACCAGGCGAGGGTGTCGGTCTGACTCGCACGCGGCGTGAGCGTCAGGCCCGGAGGCGGCAGCCCGTGTAACCACGGAGGGCCTGACGCTCATGCCGCCATCGGACTCAGTCTTCGGCGCGGACCACGACGCCGTCGTGGTCGCTGTAGAGCATGTCGCCGGGCACGAAGGTGACCCCGCCGAACTCGACGGGGACGTCACGATCGCCCGACCCGGTCTGGGTGCTCTTGCGCGGGTTGGTGCCGAGCGCCTTGACGCCGATGTCGAGCGTGCGCAGGATCGCCGAGTCGCGCACCGCGCCGTTGATGAGCACCCCGGCCCAGCCGTTGTCCACGCCGAATCCGGCGATGACGTCGCCGACCAGCGCGGTGTGGATGCTCGCGCCGCCGTCGACGACGAGCACCTTGCCGTGGCCCGGCTCGCTGAGGGTCTGCTTGACCAGCAGGTTGTCCTGGAAGCATCGGATGGTGGAGATGCGGCCCGCGAACGTGGCGCGGCCACCGAACTGGATGAACTGCGTGTCGCAGCTGCGGATCTCGGGGCCGATCTCGTCGGCCAGATCGGCGGTAGCCACGATGTCACTCTGCGATTCGGTCACGGGCTCAGCTTAGGGGTGCTCGGCCCGGGCGTCGGGCAGGGCGGCCCACGGTGTGAGATCCGTCGCTCAGCCGCGGCCGTGCCTGCGTTCGTAGGCCTGCCGCTCCGGCTCGGCCTTGCGGCGCGCGTCCGCGTCGGCCAGCGCGGGATCGAGGCCGTGTTTGATCAGCCGGTGCCGCCGGTACACATACATCAGCGCCACCGTGAAGTAGATCAGCGGCAGATACAGCAGCGCCATCATGGCCAGGCCCATCCACAGCGGACCCGGCAGCAGCAGGAACAGCATGAGCACCGGGATCAACGGCACCAGGATGCGCAGCAGGTACCGCCGCGTCGCGCCGGGGCCGACCAGGTCCGCGCGCACCCAGTCGGTCATCGACGCGGGCAGCGTGCGGCCCGCGATGTAGCCGAGGCGCTGGACGAAAGACGGTGTGGCGCTCATGGTTCAGTGCACGGACCCGTCCGCCTCGGTCGCGCGGCGCGCGTGGAAGGCGGCGATCTGGGTGATCAGGTTATGCGTGGTGTGCTGCACCGCGATCTTCACGAACGGCTCGATGGTCTTGCCGAGCGCGCGCCCGGCCAGCCCGCCGCCGACGTGGAACTCGACGATCGCGTCGACCGTGCACCGCGCGTCGCCCTTCGGATGGAACAGGAAGGTCGACTCGATCTCGATCCCCTTGATCGACTTGACCGCGATGCGCGCGTTCTCTTCCCACCCCACGACCTCGACGCGGGACTTCAGTGAGGCCGGACCGAGCTTGATGTGGCCGTCGAAGGCGGCCCCGAGGCCGGCCGTCTGCGCGCCGACCGGGGTGAACGACTGGATCCCGTACAGGAAGCGGGGCAGGTTCTGATAGTCGTTCACGTAGGCGAACGCGGACTCCGCCGACGCGGCGCAGTCCTCGACGATCTTGACTTCGGTCATGCGAAAACAGTAACTGGTTTCGATCGGGCTCTCACGCGGTCACCGCGAGGGTGGCGGCCAGGCCGAACGCCAGCGCCATCACGATCACCTCGATGGTCGCGCGGCGCAGCGAGGCCTCGGCGGTCATCCGATGCTCCGCGGCCCGGCGCACCCACGCGCGCCGCCACCACCAGCCCAGGGCCAGCAATCCGGCCAGCACAACGGTTTTCGCGAGCAGGATGCGACCGTAGCCGGTGTCGAAGAACGGCGTGAGCCCGCCGACCCGCACGAGCCCGTTCAGCAGCCCGGTCACCCCCACCGCCGCGACCAGCGGCAGCGCCACCGCCGAGTACTTCGGCAGCACCACGGCCCACTCGCCGCGGGCGCGCACCACCAGCGCCAGCGCCACGAGCAGCCCGAACCAGGTCGCCGCCGCCAGCGCGTGCACCGCGGCCAGCACCGATCC
>NZ_BAGH01000001.1 GCF_000308715.1 Nocardia tenerifensis NBRC 101015
GGCCACGATCGGGTGGCTCTGGCCGTAGTCGAGATCGATCACGTCGGCGACGACGACCGTGACGTTGTCCGGGCCGCCGCTGCGCAACGCCAATTCGATGAGCCGGTCGGCACACTCGTCGGTGCTGCCCTCGCGCATCGTGTTCGCGATGGTCTCGTCGCTCACCACATCGGAGAGGCCGTCGGAGCACAGCAGATAGCGGTCGCCTGCCCGCGCCTCGCGCATGATCAGCGTCGGCTCGATCTCGTTGCCGGTGAGCGCGCGCATGATGAGCGAGCGCTGCGGATGCGTGTGCGCCTGCTCCGGAGTGATCCTGCCCTCGTCGACCAGCGACTGGACGAACGTGTCGTCCCTGGTGATCTGGGCCAGCTCGCCGCCGCGCAGCATGTAGGCGCGCGAGTCGCCGATGTGCACCAGGCCGAGTTTCTTGCCCGCGAACAGGATCGCGGTGAGCGTGGTGCCCATCCCGTCGAGCTCGGGCTCCTCCTCGACCTGATCGGCTATGGCGGCGTTGCCCTCCCGGGTCGCCGCGTCGAGCTTGCCGAGCAGATCGTCGCCCGGCTCGTCGTCGTCGAGGTGGGCCAGGGCGGCGATCATCAACTGCGACGCCACCTCGCCCGCGGCGTGGCCGCCCATGCCGTCGGCGAGGGCGAGCAGGCGCGCACCCGCGTAGACGGAGTCTTCGTTGTTGCCTCGGACGAGTCCGCGGTCGCTACGCGCTGCGTAGCGGAGAACGAGAGTCACGATCGCAGCTCGATCACTGTTTTGCCGACACGGACAGGAGTGCCGAGCGGAACCCGCACGGCGGTGGTGACTTTCGCGCGATCGAGGTAGGTGCCGTTCGTCGAGCCGAGGTCTTCGACGTACCAATCATCGCCACGCGGGGACAGTCGCGCATGTCTGGTCGAGGCGTAATCATCGGTGAGCACCAGCGTGGAATCGTCCGCACGCCCGATCAGCACCGGTTGGGTGCCTAGCGAGATGCGGGTGCCGGCGAGTGAACCTTGAGTCACCACAAGAAATTTGGCGCCCTTCTGGCCCCGGCTGAAGGAGGGCAGCACCGCGGAACCGCGTGCGGCCCTGGGCTGTATCCGAATGCCGGATGCCGCGTAGATGTCGCTGCGCAAGGTTCGCAGCACCGCCCACACGAACAACCACAACAGCAGCAGGAACCCCGCACGGGTCAGTTGCAGGATCAGTCCCTGCACGGCGTTCCACCTCCTGTTCGACCGTGTATGTCGGTGCCGTAGGTGCGGTTCGACCACCCCCACGGAGCATGCTGGTCTTGCCGGCCCCGGTTCCGGTGCCGTGCGTGTGTTGGCAGCATCATAGGGCCGTAGGTCGAGTTCGATCACGATACGACCGACGAAACCTTGATGGCCGAGTCGTGACCTGCATCGCGAGCTTACGGGATCAGACGATACGGATCAGGATCTCGGAGTGCCCGGCGCGGATGACATCCCCGTCGGCGAGCTGCCAGTCTTGCACGGGCGAACCGTTGACCAGCGTGCCGTTCGTGGAGCCCAGATCGGAGAGCATCGCGGTCTGGCCGTCCCAGCGGACCTCGATGTGCCTGCGCGAGACGCCGGTGTCGGGCAGCCGGAAGTGCGCGTCCTGGCCGCGGCCGATGATGTTGCTGCCCTCGCGCAACTGGTACGTGCGGCCGCTGCCGTCGTCGAGCTGAAGGGTCGCCGAGTAGCCCGATCCCGCCTGCGGGGCAGCGGGATACGCGGGCGCGGCGCCGTAGCCGGGCTGCGCGCCGTACCCCGGCTGCTGCGAGTAGGCCTGGCCGTAACCGCCCTGGTCGTCCTGCCCGTAGCCGCTCGGATCGGCGTAGGTCTGCTCGCCGTAACCGGGCTCCTGGTAACCCTGCTGGCCGTAACCGGGCTGGGCGTAGCCCTGGCCTTGCTGGCCGTAACCGGGATCCGCGTACGCCTGATCGCCGTAGCCTTGCTGGCCGTAGCCCTGCTGCTGGCCGTAACCCGGCTCCTGATAGCCGGGCTGACCGTAGGCGGGCTCCTGGTAACCCGGCTGGCCGTACCCCGGTTCCTGGTAGCCCTGCTGGCCGTAGCCGCGATCGCCGTAGCCCGGCTGCTGGCCGTAACCCGGCTCCTGATACCCGGGCTGGCCATAGGCCTGGCCGCCCTGCGGGTAGTCGTAGCCGTTCTGGTAGTCGCCGTAACCCTGCTGGCTGTCCTGCGCCGGATAATCCGTGCCGTAGGGCGCCGCGCCGCGACCGTAATCCTCGCGGTACGCGCCGTTCTGCGCACCGCCGCGACCGGCAGGCGGTGGGGCGTACCCGCGGTTGCGTGGATCGGACTCCGCGGGCTCACGGCTCGGGTCGTAGCCTGAGTTCTGCGTCATGGGGCCAGCTCCTGGTTGCGGGTTTGCAGGTCGTTGTGGCGTCGGTCCAGGGCCGTGAGCTGGTGAAGCTCCGCGACCGACGTCCGGGTCGACCCGGCCGCTAGCCCTGAACTGTCCGGTGTGCAGCGTAGGGGATGCCTCGAACGCCACGTGTACTTCGCCGTAGGTCTGCCAGCCTTGCTCGCGGATGTAGTCCTGCAGGTGTTTGGCGAACGCGCGGGTGGTGAGGTCGTGATCGGCGTCCAACTGCTGGTGATCGGAGGAGTTGATAGTGATCACATAGCTGTTGGGCGCCAACAGGTGCCCGCCGTCGAGCTCCTGGACATGATCGGCGGCCTCCCGTTGCAGCGCCGCCTCCACCTCCTGCGGCACGACGTTGCCGCCGAACACCCTGGCGAACACGTCACCGACGGCGCCCTGCAGACGACGCTCGAACCGTGAAACGATGCCCATCTCGGCCTCCCTTCGGTGAGCGTCTCTTCGGATTCGTAACAACGACACACGCGCATGGCGTGTCGCGTATCGAGCACGTTCATTGCATGATATCCACGATCGTCCACACCTGTAACTCTTGGAAAGATCAGCGGGTTCCCGCGCCTGTCCAGCCCCCGCGTCAGGGCCCCACAAGCCCGATTTCGTGTCTGCGCGAGGTGCGTGCTACTGTCTCGGAGTCGCTCGGGCGAGTGGCGGAATGGCAGACGCGCTGGCTTCAGGTGCCAGTGTCCTTCGGGACGTGGGGGTTCAAGTCCCCCTTCGCCCACTTCACTCGGGGTAGCCCATGCTCATGGAGAGCATGGGCTTTCTCGTTTCGTTCAGTGTTTTGCGGGGGCGCGGCCCCCGCGCCCCGCTCGGGGGGCTTTGCCCCCCGAACCCCCCATTACGAGGATGTTGGGCTGTGGCGGGGTTTGACCCCGGTGGGGGTTGGCCGGGCTTTCGGGGCACTGTCTGGGCTTTGACCAAGTTTCTTGGCTGTTGACCCGTTCTGCTTCTGTTTTGATGCCAGCCCTTCTTGTTGTGCGTACTTGCTGTGCGTGTTCACTGCTTGTGGGTTGCTGTATTTCGTTGTTTCGCAACTCAATTCGTGGTTGACGGGTTGGGGGAGGTTAGTACGCAGTGGGTGCCTCGGTAGATAGTGGGCATGCAGCGGTTGCAGTGGGTGCAGGGGGATGTTGCTGAGGGCTCTGTGCTCATGCGGGTGACCAAATGGGGGTCGTAGAGGAGGGCTCGGGCCATGGCTACGAAATCGAAGCCGTGGGACATGGCGGTGTCTACGGCTGCGCGGGAGGCTATTCCGCCCAGGAGGACCAGGGGGAGGTTCAGTTCGGCTCGGAAGCGTAGGGCCGTGTCCAGTAGGTAGGCCTCGCGGAAGGGGTAGGTGCGGAGGAAACGGCGGCCTGCCAGGCGGATTCCCAATCGCTGGGGTTGGGGGAATTGGGCGGCGAATTCTTGGAGGGGGACGTCGCCTCGGAAGAGGTACATGGGGTTGCGTAGGGAGCTGCCTACGGTCAGTTCCAGGGCGTCCAGGTTGCCGTCTCGGGCGAGCCAGGTTGCTACAGAGAGGCTTTCGTCGCCGGTGAAGCCGCCGCGGACGCCGTCGTCCATGTTGAATTTGGCCAGTACGGCTATTTCGTCGCCGACTTCCTGGCGTACGGCGTCGGCGGTTTGCCTGGCCAGTTCGGCGCGGCGGATCAGGGGGCCGCCGTACTCGTCCGAGCGTTTGTTGAGGGCGGGGCTGAGGAAGGAACTGATGAGGTAGTTGTGGCCGAAATGCAGTTCTACGGCGTCGAATCCGGATTCGACGGCTAAACGGGCGGCCTTCGCGTGCGCGGCGATGATTCGGCGGATATCGGCCGCGGTGGCGGCGTGGGTGAGGCGCAGGCTGATGGGGCTGAACTGTCTGCTCGGCGCGAGGGCGGGGGCGCGATTGGAGGCGGCGTTCGCAACGGGGCCAGCGTGGCCCAATTGCGCCGACACGGCACCACCGGCCTCGTGCACCGCGTCGGTGAGCCGCCGCAGACCGGGCACGGCTTCGGGGCGCATCCAGATCTGATGCCGATCGGTGCGGCCCTCGGGCGCGACCGCGCAGTAGGCGACCGTGGTCAGGCCCGCGCCGCCCTCGGCGACGCCGCGATGGAACTCGATGAGCTCGTCGGTGACGAGCGCGTCGGGGGTGCGACCCTCGAACGTCGCGGCCTTGATGATGCGGTTGCGCAGTTGGACCGGGCCGAGCATGGCCGGTTGGAACGCGTCGGTCAGCATCCACCAACACTAGAACGTGTTTCAGTTACGTGTTGAGGAAATGAGACGGTAGAAGTGTCTTGACTCACAATGAGAACCTGTTCTAATTCTTGGCATGCGCAGATTTGACGGCCGCCGCGTGGTGGTGACGGGAGCAGGCTCCGGCATCGGACAGGGCATCGCCCTGCGGCTGCTCGACGAGGGGGCCCAGCTGGTGGCCGCCGACATCGACGAGCCGGGGCTGGCGGCCACGGCGGAGAAGGCGGGCGACGCCGCGGAGCGGCTGCGGACGGTCGCGGTGAACGTGGCGGATCCGGACTCGGTCCGCACGGCGACGGACACGGCGCTCGAGTTCCTGGGCGGGCTGGACGTGCTGGTGAACGCGGCGGGCATCCTGCGCCCGGCCCGCACCCACGAGATGCCGCTGGACGTGTGGAACCAGGTGATCTCGGTGAATCTCACCGGCACGTTCCTGATGACGCAGGCCGCGCTGCCGACGCTGGTCGAGTCGGGGCACGGGGTGGTGGTGAACCTCTCCTCGACCGCCGCGTTCAGCGCCGCGCCCTACCTCGCCGCCTACGCGGCGTCCAAGGGCGGCGTCAATGCCTTCACCCACGCGATCGCGCTGGAGTACGCCAAGCAGGGGCTGCGCGCGGTGAACATCGTGCCCGCGGGCATCACCAGCGGGATCACCACGAAATCGATCCTCGATCAGCCGGAGGGCTTCGATCACAAGCTGTTCGCGCGGATGACCGGGTGGCTCAACGGCGGCGCGCTCGGCAGCCCGGAGGACATCGCCGGCGTCGTCGCGATGGTCGCCTCGGACGACGGGCGCTACATGACCGGCACGGAGATCCGGATCGACGGCGGCGCGTTGATGTAACCCGCTCACGAGCCCTTCGTGGCGACGAGTAGATGGTGCGGGATCGGCGGGTTCGGGAGCTGCTCGTGCGCCACGGCGCAGCCCGACTTCTCCAGCGCGGCAACGACATCGGCGACCGGGCGGAGCGTGAAACCGTAGGGCGTGAACGGCAGCTTCGCCATGGTGTCCGGGTCGCCGATCCCGACCACCACCCGGCCGCCGGGTCGCAGGACGCGGGCCAGCTCGGCGCAGACCGCGTCGAGTTCGGGAACGAAGTAGAGGGTGTTGACGGTGATCGCGGCGTCGAGGCTGTCGTCCGCGAGCGGGAGCGCGGCGAGCGATCCCTCGGCGAGTCGCAGTCTGCCCGAGGCGATTTCGCGCCGGTAGCCGGAGCGAGCACGGGCGAGCATATCGGCGGAAAGTTCGATGCCGTGCACGACGCCCTCGGCGCCGACGCGTTCGAGCAGCAGCGCGATTCCCGCGCCGCCGCCGAATCCGAGGTCGGCGACGGTCTCGCCCTCGGTGATCGCGGCGGCCGTCACCGCGGCGGCGATGGCGCGGCGGTTGCCGCGATTGAGCATGAACGCGACGCCCTTGCCGAGCACGCCGTGCGGATTGCCGAGCTGACCGGCCAGGGTCGACATCAAGCGGGCGCGCACACCGTTCATGGCGTCATCGTAGGCGTCGCCCGCCGGCCGGTGATGTTGGAATCATTGTCGTTTCCAATACTGTGCCGAAGGCGTTCGCTCCAGTTCGATCGGACGCTGTGGCACCGACCCGAGAGACCGTTATGCGCGCACCGCTGATTCTTCTCGCCGCCTGCTCGATGACACTGCTGTCCGCGGGTCCCGCCGCGGCTACGTGGGGTCCGCTCGCGTCGCCGAATCCATACTTGGGTCCGGTGGGCACCTCGACCATGCACGGGGATGCGGGCTCGTCGGACGCCACGCCACTGGCCGGGCCGGGCGTGGGCGCGGTCCCGGTGTCCGCCTACCCGCTCGCGTCGGCGTGTCCGACCCTGCTGGAGGGGTCGGACAATCTGGTCGTGGCCTTGTGCACGGCGATCGCGGGCCAAGCGCCGACGGTGCATCTGATCGATCCGGCGAGTCCCGGACCGCTCGGGCACTCGCTCGCCTCACTCCAGTTGACCAAGGGCAGTCTGCTCGGCGGCGTGTACGCGTACCTGGACAACGACGACCGGCTCGTCGTCGTGGACGGGGCCGACCGTTTGCTCCGTGTCGGTCATGTCCGTGACGCGTCCGGGCGCTGGCGGCTGGAGAGCGAGCAGGTGGCGGACCTGTCGGCGGTGATTCCCGTGGGGGACAACGTGACCGGCCTGGTGCCGGACTGGTCGGGCAACATCTGGTTCGCGACCGGCAAGGGCGTGGTCGGGTTGGTCGCGCCGTCCGGCGCGGCGGTCACCGTCTCGTTGCCCGCCGATGAGCAAGTGGCCAACAGCATTTCGGCCGCGCCGAGCGGGCGGATCGCGGTGGCGACCACGCACGCGCTGTACGAACTGCGGGCCGACGGGTCGGGCAGACCCGAGGTGCTCTGGCGCGCGGCTTACGACCGCGGCTCGGCGCGCAAGCCGGGACAGTTGAGCTGGGGCACCGGCTCGACGCCCACCTACTTCGGGCCGAACACCGGCGCCGACTACCTGACCATCGTCGACAACGCCGACGGCCAGGTCAACGCGCTGGTATTCCGTTCGGGCAGCGGGCAATCGGTGTGCTCGCAGCCGGTACTGACGAAGGGCGGTGCGGGCAGCGAGAATTCGCCGATCGGCCTCGGCCGTTCGCTGTTCGTCGCGAGCACCTACGGCTATCCCTATCCGGCCGTGCCCGAGGGCGCGGGTCCGGCCGCGCCGCCGACCGCGGCGTTCACCGGCGGCATGACCCGGGTCGACGTGGACGACGACGGGTGTCACACGGTGTGGGAGAACACGGTGCGCAGCGCGGCCGTTCCGCACCTGTCCACCGCCGACGGCGCGGTGTACACCGTGACCCGGCTCGGGCCGGACACCACCACGCCGCTGGATGGTTACGCGTTCACGGTGGTCGATCCGGACACCGGCTCGGTGACCGCGAGCCATCCGTTGCCGGGCACCCTCGTCGACGATCCGCTGCAGACCTCGCCGCTGCTCACGCACGGAGGCCGGGTGTTGCAGGGCACGGTCACCGGGATTCTGCGCGTCGGTTAGCCCGTCGCTCCACCTGTGGATAAACCTGTGTGCTGCTCGAGGATGATCGTCTGACGCGCATCGCGGTTTCACCGCTTTGTCGGCGCGATATCGCGGCGGGCGGCCTTCGGCTACATCCGCGCGAGCCTGTGGATGAGGCTGTGTGTTGTTTCGGGATGGCCGGTCGCCGTTCACCCTCGCTTTGCCTGTCTGAACTCGAGCGTTGCGGGGCGATCGGCTCCGAAGCGCCTGGCTGGTGGCTGTGTATGACGGTGCGGAGGCTGGGGAGAACTGTGTGCGAAAGATGGTGGACCGGCGTCACCTTTGTGGATGACGCGGCGATGCGCGGGTGTGGACATCGATCGGGTCTGTCGGTGGCCGCGTGGTCGTGCACAACGTGCGCCGGTTCTGTCCACAGCGGTGGACTGATGCCGACCACCAGCCTGTGGACGAAAAGCGCTTGTGCACAGTCGACTGTCGCGAACCGAGGCGGAAGGCGTCTCCCCAATCGAGGTCCAGGGGTCTCGACGTGCACCTTTCGGCGTGTTGTACCGGTGTGTCCCGTTTGGGGAAAGCTTGCCGCAGTGTCGATTTCGTGGCCTTCCGCGCCCGCTGAGCCGTCGGTGAGGCGAAGATCACACCCCTTCTCGAAGTTGCGGTCACGGTGCTGAATCGACCTCGCCGGGGCCACCGCACCGCCCCCGTTCCGGCTCTGGTTATTGCTGATCTTGTCATGACGCATGCACGTCCACGGGCGGTTCAACCAGGCATGTGTCGTGTTAATTACGCTGTAAACAAACCTGTGGTCGCTTTCTGTTCATCCGACGTCCAGCTAACTCGATTATTCGCGACGAAGGCCCAGGTCGTCGCCGGGTGAGGCCGCCATCGAGGGCTCTATGTCCGTGGCGCAGCTAATCGTTCGAAGAATGTTTGTACCGCCACGAAGTGGATAACGAGGCCACCTGTGGATTCGTCTGATCGCGCCCTCCGCGGCCCTCCGAAACCCCGCAAAACCGACAGCTGCAAGTTAGCTGGAACTGTGAAAAACCATGCTCTCACAAGGGTTTGCTGGCGAGCTGCTTTATACGCTTGACACCGGCGAGGAGGGTTGCATGGGGATAACGATTGTGTAGAGTCGACGGTAACGCTGGCCGCAGCTGAGCCCGACTCGCTGCGGCCAGCGGAACTCAATCGGGGGATGTCGAAACCAATCCGTGACACCGCGTTGCTGCCGAGTGTCCGAACCCGCTTCGCTCAGTGTGTGCTCGGGGTTGTCTGCTCCGCGCGACCTGAATCTTCCCGCGCCTGCGTGAGTACCGCCCGTCGCCCCACCCCGAAGACGTAGACCAGGAACAACGCCTCGGCGAGAAACCCGATCGCGATGCGCACCGGCGCGGGCAACGCACTCGGCGTCACGAACCCCTCGATGCAGCCACACACCAGCAGCACTCCCACCAACCCGAGCGCCACCGTCGCGGTGGCCCGGCCCTGCCGCGCCACCGCCGCCGGCCGGCTCAGCCGACCCGGATCGATCAGCGTCCAGCCGAGTTTCAGCCCGGCCCCGCCCGCCACGAAGATCGCGGTGAGCTCGAGCGTGCCGTGCGGCAGGATGAACCCGAAGAACGAATCCAGCCGCCCCGCCTCGGCCATCAGCCCGGCCGAGACGCCGAGATTGAGCGCGTTCATGAACAGCAGATACACCGCGGGCAGGATCAACACCCCGGTGAACAACGCGATCGCCGTCACCCAGGCGTTGTTCGTCCACACCTGTGCGGCGAACGCCCCGTGCGGATGCTCGGAGTAGTAGGACTCGAAGGCCCCGCCGCGCTCGGTCAGCGCGCCGGTATCGGGCGCTATGCCGAGAACCTCACGCGCGGAGTCGAATCGGGCCACCCACACCGCCAGACCGGCCGACACCGCCAGGAACACCGCGGCGACGCCGGCCCACCACGGCCATGTCCGATACAGGGCGGCCGGGAAGCGGTGGGTGAGGAAATGGCCGATCTCGCGCCAGGTCTCGCCGCGGCCGCCGATCACCCGTCCGCGCGCCCTGGCCAGCAGCGCACTCAATCCGGCGATGAGTTCGGGATCCGGGCTGTGCGATTGCAGCCGGGCCAGCTGCTGCGAAGTACGCCGGTACAGCGTGACCAGCTCGTCCGCCTCGGCGCCGCTGAGCTTGCGCCGCTTGGCCAGATAGTCGAGCCGTTCCCACGCCCTGCGATGCGCAAAGCTGTAAGCGTCCACATCCATTGGCTTGCCTCCCACTACCGCCGGTCGGGAGAATGCTATCGACATGGCTGAATTCACCACCGGCGAAGCGGTCGCGCTCGAACTGCCGATCGCCAGGATCCCCACCAGGGCCACCGCGTTCCTCGTCGATGTGGTGGTACAGATCGTGCTGGCCTGCGTGCTGTTCGTGCTCGCCGCCGGCGTGCTGCTGCGGAGCCGGGCGGACCTGGCGTGGCTGGACGTCGCGGTGCTCGTGCTCATCGTCGGGGTGCTGGTCGGCTACCCGGTGACGTGCGAAACCATCTGGCGCGGGCGCACATTGGGCAAGCTGATGCTGGGCCTGCGGGTGGTTCGCGCGGACGGCGGGCCGATCGACTTCCGGCACGCGCTCACCCGCGGGCTGGCCGGCGCCATCGTCGACTTCTGGATGCTGGGCGCGTTCGGCGCGGTCGCGGTGCTGACGTCGATGTGCTCGCCGAACGCGCGCCGGATCGGTGACGTGCTCGCGGGCACGGTGGTCGTGCACGCCCAGCGGCCGCTGCCCGCACCGCTGCTGGCGGTCGCGCCGCCGTGGCTCGCGGGGTGGGCGGGGCCGCTGCCGCTGGCCATGCTGCCGGAGGAGCTGGCGCTGGCGGTGCGTCAGTATCTGAGCCGGTTTCGCACCCTCACGCCCGTCGCGCAGCACGAACTGGGCGTGGCGCTGGTGACCGCGGTGTGCGCGCGACTCCAAGTACCTGTGCCTGCCGGGTATCCGCCGCTGCAGATCCTCGGCGCGGTCATCGCCGAGCGGCAGCGTCGCGCGCTGCCGCCGCCGATGTTCCCGGTCTTCCGGCCGGGACCGCTTCCGGTTGGGCCTTAGTCACCGGTTGGCCGCGACGTACTCGTCGATCTCGTCGAGGAACCGCGCCAGCCGCGCCGGGGTGATCCACGAGCCGCGGAACGAGTTCTTCGCCAAGGCCACCAGCTGATCGATGCCGAGGCCGGCGTGCTCGGCGAGCGCGACATAGTTGTCGGCCGCGTACGCCTTGAAGTAGGCGGGGTCGTCGCTGTTCACCGTCACCGTGAGCCCTCGGTTCAGCAGCCCGACGATCTCGTCGGACTTCATGCGGCTGGTGACGAACGAGTTGGAGACCGGACAGCAGGTCAGCGCGATTCCCTTGTCCCTGGCCAGTTCCACCAGCCGGTCGTCCTCGACGATATTGGTGCCGTGGTCGAGTCGATCGACGCCGATGTCCTCGAGTGCCTGCCGGATGTGCTCGATCGAGTCCTGCTGATCGATGTCGCAGTGCATCGTCAGCAGGAAGCCCTCGCGGCGGGCCCGCGCGAAGACCGCCGCGAACTTGCTCGGCGGGTTGCCGCGCTCGTCGGAGTCGAGGCCGACGCCGATGATCCAGTCGCGGTACGGCAGCGCCTCCAGCAGCGTCGCCATCGCGTACTCCGCGGAGTGGTCGCGCAGGAAACACAGGATCAACTCCGCCGAGATCCCGAACTCGCGCCGCGCCCGCACGATCGCCGACCGATACCCCTCGATCACGGTGGCGAACGGGACGCCGCGCCCGGTGTGCGCCTGCGGGTCGAAGAACATCTCGACGTGCCGAATGCCCTGGGCGTGCGCCCTGGTCAGGTAGTCGTAGGCCAGATCGTGAAAGTCCGCGGGCTCCAGCAGGACCCGCATGGCGGGGTAGTAGACCTGGAGAAACGAGGTCAGGTCGTGGAACCGATAGGTCTGCTCGACCTCGTCCACCGTCCGCTCCGCCAGCTCGATCCCGTTGCGCCGGGCCAGGCGGAACTTCAACTCCGGCTCGAGGGTTCCCTCCAGGTGCAGGTGCAACTCGGCCTTGGGCAGCCCGCGGACGAACGCGGCGAGATCAGACATGAGCTCCATGATGCTCCGTGCCCGCCGCGCGCGGCTACATCGTGCCGGACTGCTTGAGCTCGAGGTATTCGTCGGCGAGGGCCTCGGGCAAACGGTCGGGGGAGGCGGCGACCACCCCGATTCCCCTGCGGCGCAGTGACTCCTGGACCAGCGCGCGTTCGGCCAGGACTGACTCGGCGGCGGCCGCGGCGTAGCGGTCGGCGCGGGAGGCGGCGGCCGCGGTGACCTCGGGGTCGGTGACCGAGACGATGAGGACCCGGTGGCGCTGGGCCAGGGCGGGCAGCACCGGGAGCAGGTTCTCCTCGACGGCGGCGCCGTCGAGGCTGGTGAACCAGACGACCAGGCTGCGGCGCCGGGTGCGCTGGATGGCGGCGCGCACGAGGCCCGCGCTGTCGGTGTCGACCAGGACGGGGGTGATGCCCGCCATCGCGTGCATGAGTCTGAGCTGCAACGCTTTTCCGCTGATGCCGCGGACCTCGGCGCGCGGCTCGCGGTCATGGGCGAGCAGGTCGACCGAGTCGCCCGCCGCGGCGGCCAGCCCGCCGAGCAGCAGCGCGGCCTCGATGCTCGCGTCCAGGCGGGTGCCGTCGCCGACGCGGCCCGCGCTGATCCGGCCGGTGTCGAGCAGCATCAGCATGTGCCGGTGTCGCTCCGGGCGCCAGGTGCGCACCAGCACGTCGGTGGCGCGGGCGGTGGCGCGCCAGTCGATGCCGCGCACGTCGTCGCCCGCGACGTACTCACGGAAAGAATCGAACTCGTTGCCCTGCCCGCGCAGATTGGCGACGTTGCGGCCCTCCAGCAGCTGGAGCCGTTTGACCTTCGAGCGCAGCAGTTTCTCGCTGCGGAATGGCGGCAGCGCCCGTACCCGGGCCGGGACGTCGCGGCGAGTCTGCCTGCCCGCCAAGCCGAGTGGGCCGATCAGGCGCACCGTCACCTGCCCCGCGACCCGGTCGCCGCGGTAGGTCGGGGTGAGGACGGTCCGGAAGCGGACCAGCGTCGCGGGAGCCAAATCCACTGTGTGCGAGCGATTTTCGGCGCGGGCGCTGTCGGGCCAGTCGTCCCACACGGTGCCGCGCAGCGCACGCGTCCCGGTGTTGGTCGCGACGAGTTCCACCTCGGTGGAGCGACCGAGCCGGACCACGGTCAACGGCTCCCTGGCGAGGGTGAGATCGCGGGCCCGGCCGACCGAGCCGAGATCGACGAGCAGCGCGGCGGCCAGCAGGCTCGTCGCGACCACCACACCGAGCAGCGACGGAACGACGAAGGTGACGAGCAGCGCGAGCACGCCCGCCGCGGCGGCCAGCCGACCGGTGACGACCACCGGCTACACCGGGACCGGAACCGAGACCAGCAGCGACGACATGACGCTCTCGGCGGTCACGCCGTCCAGCTCCGCCTCCGGTCGCAACTGCAGCCGATGCCGGAGTACCGCGACGGCAAGGAATTTCACGTCGTCCGGGGTGACGAACCCGCGCCCGTTCAGCCAGGCGAACGCCCGCGCGGCCGCCATGAGCGCGGTCGCGCCGCGGGTGGACGCGCCGTGCTGCACGGCCGGGGACATGCGGGTGGCCCGGCACAGGTCGACCACGTAGGCCAGCACCTCCGGGCCGATCGTCACCTCGGCGATCGCGGCCCGTCCGGCGAGAATATGGGCCGGCCCGGCCACCGGCCGCAGCCCGGCCGCGGCCAGATCGCGCGGGTCGAAGCCCGCGGCGTGCCGCTGGAGAACGCGGAATTCGTCCTCGCGGCCGGGCAATTGGATGTCGACCTTGAACAGGAAACGGTCCAGCTGCGCCTCCGGCAGCGGATAGGTGCCCTCCTGCTCGATCGGGTTCTGCGTGGCGATCACCACGAACGGGTCGGGCAGCGGCCGCGGCTGACCGTCCACCGACACCTGGCGCTCCTCCATGGATTCCAGCAGCGCCGACTGGGTCTTCGGCGGGGTGCGGTTGATCTCGTCGGCCAGCAGCAGGTTGGTGAAGACGGGGCCCTGCCGGAAGGTGAACTCGGCCGAGTGGGGATCGTAGATCTGCGAGCCGGTGACGTCGCCGGGCATGAGGTCGGGGGTGAACTGCACCCTGGCGTGCTCCAGGTCCAGTGCCGTTGCCAGGGCCCGCACCAGCAGGGTTTTCGCCACGCCCGGCACGCCCTCGAGCAGCACATGCCCCCGGCACAGCAGCGCGAGCACCAGGAACATGATCGCGTTGTCGTTGCCGACCACCGCCTTGCCGATCTCGGTGCGCAGCGCCGCGAACGCCGCGCCCGCCTCCTGAGCGGTGGGGGAGTGTGTGGTGTTCGTGGGGATGGTCATCCGACCTCCAGTGTCGTGCGGGGGTTCCCGCGCCCCGTCGATGCGGTGAGTGCTTCGATCCACTCGAGTTGGGTGGCAACGATTTCCAGCGTTCCGGCGTCGGGCACCGCGCCGAACAGGGCGAGCCCGAGCTCATTCGGGTCCGCGCCGGTGCGCGCCGCCAGCGCGGCGACGAGCCGGTCCGGCGGGGTGTCCGCGGTCATCCCGAGCACCGGGCGGACACGCCGCAGGGTCGCCGCCCGGAGCTTGGCCGCGACATGCTCGTGGTCCTTCGCGCGTCGATACAGCGCGGCCTGCCCGGCGAGCAGTTCGTTGGCCGCGACCTCGACCGGCCGCGGTTCACGCACCAGCGCGCCGCGGCGGCGCGCCCGCCACCACACCACCAGGGCGGCGGCGACGAGGAACTGCAGCCCGCCGAAGAAGACGGGCGCCGGCAGCCGATCCCAGATCGGATCGTCGCCGGTGCCGAAGCCGTCCGGGGCGCGCGGCGGCCTCGTGTTGGGGAGATCCGGTGGCTGCGGCGTCGGCGCGTTCGGCGCGCCGCACGACTGCAGCGCGGCGTAGAGCAGGAGCAGTAGCGCGGCCGCGGCGGCCAGCGCGGCCCAGAACTTGGGGTTGCGCAACAGGTTCGGCAGCGGCGGCAGCGATCTGCGCGTGCGGGGCGTCTTCTCGGTGACGGCGATCTCGGTGGGCTCCGGCGCGAGCGGCGGGGCCGCGGCGGAGAACCGGTCGGCGTACTCGAGCCTGCGGTACTCGTCCTCGGTCGCGCGCCGTCCGCCGTAGACGACCTCGTCGAAACTGTGTGCGGCCGGGTGGAATTCGGTGGCGACCTCGAGCGGCAGCACGGTCGTCGCGTCGTCGGCGGTCTCGCGCGCGGTGCGGGAGCGGCGCACCTCGAGGACGCCGCGTTGTTCGAGCCCGCGCAGCACGGCGCGGAAACGTTCGCGCAGCGCGCTGTCGAAATCCCGCTGCCGCGCGGCATTTTCGGCGGCCGCGCGGTGCTCGGCCGCGGTGCCGAGGCGCGGTGGACTCGGCGGCGCCTCGTCGTGCTCGCTCACGGTCTCACCTCGAGGCCGGGGACGTGAATGTCCAAACCCTCACGGCGGCAGCGACGGTCGATGTAGCTCACGACCCGGGTGGCCGCCTCGACCACCTCGCCGAACGCGACGATCAGCAGCGCGCCGCTGGTGAGCAGCGCGATCACCGCCCATCGGTGGGTGCCCGAGAAATCCGAGAGGTACCACGGAATCCCGAGCAGCGGCACGGCCAACAGCACGAGCAGGGCGCGCTGCACGCACCACAGGCCGACCGTCTGCCACTCCGCGCCCGCCACAAGCAGTTTCGCGCGGGCGACGGCGACCCGATGCGGGGACTGTTCGATGAACATCGCCGGCACCGCGACGAACCGTGTGCCCCGCAGCCGGCCCAGCCAGAGCAGGCCGAACGGGAAGGTGACGATCAACGGGCTGGACAGCGCGAGCACCCCGATCCCGATGAGGGTGTAAAGGAGTTGGAACACCAGCAGCGGCCCGGCCACCGCGCCTGCTCTGCGCAGCGCCGTGCGCCAGCCGATCGGCGCGCCGGCCACGCTCGCCAGTCCGACCGCCACGGTCACCGCGCGCAGCACACCCCGCAGCAGCCATACGCAGGCCAACGTCGACAGGATCGCGGCCCACGCGACGGCCTCGTCGGTGTCGCCGGTCAGCCGCGCTGCGCCCGCGGTGCACGCGAGGATGACGAGTTCGGCGGTGACCAGCGACAACGCGCTCGCCCACGCCAATGCGGGCAGGTTCGCCTGGATCAGCGCGAACGGCACGTCCAGCAGTTCGCGGAAGGTCATCGGACGGATCGGCACCGTCGTTCCAGGGTTCCCTGGTACCGGATCGTCTCCCGCCCCGACGGCACCGGCCGGGTCGGCGGCTGGTAGCACGGGCCGAGTCTAACGGGCAGCGGGCAATTCGCGGTCAGCGCAGCCGCGCCGATTATTCGGTCGTGGGCTCGCCGCGGTGACCCAGCAGCCGGTCGACGACCCGCCGGTAGCGCGCCGGTTCGATCTGCGGCAGGCCGAGCAGGGCGCGCAGGTACACGCCGTCGCCGACCAGCCGGACGATGTCGGCGTGCACGGGATCGTCGATCTCGTTGTCCAGTCCGTCCGACCAGTTGTCCATCATCTCCGTCAGCGCCTGCTGCACCTCGTCGTCCGCGGTCTCGGCCGCGGCGTCGATGGTGCGCATGGTCGCGAGCATGGAGCGGTAGATCTCGAGCTCCACCGCGTCGACGGTGTCGTCGGGGTTCGGGGTCTGCAGATACCACCCGGCGACCGACTGGCCGCGGTCCATGTGGTCGGACAGCTGCTGATTCGCGCGGTCGGCCAGCCGCCGGACCAGGCCGGCGAGCAGCGCGTCCTTGTTCTTGAAGTGGTAGAGCAGCCCGCCCTTGGAGACGCCGGCTCGCGCCGCGACGCTCTCCAAAGTCACGTGCGACATGCCCTTGTCCAGCAGCAGCAATTCGAGTGCGTCCAATATCCGGTCGCGGGTGTTAGCCGTCACCGGCCGAACTATACCGGCTGGACGGTCAAGTCTGGTACTGTACCGTCCGGACGGTAAGTAAGAGAGCGCGACGAGAGTCGAGAGAGACAATGAGCACGCACACCGCGAACAACCCCCGGATCATCAGGTCGGATGCCCCGCCACGCGCCACCGCGCGGGACTGGGCCGGCCTCGGCGTGCTCGCTCTCGCTCTACTCCTGCTCGCCGTGGACGCGACGGTGCTCGACCTGGCCGTGCCCGCGATCAGCGCGGATCTGGCGCCGACGACGCCGCAGCTGCTGTGGATCATCGACGTGTACTCGTTCGTGCTGGCCGGCCTGCTGGTCATGATGGGCAACCTCGGCGACCGGATCGGCCGGCGCAGGCTGCTGCTGATCGGCGCGGCCGGATTCGGCGTCGCCTCCGTCATGGCGGCCTGGGCGGTCTCGCCGGAGATGCTGATCGGCGCGCGCGTGCTGCAAGGCGTCGCCGGCGCCACCCTCATGCCCGCGACGCTGGGCCTGATCCGCTCCATGTTCCTCGACCCGCGCCAGCGCACCATAGCCATCTCGGTGTGGAGCGCGATGGCGGGCGGCGGCGCCGCGGCCGGTCCGCTGCTCGGCGGCTGGCTGCTCGAGCACTACTGGTGGGGCTCGGTGTTCCTGGTGAACCTGCCGGTCATGCTCGTGCTGATCGCCCTCGGCCCGTTCCTCGTGCCCGAGTCGCGGGACCCGAACCCCGGCCGCTTCGATCTGCCGAGCGCGGGCCTGTCGATGCTGGCGCTGGTGCCGATGGTGTACGCCATCAAGGAGTCAGCGGCGCACGGGCTCAGCCCGCGGCTGGCCGTGATCGGCGCGATCGGTGTGGTGGCCGGCGTGGTGTTCGTGCGCAGGCAGCGCGTCCTGGCCGACCCGATGCTGGATCTGAAGTTGTTCGCACTGCCCAGATTCCGCACGGCCGTGATCACCAACCTGCTCGCGGTGTTCGCGCTGGCGGGTGTGCTGTTCTTCGGCTCCCAGTACCTGCAGCTGGTGCTCGGCCACTCGCCGATGGAGGCCGGGCTGCTCGAGCTGCCCGGGTTGGCGGCGAGCGTGTTCGCCTCGCTCGGCGCCGCATGGCTGGTGCAGCGGCTGCGACCCGGCGCGGTGCTCGGCGGTTCGCTGGCCCTCGCTGCGGTCGGCTCCGGACTGCTGCTCCTGCTCGGCCCCGAACCGGCCGGGAGCACGACGCCGTTCGTCCTCGGCTTCCTGCTCATCGGCGCGGGAGTCGGTGCGGCGCTGACGGTCTCGTCGGACCTGGTGGTCAGCTCGGCGCCGGTGGAGCGGGCGGGCGCGGCCGCGGCGGTCTCGGAGACTGCCTACGAGACGGGCATCGCGCTCGGCGTCGCCATCCTCGGCAGCGTGGTCATGGCGATCTTCCGCAACGGCCTCGACCTGACGCACGTGCCGGGCGACCAGGTGGGTGTCGCGTCGGAATCGCTGGGCGCGGCAACGGGTTTCGCACAGCGGCTGCCCGAGCCGGTGTCGGGCGCCTTCCTCACCTCGGTGCACGAGGCGTTCGTGTCCGGCGTGCACTTCGCCGCGGTCGGCACGGCGTCGATCCTGTTGATCGCCGCGGTCGTGGCGTTCCGGTTGCGCGCCGCGCGCCCGTGACGTTCGGACGATCCGCACCCGTTCCGCATGGAGCGGGTGCGGACGTCAGGGGGTGAGTCCGTCGCCGCGCTGCCGTTCGTGCCGCGCGTCCTCGCGCGATCGCGCGTCGAGCGGGCGGGCGAGCTGGGTCGGGGTGAGCCTGCCGCGCAGGGTGACGGACTCGCCGAGCCGCCAGTGCGCCGCCTCGGCGGGGTCGGCGTCGGCGATGGTGTTCCCGGAGGCGAGCAGGAGGTCGTCCTGTTTGGCGAGTTCGCACAGGCGGGCGGCCTCGTTCACCGCGTCCCCGATCACCGTGAACTCGTAGCGTTGTCGCGCGCCGACGTTTCCGGCGACCACGCGGCCCGCCGCGACGCCGATGGCGGCGATGAAGTCGTTGGCGGTGGTGTCCAGCCGCCGCCGGATCGCGCGGGCGCAGGCCAGAGCGGCGCCCGAAGCGTCGGAAAGGGCGGCGGGCGTGCCGAATACGGCCAGCGCGGCGTCGCCCTCGAACTTGTTGAGCAGTCCGCCGTGCTCCTCCACCTCGTCGACCACGATGTCGAAGAAGCGGTTCAGGATGGCGACCATCTCGCCGGCGGGCACCGTCGCGGCCATCGTGGTCGAGCCGACGATATCGATGAACAGCGCCGCCGCCTCGGTCTCCACGCCGCCGAGCGTGGGGTTGCCCGCCAATGCCGCGTCGGCCACCTCGCGCCCGACGTGCCTGCCGAACAGATCCCGGATCTGCTCGCGCTCGCGCAGCCCCTCGACCATGTGGTTGAAACCGCTTTGCAGCTCACCGAGTTCGGTGCCGTCGTACACGGTGATCGTCACCCGCAGGTCGCCGTCCTCCACTTGGCGCAGGGCGCGTCGCACGCCGCGGATCGGCGCGAGGATGGCCGACACGGTCTGCGTCATCAACAGCAGGCCGAACAGCAGCGTGGCGCCGCCGAGCGACAGCACGCAGACCGCGAGCCGGGCCGTGCTCACCGACGAGTCGACCAGCGCCCACACCGCGACGATCATCGACAGCGCCACCGGCACCCCCGTGCCGAGCATCCAGGCGATCAGCGAGCGGATGAAGACGCCCATCCCGCGCCTGCGCCGCGAGGGCGCCGCGTCCAACACCCGTGCCGTCACCGCCCGCAGCGCGAACTCGGCGATCAGATAGCTGTTGGCGCACACCACGATGGCGCTGAAGCCGATGCCCAGCAGGATCTTCGGGATGAGCGCGGGCTCCAGCACCCCGTAGAGCGGGGTCAGCACGGCGGCCCCGCCGAACCACAGCACCGCCTGCCGGATCACCAGCCGCCGGGGCACCGCGGTGGCGGCGATCTGCTCGGCCTCGTTCGGCACCTGGTCGGGGTCGGTGGCCCAGCGCAGCGCGCGCAACCCGCTGACGGTGCCCCACCACATCCCGATCAGCAGCGCCAAGGCCGAGTAGGCCGGCGTCGCGACGACATTGAGCAGCAGCAGGTCCCTGGTGAACACCGCGGGGCCGGGCAGCACGAAGCCGACCAACGCGAACGTGACGGCCATGCCGGCCAGGTTCGCGGCCACCAGCGGCACGGTGAGCAGCAGCTGGACCCGCAGTCGCCGCATTCCCGAGGACTCGTCCACCGGTCCGAGCAGCCGCGAGCCGAACGCGGCTGTCGAAACGTCACTGTGGGCCATGAGATCAAAGCCTAGGCCGGGCCGCCCGGGAAGCGCCGGACCAGCGGTGGGCGATCAGCGGCCGCGCGGCAGTTCACGACGGCCGTGATCAGGCAGTTCGCCTTGCCTCCGGTCAGTGATCTCGTTCTGGTTCGCGGACGGAAGATCGTACTGTCGCGCCTCCGGCAGCGCCGAGTAGCGCGGATCCGGACGGCCGTACTCCGCGTCGACCACGGTGGCGGCCACGTGCTGGGCGTGCGGCGCACCCGGCGCGAGCTGATACCCGCTCGGCGCGTGCGAATCCTGGGTGTGCACGGTGACTTTGCGGGTGCGCCGCAGGGTGAAGGTGATCTCCTCGACCTCTTCGAACGCCTGCCGCGCCGTGCGCAGCGGGTGCGTGGCGTTGTCGATGGCGTTGGCCACGAACGACGGGACGAGCGGGCGGATCAGCCGTGCGGCCGTGTCGGTGAACGGCACCGTACCGATGAGCGGGAGCTCGAGCCCGCCGCCGGTCTTGGGCGTCGCGCCGGTGCTCGGCGCGAGCGCCTGCGTGGTGGCGGGCAGGTTGGTCGTGAATCCTTCGGCGGCCACGGAGCTGTCCTCTCGGTCGTCGGCCGGTGCGGCCGGAAGTGCGGGGCGGCGGGGCGGTTCGGCGACGCCGATCTCCAATCCGCCGATGGCGGCGACTATTCGGGTGCGCTGGCGCTCACGGTCGATCGCGGCGTCCGCCTCGACGGCGAGGCGAGCCGCGGTGAGCTGCTGCTCGGCACGCAGGGCTTCGGCCTCCACCCGCACCTCGGCCTGCTTGGCGGCGATCGCCGCGTCGGCCTCGTGCTCGGCCTGGTCGCGCACCACGAGGTAGGCGGCGCGCCGGTCGAAGGAGGTCTGACCGCGCCACCACCGCAGCACGAGCGGCAGCAGCGCGAGCGCGATCGAGGCGATGATGGTCAGGACCCGCAGCGCGAGGGCGTCCGAGTTGTGCGTGGTGTAGTCGTTCATCGACTGCCACCGCGCGCCGAGGCCGCGGTCGGCATCGGCGTAGGCGCTGGATTCGGCCGTGGCCAAGGCTTTTTCGTCGTCCGCGACGCGCTGGTCCAGAGCGTCGGCGCGGGCCCTGGTCGCGGCGAGTTGCTTGCGGGCGTCATCGAGCATGTCGTTGGCGGTCTGGGCCTCCGGCCCGTGGCCGGGCACATTGGTGATCCGGGTCTGCGGGCACTCCGGGCTCGGATTGACCTCGCAGCGGGCGATCACCAGCGAACGGTCCAGGTCGGCCTGCGCCTTGGCGATCGCCTGATCCAGCGCGGTCCGGTCCGCGCGCGCCCGCTCCAATTCGCCACGCGCACTGCGGACCACGGGCGCGTCGGCGGCCGAGCGCTGGGCTCGCTGGTCGAGGGTCCGGTCCACGCCGGCGCCGAAGACGACGACCGCGGCCAGCTCGGCCAGCAGGCCGCCGGCCAGCACGGCGACGGCGAGGCGGGCGAGCAGGCCGAG